>JBBQAW010000192.1:0-7986 GCA_038316815.1 Burkholderiales bacterium
CACATGCCGACCGGCTGCGCTGGGTGGCCCTGGTGCACCACCCGCTGCATCTGGAAACCGGGCTGGCCCCGGCCTTGCGCCAGCACTTGCTGGCCAGCGAAACGCGCGCACTGCAGTTCGCGCGCCGCGTCGTCGTCACCAGCGCGCACACAGCCCGCGACGTTGCCGCTATGGGCGTGGCGCCAGACCGTATCACCGTCGTCGAGCCAGGCACCGACGCCTGGCCGCACGCGCCGGCGGGGCCTGCCGCCAGCGCGTCCATGGCCAGGCCGTTACGGCTGCTGTGCGTGGCCACCGTAACCCCGCGCAAGGGCCATGCACTGCTGCTGCAGGCCCTGGCCGGCCTGAAGGCGCTGCCTGGGCTGCCGTGGGAACTGCACTGCGTGGGCAGCCTCACCCGCGACCCTGCGACGAGCGCCAAAGTGCGCGCGCTGGCCCGTGACAGCGGACTGGCGCAAAGGGTGGTCTGGCATGGTGAGATAGACGCCGCCACACTGCAGGCGCAGTACGCCGCAGCCGATCTGCTGGTGCTGGCATCGCTGCACGAGGGCTACGGCATGGTCGTGGCCGAAGCGTTGGCTGCCGGCCTGCCGGTGCTGGCCAGCGAAGCCGGCGCGCTGGCGCAGACGCTGCCGCCGCAGGCCGGCTGGCGCGTACCGGCGGGCGACGTGCCGGCGCTGCAGGCGGCGTTGCAAAGGCTGATCAGCGACAGCGCATTGCGCGCCCGGCTGGCCGCTGGCGCCCGCGCCGCTGGCCGGCTGCTGCCGAACTGGCCCAAGCAGGCAGCGCGCTTTGGCGCCGTGTTGGACAGCGTGTGAGCCAGCGCCAGAGCGCCGTTTCGGCAGTGAGTGAAAACGCCAGCGCCGGTGCCAATTCAGCCAGTGCAGCCAGTGCAGCCAGCGCAGCCAGCGCAGCCAGTTTCAGCGCCGACTGGTTGCAGCTGCGCGAAGCTTTCGACACCGCCGCGCGTGACGCCGCTGCGCCCAGGCTGGCATTCCAGGAGCTGCACACCTTGAGGGAGTTGGGTGCACTGGGGCAACGGCAGGCAACCGCACCTGGGTCCGGGCCCGGGCCCGGGTCTGGCTCCGCCCACTCACCGCTGCGCGTCATCGACCTGGCCTGCGGCACTGGCGCCAACCTGCGCTGGCTGGCGCCGCGGCTGGGCGGCGCGCAGCAATGGCTGGTGGTGGACCACGACGCGACGCTGCTGCGCCGCTGGCCGGCCTGCCTGGGTTTGCCGGTTGGCAGCCTCACAAAGCGGCTGCAGTACGCCGGCACTGGCGCGCGCAGCGGAATCAACGCCAGCGTGCCGACCCCTTTCAGCACTGAGATCGTGCGCCGTCGTCTCGACCTGGCCCAGGGCCTGGAAAGCCTGCCCTGGCACGCCGCCCAGCTGGTCACGGCGTCGGCCCTGCTCGACCTCGTCAGCGCGGCTTGGCTGCAGCGGCTGGTGGCAGCGGCCACCGCGGCGCGCGTGGCCGTGCTGATGGCGCTGAACGTCGACGGCCGCCAGCGCTTCGCCCCGCGCGATGCCGACGACGCGACGGTGACGGCGCTGTTCGAGGCGCATCAACTGCGCGACAAAGGCTTTGGCGGCCCGGCGCTGGGCGCGGCTGCGGGCCCCGCGCTACTGCTGGCGCTGCGCCGCGCCGGCTACAGCCTCAGCCACGCGCGCAGCGACTGGTGGCTGGACAGCAGCCAGAACATGCAGACGCTGGCCTTGCAGCGGGCGCTGGTCGACGGCATGGCAGATGCGGCGATCGAGCAGCAGCCTGCCGCCGCCAGCGTCGTGCGCGCATGGCAGCAGCGGCGAATGGCGCTTTCGCAGGCGCGGGCGCAGTCGCAGTCGCAGTCGCAGGCGAAGTCGCAGTTGCAGTTGCAGTTGCAGTTGCGCTTGCAGGCGCAGGCGCAGGCGCAAACGAAGGCGCGGGCGCAGTTGCTTTCGCAGACGCTTTCGCAGACGCAGACGCAGACGCAGGTGAAGGCACAGTTGCAGGAGCAAGTGCAGCCGCAGTCGCAATCGCAATCGCAATCGCGCAGGCAGGCCGGGCCCAGCACGCTGCGCGTGGGTCATGTCGACGTGCTTGCGCTACCCCCGCGCTAACGGGGCCCCGCCCCCTTCAGCCAGGTGAGGCCACGGCCACTGCCGTGCCGCGCAGGTCCAGGTCCCAAAGCATGTCCTCGCCCAGGGCCAGTTTCCGCGCCGGTGGCCGCGGGCAGTCGGCCAGGCGCGCCGGCCCGGCGTGCTGCAACCCGCGCCTGCCGGCCCCGATGATCACCGGCGCGATGACCAGATGCAGCCGGTCCAGCACGCCCGCTGCCAGGCAACGCGAGACGGTGACACCGCCGCCTTCGACCAGCAGCACGCGCAAGCCTCGGGCGCCCAGGGCGGCCATCGCGCGGGCCAGGTTGGGGCCCGGAACCGGGTCAGGCGGATAGGCTGGGTCGGCCGGGTCGGCCGCGCCAGCCGGGCCAGCGGGGTCGAGCAGCCCGTCCACAGCCAGCACTTCGGCCGCGCCGCCCACCAGTCGGGCCTGTGCCTGCGCTGCATGGCGCTGGTCGCAGAGCCACAGCGTCGGCGCCGCCGCATCACGAAACAGCCGGGCGCGGCCGTCCAGGCGGGCGGCCGGGTCCAGCACCACGCGTACCGCGTTCGGGCCCATCACGCGACGCGTGGTCAACTGCGGGTCGTCGGCAGCCACCGTGCCGGCGCCCACCAGCACGGCGTCGCACAAGGCACGCAGGCGGTGCAAATGCAGCAGCCCCGGCGCCCCGGTGACGAAGTGCGAATCGCCGCTGGCCGTTGCCACGCAGCCGTCCAGGCTCTGCCCCAGTTGTGCCAGCACCCAGGGCGCCGAAGCCGCGACACCTGCGAGCCATCCATGCCCTGCTGCGCCGCCCGATGCCCCGCGAGCCGCCCGTTCCGGCGCCAGGCGGGCGTCGAGCAAGGGCTTGTAGAACGCGAACCATTCGGCGCTGGCAGGGCTGCACGGGCCCCTCAGGCACCAGCCCTGCGTGGCGTCGGCATGCAGCCAGCCGATGCGGTGGGTCAAGCGGCTGCCGGAGCCGCTGTCGCCTGCTTCGGCCTGCGGCGCGTTGCGTGCTTGCAGCATCTGCGGCCACAGCAAGGGCCAGTCGGGGGGGTCGATAGGGCTCATCAGGCAATGATGGCAGCCGGGGCCCAAGGACTCCCGTCGCTCTTAAAGGTCGGTGAACGGCTATCCTGCCCCTGATGAACCGCAACCACTGCCTTTTCCTGCCCGCGACGGCGCTGCGGCAACGGGCCTTTCAGCCGCAACGATGACAGACGCGCAGCATCCCCTGACCAGCCTGCAGGGCGGCACCGAGCCCGCCTCCAACCCCATCCGCGCCGCGGCGATCCGCGTCGATCGGGCCTGCACAGAACTGAGACACGGGCGCCCGCTGGCCTTGGCCAGCGGCCATGGCTGGCTGCTGGCGGCCGCGGTCGAGACGCTGAGCGAAGGCTTGATGCAGCAACTGCTGCGGGCCGGCCCGGCACCGCAGTTGCTGCTGAGCGCCGAACGCCTGCTGGCGTTGGGCCTGACTGCGGCGCCTGCGCAAGCTTCGCCGCCTACGCCACACTTGCCGCAGCCCAGCCCGCAAGCCCTGAGCCTGTCGTCACGCGTCACGCTGGCCGCGCTGCAGCAACTGGCCGGTGTGTCTTCTGGCCCCGGCGACCGCAGCCTGCTGGGCGGCTGCGCCACGGCAGCGGGCGAAGACCTGGCCGGGTCTGCAGCGCTGGCGTTGTGCAAGCGATCGCGCCTGATCCCTGCCCTGCTGCTGGTGCCCTTGAACGCCCAAGCCGGCGCCGCGCTGCTTGCTGCGCAGGTACTGCAGATCGAGCCGGCCGACGTCTTTGCCGCCCTGCCGGACCAGGCTGCGCGCCTGCGCCGCGTCAGCGACGCCCACGTGCCGCTGGCGGCCGAGGAAGACTGCACCCTGGTGCTGTTCCGCGAAATCGACGGCGATGCCGAGCATGTCGCCATCGTCGTTGGCCGGCCGCCAACCGACGCGCCGGTGCCCGTGCGCCTGCACTCGGCCTGCCTGACCGGCGACCTGCTGGGCAGCCTGCGCTGCGACTGCGGCCCGCAACTGCAGCGCGCGGTGGCACGGCTGGCCGAAACAGGCGGCGTCTTGTTGTATCTGGCGCAGGAAGGGCGTGGCACCGGCCTGGCCAACAAGCTGCGCGCCTACCGGCTGCAAGACAGCGGGCTAGACACACTGCAGGCCGACCGCCACCTGGGCTTTCGCGAGGACGAACGCGACTTCGCTGCCGCAGCGGCCATGCTGCAGGCGCTGGGCCACACGCGCATCCACCTGCTGACCAACAACCCGCAGAAGATCGAGGCCCTGCGCCAGGCCGGCATCGACGTCGTCGACCGCGTGGCGGTGCACGGCCCGATGACGGCGCACAACGAACGCTACATGCGCACCAAGCAGCAAGCGGGCCACCTGGGTGGCGACGACTGAATCTTGGTCAGAGCGGGGGCATGGCCTCGACTTCGGCCAGCAGCCGCACCAGACAGTCGGCCAGATGATTCAGCAGGCGCTCGCCGCTGGCCGCGCTGGCCGTGCTGGCGTTGCCGCATGCGCCGTGCGGGTTGAGGTCTTGCGTCATCCAGCCGATGCCCACGGGTTTTTCGGCGCCCAGCAGCCCGCCGCGGCGGCCCAGTTCGGCACCCAGGCTTGGAAAATCAGCCAGCGCTTCGGCGCGCACCAGGTCGGGCCGCAGGTGCAGCAGCAACGAGGTTTCGACCGCGCCGCCATGCAGCCCGTGCGCCAGTTCATCGGCTTCGAACAAGCCCGGCGGCACGCCGAAAGAAAAACTGTGGGCCCGCACCACCAGCAGCCCATGCGCCACGCGCAGCCGCAGCGCGGCCAGGTCCACATGCGCGCGCTGGCCGCCGTGGCTGTTGAAGATCACCAGCTTCCTGACACCGGCCCGCGCAACGCCGCGCCCCACCCCCAGCCACAGGCCCAGCAGGGCGTCGAGATCGGCACTGAGGGTGCCCGCAAACGCGGTGTGTTCCAGGCTGTCGCCGATGTTCAGCGCCGGCAGCACCAGTACCGAAGCCGATGCCGGCAGGCGCCGCAGCGCCTGGTCGACCACGGCCTGATTGATCAGCGCGTCGGTGGCCAGCGGCAGGTGCGGGCCGTGCTGCTCGATCGCCGCCACCGGCAGAAGCGCGATGGTCCGGGCCGGGTCGACCCGTGCGAAGTCAAGGGTGGTGAGATCCTGCCAGTGGCCGCTGCGCAGGCTGGGCAGGCTGCGCAGCGGCGCGCTGGCCGTAGGTTCGGCCGTGGGTTCGGCCATAGGTTGGGCCATAGGTTCGGCCACAGGTTCGGCCACAGGTTCGGCAACAGGTAGGGCAATAGGTTCGGCTGTGGATTCGGCTGGGTGCTGGTCACCAGGCTGGGCAGCAGGGGCTGGGTTGTTCATCGCCATCAAGGTATGAGGTAAGGGTCGTTCGGGTCCAGCGCAGTGTCGGGCATCGGCGCGCTGGCCGTGCCCGCCCACCAGGCCAGAGCCACCGCCAGGGCGGCAAGCAGCGCGGCGGCTGGCGTTACCCACGGGCGCCAGCGTGGCGCCAGGGCCGCCGCAGGCCCGCGGGACAGCAGGGCTGGCACCCCGAAGGCCAGCGCCAGCAGGGCCACCTGCAGCGCTCGCATGCTGCCCGCGGCAGGCTCTGCCAGCACCCAAGCCCACGCAATCGATAGCCAGGCCAGAGCCAGAGGCCAATAGCGATAACCGCCTGCGTTCACGACCATGGGGAGCGCCATGGGGGCGGCCATGGCTGCGGCCGTGCCCGCGGACGTGCCCCCGGCCATCCCCTCGGCCATCCCCTTGGCCATGCGCGCTGAAGGCCGCAGCCACGCCCACCCGGCCATGGCCACGGCGGTGGTCGCCACCATGCCAGCAAGTTGCGCCAACAAGAGCGAACCGCCCGTGGCTGCCAGCGCCGCCAGTCCTAACGCCGCTACGGCCAGTACCGCCAGGACAGCCAGTTCTGGCAGAACTGCCAGTGCGCCCCGCTCTGCCGGCACGGCCAGGCCCGACCCAGCCTTCGCCGGCGCCGCCGCGTGGCCCCGGCCCCCAGCCAATGGCCACAGCACCGCCACGCCCAGCAGCCCGGCGCCCGCCAGCAAAGGCGGGCTGGCCTGCCCGCCCGCCAGCCACAGCACTGCCCCAACCCAGGCCACGACGGCAAGCACCAGCGACGACAGCGGCCTGGCGCCAGTGGCTTCGCGCGCCGTGGCCAGCAGGGCCAGGCCCAGACCGGCCAGCACCACCCACGGCAGCTTCATTGCGCGTGAGTGCGCGGGCCAATCAAAACCCGGCCACCATGCCAGCGCCACCAGCAGCCCCGCTGTTGCGCCAAGGCTGGCCCAACGTTCGCCAGGCCAGAGCCGAAGTGCGGCCATGCCCAGCAGGGCCAGCAGCAGGGGCAGGACGAGGGTCTGGAAAAGCGGGTGCTGAGACAAGTTTGGGACTGGGGGTGGCGGCGGCGCATCATCGTTCAGTTGTCGCAGGACGCGGCGGCGCATGGGCATGGCCGTAAGCAAGGGCATGGGCATGGGCATGGGCATGGGCATGGCCCGGGCGGAAACGCCGGCAGCCTGGGCGCTATCGCTGCACTCGCGCCCCAGGCCCCGATTGCCGGCCCATTGCCAGCCTGGCCTTCAGGGTGCCGCCAGCGCGCCATCGACGATCGCCTGTGCTTCCTTCAAGATGCGCTGCAGGTGGTCTCTGCCGCTGAAACTCTCGGCGTAGATCTTGTAGATGTCTTCAGTGCCCGAGGGCCGGGTCGCGAACCCGCCATTCTTCGCGACGACCTTGATGCCGCCAATGGCCGCACCGTTGCCTCTTGCGTGGTCCAGCACGGCCGTGATGGCTTCGCCGGCCAGTTCGCCCGCGGTCATTCCGCTGTTGCCACTGTTGCCGCTGTTGCCGCTGTTGCCGCTGTTGCCGTTGATGCCGTTGATTCTGCTGATGCTGATGCTGATGCTGGTGCTGGTGCTGATGCTGCTGTTGCTGCTGTTGCCGCTTTCGCCAATGATTCCGCCGATGCCCCCGGGCGTCAGCGCCGCTGGCCGGGCCTTCTGCGCCGCTGTCGCCGTCGCCTCAATGCGGTCGGCGACCGGATATCCCAACGCCTGCACCAGTTGCGCATAAAGCTGCGCCGGGTTGCGGCCAACGCGCGCCGTGTTCCAGGCCGCCAGCAGCGCGGGCACCAGACCGTAGACATCCACGTGCGCGGCTACAACGAAGAAGGAACGATCACGACACCGTTCGACATGACGGTGCTGAACGACCTGGACCGTTTCCACCTCGTGATGGTTGCCGTTGACCGCCTGCCGCAAACCGGCGACAAGGGCCTGGCGCTGGAGCGGCGGCTGAAGGACAAGCTGTTCGAGCCCACGCAGTACATCCGCCAGCACGGCCGGGACCTGCCGGAGATTCGCAACTGGCAGTGGCCTGCCGCATGCTGAGTTTGCACATCAAGGTTTAACGGACCCATCGACCCACACCGCGTTAAAGCGGCAGGGCACCTTCAATCCACCCAGCAGCCCGGGCGACGACACCCAGGGCAGCGACGCCGGTGGCTGGAGCCGTGCCGGTCGCAACCTGCATTTCGGCGTGCGCGAAGGTGCGATGGGCGCCATCCTCAACGGCATGGCAGCGCACGGTGGCTACGTGCCCTTCGGATCGACGTTCTTCATCTTTTCCGATTACGTGCGGCCCTCCATCAGACTGGCCGCTTTGATGGGTTTGCACGTGGTGCATGTGTTCACGCACGACAGCATTGCGGTGGGCGAAGACGGGTCGACGCATCAACCCGTCGAGCAACTCGCCAGCCTGCGCGCGATGCCGAACATCACGCTGATTCGACCGGCCGATGCCAACGAGACCGCGGTGGCGTGGAAAGTGGCGATCGAAACCCGCGACCGGCCCGTGCTGCTGGT
>JBBQAW010000193.1:0-7971 GCA_038316815.1 Burkholderiales bacterium
CGACCTGCGCGCGAGCACGAAACGCGTGGCCACGCCACCACCGAACCGACTGAGCGACGGCGAGCGCCAAGCCGCGCTGGAGCTGCTCAACAGCGACGAATTCAAGGACCTGCCGCCCAGCCAGATCGTGCCGCGCCTGGCGGACTTGGGGACCTATGTGGGCAGCGAATCCACGCTGTACCGGCTGCTGCGCCAAGCCGGGCAGCTGGCACACCGCCGGCTTGAGCGTGCGCCACACAAACGCAGCAAGCCGCGCGCCCTGGTGGCCACAGCGCCAGACCAGATCTACTGCTGGGACATCACCTACTTGCCAACCCAGGTGCGCGGCCAGCACTTCTACCTGTACCTGTTCGAGGACTTGTTCAGCCGCAAAGCCGTGGGCTGGCAGGTCTTCGATTGCGAGAGTACGGAGCTGGCCAGCCAACTGCTGCGAGACATCTGCCGGCGCGCAGGCATCAAGCCCGATCAGCTGACCGTGCACTCGGACAACGGCGGCCCGATGAAAGGCCAAACCATGTTGACCACACTGCAGTAACTGGGGGTGGCGCACAGCCGCAGCCGCCCCGCTGTGAGCAACGACAACCCGTACTCGGAGAGCCTGTTCAAGACGTTGAAGTACCGGCCGCAGTTGCCCGTCAAACCATTCGAAGACCTGCTGGCTGCATGGCGCTGGGTCACTGAATTGCTGCACTGGTACAACGAAGAGCACCGCCACAGCGCAATCTCGTTCGTGACACCCGCGCAGCGTCACGCCGGCATGGACGAGGAACTATTGAAAGCCCGCAAGGCGGTCTATGAAACGGCACGCCAAGCCCACCCAAATCGTTGGTCGAAAGACACGCGTAATTGGCACTACGAAACCGCCGTCCACCTCAACCCTGATTCGCCTGAATTGAAGGAGCCAAACGCAACACTCAAAGCAGCCTGACTCACACCCTCGCGGCGACAACTACCTTGACAACTTCCGATACGCATCGATGGCATCCAGCCGATAAACCATCTGGTGCTTGTCCACATGCGTGGCCGAATAGCGCAACGTGCACAGCGGGCTCATCGCATCCAGCGCTTCCTTGCCGCGCCCCTCCAGGCCACCGTCCACGCTCTGCGGCTCGTCCACGATCAACACGGGCTGCGTGGCGCGGATCAGATCAATGGGCTTTTCGCCGCCGGTCTTCTCGCTGTCCTTGTATAGGTTGTTCACGTCCTTCTTGTTGATGGCGCCCACCGTCACCACCATCACCTGCAGATGCTGGCTGGTGGCGAAGTTTCGAACCTGGTTCAGCTTCGACGAGTCGTACAAGAAGTACTCGAAGGGCTGGCCGCTATACAGCGACTGGAAGTGCGGCGCCATGATCTGCAGGCTCTTGTAGACGCCCTCCTTGATTGCCACCGACGGCACCACGACCACGAACTTGGTGAAGCCGAAGCGCTTGTTCAGTTCGAACACGGTGCGCAGGTACACATAGGTCTTGCCGGTGCCTGTCTCCATCTCGACCGTGAAGTCGCGCGACGCCAGCAACTCGCTCGGCCTCAATCCGTGCCGCGTCTGCACCTTGTTCAAGTTAGCCAGCAGGTCTTCGGGCAGCAGCTGCAAGCGGTTGCCGATGCCGAGGTCGGATTCGGCCAGACCCAGGCTCAACTGCGCACCGTCACCAGGCATGCCCGGCAACAGGCCCTGCGCATCGGTGCCTGCGCCGACGGACGCGTAGACCGATCTCGGCGCTGTGACGGTGAACTCGGTTCTGCAAACCTCTTGGCCGGCGAACAGGTTGCACACCGCGTTGATGGCGGCGATCTGGTAGTCCAGGTTGTGTTCGAACTGGAGTTTCATTTGTTCTTCTTGCCTGCTTTGTTCACGACCCTGCCGGGCTTGGCTGCTTTAGCCGCTTTCGCGCCGGGCTTGAGCGTTGGCGCATCGATTGCCCGTGCCGCTTGCTCCAGCGCCTTCATAGAGTCGACCGCACCCAGCGACTCGCGCTCGTGCCTGCGCGCGTCAGCAAACCCCTCGAACTCGGCTAGCGCTTTCTCGTCGGCAGTCTTCTTGCTCACGCTGCCGGCATCTGGCAAAACGCGGCGTTCATTGAAGCGCAAAAACTCGTCCAGCTTGGTCTGCCAGTCACGCAAAAAGACCTGCTTCCGGCGCAGCGCCTGGTCTTCCGCAAAGTCGAGCCACATCACGACGACACGGTTCAGCTCAGCGATCTCTGGCTCCTTCAGATAGTTCTTGGCCACGGTCACATCGGCCCGCGCCACGTCCCCACCCTTCCAGCTGGTCAGGCCCATGTTGGGCAGTTCACGCTTGGCACGGCCAGAAATCAGCTCGGCTGCAGTCTGGCCCGTGACCGCAAAGTGCAACTTGTTTTGAATGATGCGAAAGAACTGCGTGGTCTCAGGCAGGCTGGGTTCGTAGTCGGCCGCCAGCGCGAATATCTCGCGCACGCGCAGGTACATGCGGCGCTCGCTCGCGCGGATGTCACGCACCCGTTCCAGCAGCTGGCCGAAATAATCAGGCATCACCACACCAGCGCCTTTGCCAAACACGGGCGGGTTCTTCAGCCGTTCGTCGTCCAGCGTGAAGCCTTTGAGCAGGTATTCACCCAGGCGCTCGGTGGCCCAGCGCCTGAACTGGGTTCCGCGCACCGAGCGCACGCGGTAGCCCACGGCCAGAATGGCTTCCAGGTTGTAGTGGCTCACCCTGTAGCCTTTGTCGTCTGCAGCAGTTGTCAACCACCGGTTGACAACTGAATCCTCAGCCAACTCGCCCTCGGCGAAGATAGCTTTCAGGTGCTTGGCCACGTTTTGCTTGCTGGTCAAAAACAGCTCCGCCATGCCCGCCTGTGAGAGCCACAAGGTCTCTTGGGCGAAACGGCACTCCACCCGGGAGCGGCCGTCGTCCGTCTGGTACAGCAAGAACTCACCGGCCGCCATGCTCAGATGCTCCGCACGTCGTCAAGGCCATGCTGGCTCAAGATCGCGGCCAGGTTGGTCTTGGCCACGTCATCGGCGAAGGCGCTGTCCTTGAAGACGAGCTTGGTGCCGACGGCCTGGTTCTTATCGTCGCCACCCACTTGCAGTGCCTCTGCCTGCGCCTTCTGCCATTCCGCGATGCCCAAGGCCAGCGGTTCGGCCACGTCGCGGTCTATGCCGTCCGACAGGCAGACCATCAAGGCACCTGCGCCGATGTTGTGAACGGTCTTGCCGGCGATCTGGCGCGTCTCGATGGGGACGGCGAGGTCGAGGCCGAGTTTCAACAAGAGTTCGTACAGCAAATCCTGTTCACTGCGGTCCGGCAGCACGTGTTCGGTGTGCTCCTCAACTGTCGTTTGCAGGTCGTCTGGATTGGGGTTCCATGCGCGAATGTTGCTCGCTGCAAGTCTGAAAACTCGAAATCCAAGATCATTGGCGAACATTGGATTCTCTGACTGAAGCTTCTTTGCGGCACGTCGCAGCCGCTCCTTCGTCAATTCCGCAATCGTGCGAGGCTTACAGAGGGTGTCGCAAAAGTCCGCCGCAATCTTTTGGTCCTTGTTGGCGCCATCCAGCGGCTCTGGAAGCTGCACCAATAAGAACCGTCTGTTGGCATCCTCGACGAGGTTCTGCTCCAAAACCGCATGACCTGTGGAACCGGAACCAGCGAAGAAATCCACAACAATTTGTGGCTCACTTACGCCTTCGGAGTCGGCCGCAGCAGTGCCAATGGCCAGAAGTTTTGCGACTAGTGAAGGTGGCTTAGAGAAATCAAAAACTCTCTCTCCGTCAAACAGTTCCTTGATCGACTTGGTGCCGTCGGCGGTTTGCCCACAGTCCTCAAGAATTGTCCTATGAGGCTTGCCACGCCCCTCCGTAGATCTAACCTTCTCGTAAGCCACATATGTGCCATTTTCGCGTCCGACAAATTCCACGTTCCCAGCGGCAACTGCTCCAAGCATTTTTGGCTTACCCCAACACCAGCAACCCTCCTTGTCGTCGTTCCTGATCGGATACACGTCAACCCCTGCCGGCCCAGGAATCGGAAAGTACATCGTTGGTCGATCCTTCCGCAGAGAATTCGCCCCCCACTTGTTGAGCTCACGTCCGCGCCGGAAAGGTCCGGCATCGTCCACGCTGTCTAGCGGCTCAGCGTCGATCAGCACCTGTCGCAAAGGCTGCGATTCAAAGTCTCGGCAATAGCAAACGATGTACTCGTGATCCGAAACGACTCCGCTGTTGTCACTTCCACCACCACGTTTTGCCTGCCAAATGAACTCACAGACATTGTTTTCAGGGCCGAAGATTTCGTCGAGCATCAACCGCAAGTTTCCGATCTCCCTCTCGTCTATGGAGACCATCAGCAATCCGTCGTCGCGCAGCATGCTTCTCGCAATCTTCAGGCGCGGATACATCATGTTCAACCAGTCCGTGTGAAATCGCCCCGACGCTTCGGTGTTCGAACTGATCTTCTGCCCGCCCTCGACCTGCCCCGTCAGCTTCAGGTAGTTCTTGATGCTGTCTTGAAAATTGTCCGGGTAGACGAAGTCCTTGCCGGTGTTGTACGGCGGGTCGATGTAGATCAACTTCACCTTGCCGGCATAGCTCTTCTGCAGCAGCTTCAGCACTTCGAGGTTGTCGCCCTCGATCATCAGGTTCTGCGTCGTGTCCCAATCCACGCTCTCTTCAGGGCAGGGCCGCAAGGTTCCCGTGCTCGGCGTCAGTGCCAGTTGCCGTGCACGTCGTTTGCCGTGCCAGTTCAGCCCGTACTTTTCTTCGCGCTCGTCCACTTCGCCGCCCAGAAGTGACTTCAAGACTTCGAAGTCGATGCGGCCCTCAGTGAACGCATCAGGGAACAATGACCGCAAGCGCTCGATGTTGGCCTGCACCAGGTCGGCGCTCTGGGCCTCGGCGGCGTTTTTATCGATTGTGCGGATCGTCGGGGCTGTGCTGGGTTGAGGTGTCGTCATTTCTTATCGGTGTGAAGTTTTCTTCTCTTGCGCAGTAGATCAGCGATCCCATGCGTCAAATTTCGTGCAGAGCCCGTGTTCAGCGCCGCAGATGCGTACTCGCGCGTTGGTTCTGATCCTTGCCACGCAGGACGAGAACACCGCCGACTTTCTTCGGCGAAGTATCTTCGGCCCTGCCTTCGATCACTGCGCACACATACTCAGGTGCACCCGACCGGATGCCTATCAGTGGTGCTCGACCGACCGCCTCGGCGCTCGCACGCCGCAGACGGGCCGATTTCACGTCCATCCCGCCTTGCAGCAAGCTCCAGGCTCTGCTTGGCAGGTCATCGCCACCGTAGCCCGAACAGCACACCAGGCAATGCCAGGGCAGCGCGCCGCGAAGCACATCGGCGTAGTCACGCTTTTCACCCGCAACCTGTAACTCCTCGATATGTGCGAGAGTCGCCAGGGCGCAGCCGTAGGCCTCTGACGCTTGAGCAAACGAGCCGCACCGACGTGGCGAAACGCGGGGAGTCGTCGCCTCGTGCGAATAAATGCAATACAGCGGCACGAGTCCTTCCTTGGCCGCCTCGCGCTTCAACTTCGTAAGCTGATAGACCTTGGACTTACCGGACTTGTAGTGCAGGTGGGCGAAAGTATCAGAGGTAAGGTGCAAGACCTTCGCTTGCACGCGCAGCCCCAACCAGCTTGTCATCGCGTGGTTCGAAAGCCACCACTCCCAGTCGGCACCATTGCGTCCTTCCTCGGGTTTGTTGAACGTGCGGCAATAGATCTCATCCGGATGCCTGTCCTTCAATTCCAGGATGTTGGTGTCAGTAAAAGTCTCTTCGAGCGGCTGGTGGCCCACTCGGCGGGCTCGCCCCATTTGATCGAAGGTTCGAAACGCCAGCGCTCGGAAGGTTTCGCAAAGTGTTGTCGTCATGAGTTCGGGCTTTGAAGTTGTAGGGCGATTGTTTGCAGGTCGCTTTGAAGGCGTTGAATCTGCAGGTTCAGCGCCACGCGTTGGTTCATCTGCCGAGCTTTGGCTGCCGCGTTGCGGGCGGCAGAGAGTTGTTGCAGCACTTGTTGCCGATCAGCCAAGGCCTGGCGCTGTGCCGATGCAGTGGCGCCGACGGCAGCGGCGGAGAACTCCCCCGTCACTTGCGCCACGGCCAACGCTGTCACGCGGTCTGCGTAGCCTTGGTACAGCGCCGACAAATCCAGCAGCGCGCTGCGCGGCATCTGGTCCAGCGCCAGGCTGGACATGAACTGGCGTTCGGTAGCCGTGCCATGCGCCGGGTTGAACGCATGGGTCTCAGCCGACTCGGCCAGCACCCACTTGCCGGCTTCGCCAAGCGACCCGCGCTTGTGCGCCAGCGACAGTAACAGGCCGGCTGAGTTGGAAGCCGATGCGCTGGCAACCAACAGCACGGGATATGGGATGGCGCGGTGAATGAGTTGCCGCAGCCGCTGCGCCTGCGCATCCCGGCTGCCTTGCTTGAGCTGAACGGAGACCAGCGCCAGCTCGATCACTTCGCCGTCAGGCCCTGAATACGCTGGCACGCCGATGGTGCCGGGCTTCAAGGCGACATGCCACCAGAGTTCGTCCACCGTGTCGTTGATCAAGCGCTTGTCAGCCGCTGTCGGGGCGCCCTGCTCTACTAGCAACTTCTTTGGGATGCGGTGCGCCACCAGCGCCTGCGAAGGCAGCTTGAATGCATCAATAAACGCCTGTATGGACATCGCCGCTTGCTGCCCAGCTACCTACTGCGCCAAGCTGGCGCCGCAGGCTTCGATGGTTTCTTCGCTGTCGCGGCCGGGCACTGTCTTGCCCGTGGCGGCCTCGATCAGGCCCAGCAAGGCCCGCGCGCGTTGTTGGATGAAGGCATCGAAATTGTCAGAGCGCAGCGCCGGTATAGGCACGCAGTGCGTGGCCAGAAAACCGTCCAGCGCTGCAGCGTCCACCATCTTTGCGGTCTCTATGCGTTTGAGATAGAGGGTGGGCGCATCCCCGCCAATGGAGCGGTTGGTTTCGGCCGACAGCGGCGCCTTGTTGACGACGCTGTTCCACTTCTCCCGGGGCAGCTTGGCGTCTTCGCACCACTTGCGGGGAAAGACGTGGTGGATGTCGATGTTGCGCTCGAAGTAGCTGTGCAGGTCGATCGGCGTGCCGGTGATGAAATCGCGCCCGCCCTGCTGCATGAGCAAGGCCGCAAGGCCTTTGTAGGCCGCCGCCAGGCGTGACTGCAATGACAGCAGCCGCGTGGGGGCGAAGCTGGCGTCGCGCACGGTGCGCGGCTCATCACCACCGGCTATCCACTGCGCCACACCGGGCAGGTCCAGCCCAAAGCGGGTTTCGTTGGCGCTGCCATAGAGCTCGCCGAACACCCCGCACCAGTACCAACGCAGCAGCCTTTGCTTGTTGCCATGCTGGTCCATCTGCTGGCCCATGGCCGCGCAGATGGCGGCCATGGGGATCAACTGCGTGGCATAGGGCAGGCTGCGTGCATCGAATATCTTCTGCTCGGCCAATAGCTCAGCGGCTTTGCGAAAGCCGGTTTCAACGGCCGGGGCGTACTTCTTGAAGCTGGCCAGCGAGAGGCGCAGCACGTCGGCGCGTTTGCAAGCCACGGGCAGGTCTTTGTTGGCCTGATGGCGCTCGTAGCTGGCAAGCAGCGTGACAGCGGTGAGGAAGCTGGTGCCGTCCACCGCATCAAGTACCGGGCGCTTTTCGCGCAGGCGTTTCTCGCGAGTGGCCCAGTCGTCACGCAACAAGAATTCGTCGGCAGCGAATGTGGCCGTCATCACTACTGTCCGGTTAAAAGTTGAACAAATTCAACTGCTTAGCGTCGTCGGCCTGTTCAGATGTGGACTCATTGCCCGGGAAGGCGCATGAAAGCTGGGTTTTCTGGAAAACCGATACCGACAAGATCTGTAGACATGTGTACATCGAGGCCTCGATTTGAAGTTCTTTCCTGACGATCGCGATGAGCACGTAGGTGGCCACGGCGCACCACACCTGCGTCTTCACGGCGTTCTCGCTGTTGCCCAA
>JBBQAW010000194.1:0-7831 GCA_038316815.1 Burkholderiales bacterium
CAGGCGTTCGACATGCGCGTTCAGCTGCAGTGCCCGGCGTGCGCCTTCCTGGCTGCGGTCCAGCAAGCCTTGCAAGGTGCTCAGGCCGCGCAAGGACACCGCTGCCATCAACACGGCCACCAGCAGAAAGCCCAGCAGCAGCAGTTGGCGGAAGGACGGGCGGGGCAGGAAGTTCAGCAAAAGCGCGTCGGCCAGGCGCGGTCAGCAGCTTGCCTGCGACCGCGGGCGCAGGTGTTGTGCCCGCCGTTGGAGGTACTGTGCTTGCAGGCGCTCGCGCTCGCGCTGGCGTTGGCGTTGGCGTTGGCACAGGCGCTGGCACAGGCACTGGCACTGGCGCTGGCGCAGGCTGAGGCTGAGGCTGAGGCGGAGGCTGAGGCGCAGGCGCAGGCGCAGGCGCAGGCGCAGGCGCGGGCGGAGGCGCACCCGCACCCGCTGCGCCCGCAGGCCGCAGTCACATGCCCGCATAGTTCGGCCCGCCGCCCCCTTCGGGCGTGACCCAGACGATGTTTTGCGTCGGGTCCTTGATGTCGCAGCTCTTGCAGTGCACGCAGTTCTGGGCGTTGATGATCAGGTGGTCGGCGCCGTCCTTTTGCACGTATTCGTAGACGGCAGCCGGGCAGTAGCGGCTTTCCGGGCCGGCGTAGCGCGCCAGGTTCACGGCCACCGGCACTGCGGCGTCTTTCAACGTCAAATGCGCCGGCTGGTTCTCTTCGTGGTTGGTGTTGCTGATGAAAACGCTGCTCAGGCGGTCGAAGGTCAGCTGGCCATCCGGCTTGGGGTAGACGATGCGTTCCACCTGGCTGGCGGCATGCAGCCGGGCATGGTCGGGCGTGCGGCGGTGGATGGTCCAGGGCGGGCTCTTGATACCCAGCTTCGGCAGAAACCACTGCTCGATGCCGGTCATCAGGGTGCCGACGGTGTTGCCCTGCTTGAACCACTGCTTGAAGTTTCGCGTCTGGTGCAATTCTTCATGCAGCCAGCTGGCTTCGAACGCCGCGGGGTAGGCGGCCAGTTCGTCCAGGCTGCGCTCGGCTTTCAGCGCTGGCGCGATGGCTTCTGCGGCCAGCATGCCGCTCTTGATGGCGGCATGGCTGCCCTTGATGCGTGCGGCATTCAGCATGCCGGCCTCGCAGCCCACCAGGGCACCGCCCGGGAACACCAGCTTGGGCAGGCTCAGCAGCCCGCCGGCGGTGATGGCGCGCGCGCCATAGCCGATGCGCTTGCCGCCTTCAATGTGCGTGCGAATGGCGGGGTGTGTCTTCCAGCGCTGCATTTCTTCGAACGGGCTCAGCCAGGGGTTCTGGTAGTCCAGCCCGGTCACGAAGCCCAGGGTCACCTTGTTGCCTTCCTGGTGGTACAGAAAGCCGCCGCCGTAGGTGTGTTCGTCCAGCGGCCAGCCGGCGCTGTGCAGCACCAAGCCGGGCCTGGCTTTGTCGGGCGGAACTTCCCACAGTTCTTTCACGCCCAGGGCATAACTTTGCGGGTCGCGGCCTTCGTCCAGGTTGAATTTCGCCATCAGCTGCCGGCCCAGGTGGCCGCGTGAGCCTTCGGCGAAAACGGTGTACTTCGCCGACAGTTCCATGCCGAGCTGGAAGCCGTCGTGCGGCTGGCCGTCCTTGCCCAGGCCCAGGTTGCCGGTGGCAACGCCGCGCACGGCACCCGCGTTGTCGTACAGGATTTCTGCAGCGGTAAAGCCGGGGAAGATTTCCACACCCAGGGCTTCGGCTTGTTCGCCCAGCCACTTGCTGACCGCCCCCAGGCTGATGACGTAGTTGCCGTGGTTGTGCAGGCAGGCCGGAATCAGCCATTGCGGCGTGCGGCTGGCATGGTTCTCGCCCAAAAACAGCACTTCGTCGCCCGTGACGGCTTGATTCAGCGGCGCGCCCCGGTCTTTCCAGTCAGGAAACAGTTCGGTGATGGCGCGCGGGTCCATCACGGCGCCGCTGAGGATGTGCGCCCCGGGTTCGCTGCCCTTTTCCAGCACCACGACGTTGATGCCCGGGTCCAGCTGCTTCAGCCGGATGGCGGTGGCGAGCCCGGCCGGGCCGGCGCCGACGACGACGACGTCGTATGCCATCGCTTCGCGGGGGCCGAACTGGGCCAGGATGTCGGCAGATGTCATGGGGGCTGGGGTCTCGACGGAGCTTGCGGTTCAGAGGCAGATCGATTCTAGGTTCGGACCCCTTGCCCTGCTGGGTAGCAGGTCGAGGTCCAGGTCCAGGTCCAGGCCCAAGCCCAAGCCCAAGCCCAAGCCAAGGCCCAGGTCCAGGTCCAGGCCCAAGCCCAGCCTCAGCCCAGCTTCAGCCTCAGGCCCTGAACGCCGTGGCGCTGGCCAAGCCGGCGAAGGTCAGCGCCACCGAGCCCACCACATGCAGCGCCACGGTGGCTGCAGCCCAGCCCAGCCGGCCTTGCTGCATCGCAGCCACGACTTCGACCGAGAAGGTGGAAAAGGTCGTCAGCCCGCCCAGAAAGCCGGTGATGATGAACAGCCGCCATTCCGGTGGCAGGTCGGCATGCAGCGTGAACAGGCCGACGGCCAGCCCCACCAGGTAACCGCCCAGCCAATTTGCAGCCAAGGTCCCCAGCGGCAGCGCCGGAAACAGGGTGTTCAGCCCCAGGCCCAGGGCCCAGCGCAGCAGGGCACCCAGGGCAGCACCCAGGCTGATGGCAACAACGGCAAGCATCGCCGGATTATCGGCATGCCCGAGGTGTCGTCGATCACGACATGAGGCCCAGGCGCTGGCTTTCGCGGAAGATGGGCCGGGCTTCGTCGCCAACCGCCGCCACGACGCGTGAACGGCCCTGGCGCTTGGCCTCGTACAGCGCCTGGTCGGCGCGGCGCAAGGCGTCGGCCAAGGCTTCTTGCGGCGCGACCTGCACCACGCCAAAGCTCAAGGAAAGCCTTGGCAGCCGCTGCGGCAGGGCACCGCTTTGCACTGCGCCCACGATGCGTGCGGCCGCACCCATGGCTTGGCGCAGGTCGGACTGGCGCAGCAGCAGCACGAACTCGTCCCCGCCATAACGGCCGGCCACATCCTGCATTCGCAGATGTTCCAGCATGCACAATGACACCAGGCACAAGGCGCGGTCGCCGGCGGCATGGCCCAGGTGGTCGTTGACGTGCTTGAAGTGGTCGATATCGAAGATCAGCAGCACGGCCGTTCCGTCCCGGTCGCTGCGCAGCGCGCGTTCGGCCATTTCGTGAAAGTGGCGGCGGTTGGACAGCTGGGTCAGCGGGTCCAGGTTGGCCAGCGCGCGCAGGCGCCGACGCGACGCGCGCAGCTGCTGTTCGGTGCGTTCGTACAGCAGGGTCAGCACGACGAAGGCCATCACCACACCGGCCGGGCCTGCCGCGTGGGCTTGGGCATGGCGCCAGGCCATCGCATCCCCGGGGGGCAGGATGGCCAGTGCCGGCAGCAGGCCAGCCAGCGCGATGGTGGCGCCCAGGGCCATCAAGGGCGTGCTCTCGCGCCCGTCGGGTCCCAGAAAGATCACAGCTGCCACGTAAAGGTGCAGGCCAGCAGTGGCTGCGGCGGCACCCCAGGCCAGCGTCTCATATTGCGGCCACAGCTGTGCCAGCGCTGGCGCCAACGCGGCCAGGGCCAGCATCGCGAAGTCACACCTCAGGCTTGCCGGCAAGCCGGCGCGGCTGTTGAAACGCCGCAGTCCGGCCAGCAACAGCACCGGCCACTGCAGCAGCAGGGCCTGGGCCAGCCAGCCCCAAAGTGCGTTGTTGGGCGCCAGCACCGCCAGCGCAGCGCCCGCGCATGTGCCCCAAAGCGCCATTTGCCACAGCGCCAGTCCGCGGTGCTGCGGGTGGCGCGCCGCCGCACCGCTGAGCGCCAGTGCCGACAGCAGCAGAAGCAGGGGGGTGTACAACGAGGCATCGTCAAACATGATGCGAGACATTCTGCGCACCTTGCCTGTGCTTGGCGATGCCAGGGACGGGCGAATGTGCAAGCTTGTGCAACTGCATTGGCCTGCGCCGTCAGCCAGCCAAGCTGGCACTTCGTTACCATTTCCCGGCGAGGCGTCATGGTTGCTGGCCTGCGACGAGCCTACGCCGCAAAACCAAACTTTACTTTGGGGAACTCGAATGGCATCCCTTTTTGACCCCACCCTGACCAACCAGGGATTCAGGCGCTTTTTTGTGATGCTTTTTACCGGGTCAATCTCGTCGTTCGCATTGACCGTGCTCGTCCTGGTTACATGGTTCCCACACTCAACATCAACAGTCGCGTCAGAACTTTGGGTGTGGTGGCGTGAATCGACCTTCGGTGAAAAAGTGTCGATGGCAGTTGTCTTTGCCGCCGCTTACGTTGCGCTCTATTTCTACGCTTCGCTGACTATTTACGACTGCCTTCTCGCCAAACGCAAGTCGGTGGAAGGGCGGCCTGGGCCTTCACCCTAGACGCAAATGATGGACAGTCCAATTCACGCAGCGCACTGCGGCTCTGCGAGATTCGTTCCCACCTGAACGGGGCCCAAGCCCGCGCCACAGCGGAGCGGCAACGGAAGGCCACCAGACACGGGATGAAGCTAAACGCTACATTTTCAGCAGTTCGGGCCTGGCAACCTGCCGTTGTCGCCCGCCTGGCTTTCACACTGCATCGAACACTGAGGAACGAATCTTGGGAATGGACGTTGTTGACTACGAAATCAAGGGTGCAGAAATGCAGTTCGTCGAGGTCGAACTCGACCCCGGCGAGGCCGCCGTCGGCGAAGCTGGCAGCATGTTTTTCATGGACCCGGCCATCACCATGGACACCGTGTTCGGTGACGGCCGCCAGAACGTCAGCGGCGGCCTGTTCGGAAAACTGTTGGGCGCGGGCAAGCGGCTGGTGACGGGTGAATCCTTGTTCACCACCGTCTATATCAACAGCGGCAGCACCAAGGCGCGCGTGGCCTTCGGCGCCCCTTACCCGGGCAAGATTCTGCCGATGGACCTGCGCCAGTTTGGCGGCCTGCTGATCTGCCAGAAAGACGCTTTCCTGTGCGCGGCGCGCGGCGTTTCGCTGGGCATTGCGCTGCAGCAGAAGCTGGGCGTGGGCTTCTTCGGCGGCGAAGGCTTCATCATGCAGAAACTCGAAGGCGACGGGCTGGCCTTCGTGCATGCTGGCGGCACCGTTGTGCGGCGTGAATTGAAGCAGGGCGAAACTGTGCTGGTGGACACCGGCTGCGTGGTGGCTTACACGGGCCAGGTGAACTTCGAGATTCAATATGTCGGCAAGATCAAGACGGCGATGTTTGGCGGCGAAGGCTTGTTCTTCGCCAAGATGTCGGGCCCGGGCACGATCTGGCTGCAAAGCCTGCCGTTTTCGCGCCTGGCCTCGCGCGTGTTCGCAGCCGCACCGCAAAACGGTGGCTCGCGCGAACAGGGCGGCATGCTGGGCGGCCTGGCTGGGGGCGGGCTGCTGGGCGGCGTCTTCGGAGGCGGCGACCAAAGGTGATCAAACGCCGAGTTTTGCTGCTGGCACTGCCGCTAGCGGGCGCACTGGCGCAGGCGCAGGCGCCGGCGCCTGCTGTCAGCAGAAGCGCATCCGCATCCGCACCCGTATCCGCATCCGCACCTGCACCTGCACCTGCACTTGCACCTGCACCTGCACCCCCGACACCCCATTCGGCTGTCCTGCGCCCATCTTTGTGCTGAATTCGCAGGACGCCGACATCAGCCTCACCGACCCCGTCTCACATGCCGCGAAGCGGTCCTTGCACACTGGCAACGAGCCGCACCACCTGTGCCTGATGCCGAACGAAAATAGCGTTGACCTGGCACTGGGCCAGTTGCGGTTGGTGGGCGTGCAGCCTTGACCGGTAAACCCGCTCTGGCCCGGCGTCACCGCCCTGGCTTGGCTGAGCGTTGCCGTTCGCCTGCTGCTGTTCCAGCTGATCGACCACACCATCCATCGCGTGCATCACAACCTGCGCTGGAGGCGGCAACTGCACGCCCTGCACCTCCGCCAGCGCCAGATGATGTTGTGGCTTGACTCGCGCACGCACTTGCTTGACGACCTGCTTTACGACAGCCTCTTCTTCGTTTCCGGTTTGCTGCTGGGCGTGGGGCGAGTGCAGTTCGTGGCCCGAATGGCATGCAAGAAGCTGGTCGAAAGCCTGTTGCATGCCAACTTGCGCATGAACTTTGGCCCGGTGCTGGGCCGGCTTCTGGTCAGCCCGCAGTTTCACCGCTTGCGTCACGCCACCGCGTGCATCACGCCTTCGGCGTGGGCCATGAATTGCGCGCTGCGGGCAGCCTGGGTGGGCTACAACTGCGCGGCGCTGTTCCCGGTCTGGGGCCTGCTGTTTCGCAGCGCCCGCTGGGACGAAGCCTACCCGGCCACCGGCGTGCGCGACCAATGGCAGGGCCGCAGCCATGGCCGCGGTTTCTGGGCCCGGCAGTGGCTGGGCTTGAAGCGTCTGGCGCGCTCGTGAAGGCGCTGGCCGATTCGGCCTGGCGCGCAGCCTCGTACTGCGTGCATCCCAAGGTGATGCTGGCAGCGCTGGCGCCCCTGGTGTTGACCGCTGCCGCCGTCTGGGGGTTGGGCTATTTCTTCTGGGAAGAGGCCGTGGCCGGCCTGCGCGCCACGCTCGAGCGCTGGGACTTGCTGACCGCGCTGCTGGACTGGCTGGACCGATTGGGCCTGTCCAGCCTGCGCAGCGTGCTGGCGCCCTTGCTGGTGGTGGCGCTGGCCTTGCCTGTGCTGGTGCTGGCCAGTTTGTTGCTGGTTTCCTGGCTGGCCACCCCGGCCATCGTGCGCCTGGTAGCGGCGCGCCGCTTCCCGGCGCTGGCGCAACGCCGTGGCGCCAGCACGCTGCAGGCCCTGGCCTGGTCTGCCAGCAGCACAGGGCTGGCGTTGGTGGCCCTGGTCGTGAGCCTGCCGCTGTGGCTGGTGCCGCCCCTGGCCCTGTTGTTGCCGGCCTTGGTGTGGGGTTGGTTGACCGCGCGCGTGTTGTCTTTCGACGTGCTGGCCGAACATGCCAGCCGGGAAGAGCGAAGGCTATTGCTGCGCCAGCACCAAGGCGGTCTGCTGGCCATGGGCGGCGTCTGCGGTGCGCTGGGGGCGCTGCCGTCGCTGCTGTGGGCAGCCGGGCCCATGGCCTTCATCCTGGCACCCCTGGTGGCCTTGGTTTCGGTCTGGCTGTACACCCTTGTTTTTGCCTTTGCATCGGCCTGGTTCGCGCACTATCTGCTGGCTGCGCTGCAGGCGCAGCGGGCATCGGTTTCAATTGGCGACCTGCCGTCAGAACAGCCTCTTGACCCGCTTTCAGACCCTGCCTGAGACACACCCCATGGACATCGGCCTCATTATCGTCGGCGACGAAATTCTGTCTGGCAAGCGCCAGGACAAGCACCTGGCCAAAACCATCGAACTGCTGGCCGCGCGCGGCCTGATGCTTTCCTGGGCGCGCTATGTGGGCGACGACCGCCCGCGCATCACGCGCGCCATTGCCGACGCCCTGGCCGGGGGCGACCTGGTCTTTTCCTGCGGCGGCATCGGGGCCACGCCCGACGACCACACGCGCCAGTGCGCAGCCGCTGCTGCCGGGCTGGCGCTGGAACTGCACCCCGCCGCGCGCGACCTGATCCTGCAACGCATGCGCGACATCGCGCAGGAACAGGCCCAGCCATTCGAGCCCGACCGCCCGGACAACCTGCACCGCCTGAACATGGGCGTGTTCCCGGCCGGCGCCGCGATCATTCCGAACCCGTACAACAAGATTCCCGGCTTCAGCCTGGGCCATGTGCACTTCATGCCGGGGTTCCCGGTCATGGCCTGGCCGATGATCGAATGGCTGCTCGACACGCAGTACGCCCACCTGCATGGCGGCGCCA
>JBBQAW010000195.1:0-7810 GCA_038316815.1 Burkholderiales bacterium
GGTACCGGCCGATACGTCGACACGGCCTTCGTTGGCGACCGCGCCGCTGCTGCTCAGGCGGATGCGACCACCCTGGCGCTGCAGGCCGGTGGCCTCGATGCGGCCGCTGTTGTTGACCACGGCGCTTTGCAGACGGTCCAGCGCCTGTGCTGACAGGATGACCAGACCACCGGGCGCCAACACGGCGCCCTGGTTGTCGACCACGGCCTTCAGCGTGCCGGGCTGCACGACCAGACCGGTCAAGCCGCGGCGCGCGTCGAAATTCAGCGTGAACGCTTCGCCGGCCGCCAGTGCCACGGTGCCCAACTGCGCGATGATGACGCCGCTGTTGCGCACTTCGGGTGCCAGCAGCGCGATGTAGCCGCCCAATGAAGCGCGCAGTTGCCCTTCGTTGACGACCATGCCGGTGGCGCCCTGGCGCGTCAGCTGGACCTTGCCCTGCATGAAGTCGGCTTCGCTGGCCGAATGGGTGCTGGCCACGAGCCCGCCCACGTCCACGCTGGCCGTCTTGCCGAAGATGACGCCGGCCGGGTTGGTGATGAAGACCTGCCCTGGCGCGGTGATGCGCCCGGCGATCTGGCTTGGGTTGCCATCGAGCACGCGGTTCAAGGTGGCCGAATCGACCCCTGGCTGGTTGAAGCGCACCTGCGCCGCACTGCCCACGTCGAAACTCTTCCAGTCGACGATGGCGCGCTGCGTGCTCTGGTTGATGTCCATCACCGCGCCGGTCGTGGTCGCGGTGGAAGTGATCGCGGCCTGCCCCGCCACCACATGGCCCAAGGTGGGCAGCTGGGTTGGCGCAGGCGGCGGCGCCGCGGCATGGCCCGCGCCCGCCATCACCAGACCCGTGGCCGCGAGCAAGGCGGCAAGCCGCCCGGAGCTGCTGCGCTTACCGCCGCCGCGTGCGTTCTCTGCCACGGCCTCCCAGACGCCGTGCGCCTCGTTGAAGACAAGACGGAAGATGCGGTTGATGCTGGCGTGTTTGCTCATGGCGGGTCGGCGTAGACAGATGAAGACTCAAGAGGAACGGATACAGGTCGCCAAGAATCCAGGGCTCGAGAACTCGAGGCCCGGAGGGCTTGGGTAGCGACGTGTCAGAAATTGGGGCGAGGGTTGGACCCGTGCGTGGGCGGCATCAGAAAGGCATGGTGGCCTGCAGCCAGACCCGGGTTTTCTTCAAGGTCCCGTCCTGGTCCAGCCCACCGCTGGTGGCGTTGGGGTTGGTGCCAAGGCGTCGGGCGACGGTCAGGCGGGTGCTCAGGCCGAAGGGCGCTGTCCAGGTCAGCGACGCGCCCGCCCCAGCCACCGACCAGTTGTTCTGCGGCAGAGCCGTGGGGATGTCGTTGTTCTGGTTCACCTTGACGGCGCCGCGGTCGTAGAAGAGCGCGCCAGCCACGCCGTAAGGCAGCCGTGCCCGGAGTTCGACGTTCACCAGGTGTCCGCTGGAGCCACCGGCTTCACTGGTGGGGTAAGCGCGAACGCCAGAGACACCGCCCAGATAGAATTTCTCCGAAGAGTCCAGGTTCTTGCTTGCCAGCTGGCCCGTGAAGCTGGCGTACAGCGACATGTCATCGCTGAGCTGCTGCTGGCGCGAGGCGGTCAAGCGCAATTTGTTGAAGCCGCCCGCCGTGCGCGTGCTGGCAGCGTCGGCGGCCTCGTTCGGCGACCCGGTGAGGTCGAGCTTGCCGCTCACCCAGCCCAGGGCACCGCTGGTGGCGCCGCCACCGAAAAATTCGTCGAAGCTGTTGAAAGCCATCGTCGAGGCCAGGGCGTGAGAGGTGTAGCGGGTCGCAATGACGCCAGCCGACCGGTTGTCGAATCGCTTGTTGTCGTACGCGAAGTTCAACAGCACGTTGTCGGTGCGGGTGCGCAAAAGCGGAAAGCTCACGTCCGCCCCGAGGCTGTCGGACCGGCCGTGCGCCTCGAGTGCCGCGAACTCGGCTGTGATCACGCGGTAGCGCAATGAAGACGTGTTCACGCCCAGGCGCCAGCCGGAACTGCCCAGGGGCGCGGCGTAAGCCAGCCGTGCGAACTCGTTGCCCTGGCTCTTCAGCAGCACCAGTGAGGCCTGATCGCCGAAGCGCAGCGGGCTGCTGAGATCAAGCTGGGCAATCAAGCGTTCCGGGCCGGTAGACCGCGAGCCGGCATTGTCGGCCGTGACGCTGCCGCTCAGCAGGGGCCCGTCTCTCAGCGTGAGTTGCAAGTCTGTTTCCCGATCGTTTCGCCCCTCGCCAAGGCGGCCCGTGGCAGAGACGCCCGGAAGGTCGTCGATCAGCAGCAGCGCACGGTCCAGGGCGTTGCCGTTTACCGGCGCGCCGGCAACCTGGGCTGCATCGACGAAGCTTGACGCGGTGCCGGCAGACAGCCGCTGCGACGACCCGTCGATACGCACGCGGCCGAACACGGCTTCCACCACCTGCAGACGCACGCGCCCGTCGGAAATGTCCTGCTCCGGCAGGTATACGCGCACCACCCAGCCACGCTGGCGGTACACCGCAGCAGCCGCTGCGGCCGCGGATTGAAGCTCTGCGAATCGCAACTCTCGGCCCGCAAACTGCTGCACCGCTGCGATCAGGTCTTCGGCGGCGACCAGCTGGTTGCCAGCAAAGCTGAAATCCCTGACGAAGATCGCCTCGCCTGCAGCCGGCAGCGCCGCCATGGCGGGTGGCGACGGCTCGGGAGCACCCCGCGCGGGCAAGGCTGGCAGTTTGGACTGTTCTAGCTGCTGGCGCAGGGCACCTGCGTCAGGGGCCGTTTGCGCCAGTGCCGCAGGGGCCACCAGGACGATCAGCAGCGCGGCCTGCGTTCGGGTGAATGCAAACGCCCAGAGCCGCGGCTTCGGGCCGCGGGTCTTGGGCAGGGCTCGGCAAATCCAGGAGGTGGGCATGAAAGTGTGTGTCAACGTGAGAGCAGTCGCGGCGGGGCACGGTGTGGCAGCGCCTGCGCCTGTGGTACCTGCCGGAATCGGCCGACGGTCGGCCGAGGTTCAGGCCATATCAGGCCGTGGCGGGTTCTTCTGCGGGCGCCATCGAGACGGCCTGCGGCTCGGGTGTGTTGCCGGGTGCGTGCTGGGCGGCCAGAACCTGGGCGCCGACTCGGGCAGCGTGCGAGAAGTGGGCGACCACGGTGTCGCGCAGGCGATCGATCTGCTGCAGGGCGTATGCGAGGTCGGGAAACAGGGCTGGCAAAGCCAGCAGCTGAGGCGTCTGTGTGGCCTGTGCAGGCGTGGTCAGGAATGCCGTGCTGACAGCCACGCCAGCGGCTGTGGTCTCGACGGCAAACACACTGCGTCCGTTGACGGACATCGGCTGTGCCGGGGCGGCAACGTCTGGATCAATGGTGTGGGCGGGTGGGTTCAGATCGTCTCGCATCGGGGGCCTTCTGGGCTGTTGGTGGGGGTCATGTCGCGGAATCTCTTGCTGCTGACGACGGTTTGACTCTAAGAGTGCGCCCGCGCAGCTAAGCTCTGAGATGGGGCGGTTATGGGCGCCAGTTTTGTCCGGTACCGCCTACGGGCGGATGTGCTGCCTTGCAGCTGTGCGGTTCGGACGGTTCACTAATGCAAGTGAGCGACTCGCGCCATGACGCCACCACCGCAGCAAACCGCTGATCGCCAGCGTCGAAGGAAGCCATTCAAAAAAAGGCGGGACCTTCAGCCGATGCAGACTGCGCTTGGCGATAGTCAAAGGTGTGCCGGGAGGTGACTGCTTCCGGTCGCAAGCAGCTTTGCCTTCGCGACTGTGATGCGCGTCGTGGATAGGTGCACCACAGCAGTTCAAGTGCACCCACCAGGCTGCCGACAGGCGCCTTGCGCGCGCAACTGGCGTCGAGACCGAAGCTGGCCGATAGCAGCGCCATGATGCAAGTTGGACTGTTCCCGCAAGCCGATGAAGCAGAACGCGCGGCGCGGAGCGCATGGCCGCATCCATGGCAGGGAAAGCCCGGCAAAGCGTTGGATCAGCGTGACCGCCGCTGTCAGCCTCTTCAGCCTTCAGACCTGCTTGCCCGAGCAAGTGGCGCGTGATGACGCGGTGCACCACCTGCAGCACCGGCGTCACCGGCTTGGGTTGTGCGGCCAGCAACAGGCGCAGCGGGATGGGAAGCGACAGAACCCACTGGCGCACCGGCAGCCCGTCTGCGCACCGACGCAGCGCAGTTGCAAGTGCTGCCAGCGGTGCGCAGTGCTCTGAATCAGGGCGTTGCTGGGGAGGCTTGCGCCGAAGGCACCCAGCTGGCGAACCATCGGTGGCCATGGATGCCCCGTCGACAGGGCGATTTGACCAAAACTGCCAAACCTGATCAATTCCCGGTCAAGAAGCCTGCGCCAGGGCCGAAAACATGGCCATGCAGGCCCCGTTCGAGGGCTTGATAGGGACAACCATGTCACGACCCTTCATTGCCGACGTTGCGAGCCGCTGGGCTGCGCCCTTGCTCAACCTGCGCATCGGCGTGCGGCTCGCGTGGGCTTTTGCTGGTGTGTTCTTGCTGATGGCCACCATGGCCGTGTTCGCGACCCTGAACATGGCCGATATGAACCAGCGCATGATCCACATCACCGAGGGCAACAACCAGCAGATTGCCAGCGTCACCGCAATGATCGAATCGGTCAGCCAGCGCGCCATCGCGCTGCGCAATATCGCGTTGTTGACGGACGCCGACCTGAAAAAGCAGGAACTGGCATCCATCGATGAGGCCGCCAAGGCATACAGCGAGGCCGAGACCCGTCTGCTGGCGCTGATCGTGCGGTTTAATGCGTCAGAGGCCGAGAAGGCCTTGATCGAGGCCATCCAGCGCTCAGACAAAGTCACCCGCGGTCTGATGGCGCAGGCTGCTGAACTTGGCGTGGCGGGAAAGACCGAAGAAGCGGTCGAATTCCTGATGGAAAAGGTGCGACCGCGCCAGGCGCGCTGGATCACCGTCCTGCAGACCATGGCGGGTCTGCAGGCCAAGACCAGCAGCGAATACACAGCCGACGCCGGCGCGGCCTACCAGAAGGCGCGGCTGGCGCTGTGGGCCTTTGTCGGCGCGGCACTGGTTTCGGGCATGACCCTGGCGTGGTTGGTGACGCGTTCGATCACCGTCCCGATCCACGAAGCGGTGCGGCTGGCCAGAGTCGCCGCCACTGGCGACCTGACGGCCCGCACGACGATGCGCCGTCGAGACGAGACAGGCGACCTTCTGTCGGCCCTGGCAGCGATGAACGAAAACCTGGCCCGCGTCGTGACCGAAGTGCGACAGGGCAGCGAGAACATTGCCGAAGGCAGCAGCGAGATCGCCGCCGGCAACGGCGACCTCAGCCAGCGCACCGAAAGGCAGGCCGCCAGCCTGGAGCAGACCGCCGCGTCGATGGAACAGATGCGGGCCACCGTGCACAACAGCCTGCAGTCCGCCGTACAAGCCAATGCGATGGCCGAGAGCGCCAGCGCGGCGGCCATCAAGGGCAGCGCGGCGTTCGGGAACGTGGTGCAGACCATGCAGCAGATCAGCGGCTCGAGCAAGCGCATCGCCGACATCATCGGCACGATCGACGGCATCGCCTTCCAGACCAATATCCTGGCACTGAACGCCGCCGTGGAAGCGGCGCGGGCGGGCGAGCAGGGCCGCGGCTTCGCCGTCGTCGCCAGCGAGGTGCGCAACCTGGCCCAGCGCAGCGCAGCTGCTGCCCGAGAGATCAAGCAGTTGATCGGCGCCAGCACAGACAGCGTGCAAAGCGGCTCGCTTCTGGTCGACGCCGCCAGCGGAACGATGAAGGACATCGTGGTCCAGGTCGGCCGCGTTGCCGAACTGATTCGCGAAATCAATGGCGCCACGCAGGAGCAGACCACGGGCATCGACCAGGTCAGCGCCGCCGTCACCGACCTCGACCGTGTAACGCAGCAGAACGCTGCACTGGTTGAGGAATCGGCTGCCGCCGCCGAGAGCCTCAAGGATCAGACATCGCGCCTGCTGGCTGCGGTCAGTGTATTCAAGATCGATGCGCCCACGGCCTGACAACCCCAGGCCATTCCACAACCCGTGACCTCAAGGAACCGTTATGCAAACCCCCACCCAGCGCCGCACTTTCATGATCCACACCGTCTTGGCCGCGGGCGGCCTGACCTGTGCCGGCATCAGCCGTGCCGCAGCGAAAAAGGTCGATGAGAACGAGCCCAAAGCCAAGTCATTGGGTTACCGCCACGACACCACGCAGGTCGACCGAGCGAAATTCCCTAAACACTCGCCGAGCGAGAAATGCAATGGCTGCATGGCCTGGCTGGGCAAGCCGAGTGACACCTGGGCCGAGTGCGACTTGATGGCCGACCGCAGCGTGGCGGCGCCCGGCTGGTGCAGTTCCTACGTCAAGGTGAAGTAGGTTTGGCCGCCGTCAGGGGCGTTACCAGTGATGGGGTGGCACCGGCCAGGGCCGGGTAGTGCCGTGCCATCGCCGCACCGTAGAGCGGCTTGTAGGCGCCCTGGTGGCAGGTGCCGCAGTGCACCTTGGCAGCGTCGCGGCCCGGCCCCAGACGCCCCAAAGGAATTTCGGGAAAGGTGCCGCTCAGCGGTGACAGGTAGTTGGCATTGAGCGCGCGCACCATGCGCAAACCCTGCCAGGCCGTGACGCGCTGCGGCGAACTTTCTTCCCAGCTGCCGAAGGCCCGGCTGTTGTGGCAATAGGTGCAGTTCACGCCCAGCGACATCGACATGTGCGTCATCAGCCCGTAGGTGAATTCGGTCTGCTGAATGGATTGGCGGTTGTTGCCGGCAAGCGCCTGCGTACCGCCGACCCGAACCGGTGGCGCGCTGGCTTCGGCCGAAAGGTAGAGCGACAACACCTCGTTGGGCAATGAAGCCAAGCCGACCACCGGCGAGGGCGCGTTCTGTCCGCTGCGGTTACCGATGAAGCTCGAGCCCTTGACGTCCGCTTCGGGGTTGAACCAGATCTGTGCCGGCAGGTGCTGCCCGCGGTGGCAGGTGTAGCAGGTCACGCCGGTTTGCCCGACATGCGGGGCCCAGTCCCGGTTGATGTCCTGGACCATCTGCAGCATGCGCCTGGCCACGACCTTGGTGTACTTGCTGTCGTCGGCGAAATCGCCCTCGATGTGGCAGTAGGCGCAGCTTTCGTTGGGCGAGACCCAGGCCGTGATGGCGTCCATCGTGCGCCCAAACTCTGCCAGGGTGACGCCGTCGAGTACCTGGACGTTCTTGTAGACGTCTCCGGCTTTGGGCGCATTGGCGCGCACCCGGGCGGGGGCAGAGATCGACGGTGTCGCGTTCAGGCTGGCCTGTTCGGCCACGGCGTTCGGGTTGTAGACCTGCACCATGCCCGTGCCGCGGTGGCCGCGCTGCACGCTGTCGACCGGTGGCCACTCACAGCCGCCAAGCGCCATGAGCAGGGCCAAGGCCCCCAGCCAGAAATAACGCAAGGGTCGGGTGGTTCTCATCATGGTCCCCTTTTCTAACCGGCGTTCTTTCTGCGACCTGACCGCCAGTGCGGTCAGATCACCGTCGTTTTCGGGTCAATGTCGATTCAATCATACCTAGATTGGTGTCAATCAAAGGTGGCGTTTTGATCGTCTCGACGCACAGCGTTCAGTTCGTGATGGCCCGCCCGGTGCCCCACGGGCTGGCTGGGCCACGGTACCCCGTCGTGGGCCTCGATCGCCAGACTCCTGAGCCGCGACAACGAGCCCGAGAAGTGACGAGGCCCAACGCTGATATGGCTTCTTTCTGTCAATAGGGCGCACCCATCCCTCCGCAATCACAGATCTTCTGAATACTCGTTGCCGGACGGGGAACGCGTCGGAGCGCTTGGTTGCCACCCGTGAAGGAT
>JBBQAW010000196.1:0-7809 GCA_038316815.1 Burkholderiales bacterium
ACGCCGTCACCGCGCAGCACGCCCACATGCGCGTACCGGTTATGACCGTCCAGGATCGACAGCATCCACGTGCCCAGGACATCGATCAACTTCGGCGCGTTGGGACTCACGTAGCTCAGCGGGCAGCCCTCGATCCAGTCCTCGAACAGTCCGGTGGCGTTGAGATACTCGGCAAAAATGGCAGTTGCCCCATCGCCGTCGCGCCGCCTCGCTCATCCCAGCGAACCTGGAACACGCCTCCGGGCGCACACACGCGCATCTCCTCCTCGTCTCCGCGTCCACCGGCCGTGACCAAGGCCTCTTCACAGGCCTCTGCGACCGGTTTCAAGGCAAATTTCTGCTCACCCATTTGGTGCCCCTTCGATCTCGCGCTAAACCCGCGTCAAGTCTACGTTTCGGGCACTTTCCTTTGGGGCAACTGAGGAATTTAGGTTCACTGCAGCACTGGGTGCAGACCGGCGACGCCCGCGCCGCACCGCTGCTGGCCGACCTGACGGCCTTCCTGCGCGCCACGCTGCCGCTGTTCAACCGCAAGCGACTGCGCCTGGGCGACGAAGCCGAAGTCGTGCGCCGCTACCTGGCCGTGATGCAGCTGCGCCTGGGCGACCGCCTGCGCTTCGACGTGCAGATTGACGCTGACGCGGCCGAACTGCAGGTGCCGCCGGGCCTGCTGCTGACACTGGTGGAAAACGCCGTCGAACATGGCGTACAGGCCAGCCTGCGCGGCGCCGAAGTGCGTGTACGGGCACGCACCGAAGCCGGCCGGGCCTGCATCAGCGTGCGCGACACGGGCCCGGGCTGCCACCCCGGCGCGGCCGACGGCGTAGGCCTGGGCAACAGCCGCGCGCGGCTGCAGCAGGCCTTCGGCACGGATGCTAGGCTGCTGCTGGCTGAAGCGCCCGGCGGCGGCTGCGAAGCACGCATCGAATGGCCGCTGCACGCGCCGCCGCATCACCCCACCCCGGACTGAACACCATGCCCACCACCGCCCTGATTGCCGACGACGAAGAAGCCCCCCGCGCCCAGCTGCGCCTGGCGCTGCAGCAAGCCTGGCCCGACCTGCAGGTGGTGGCAGAGGCCAGCAACGGCGTCGACGCCTGGGACGCCTACCTGGAGCACGAGCCCCAGGTGTGTTTTCTGGACATCCGCATGCCGGGCCTGAGCGGCATCGACGTGGCGCGGCGCATTGGCGCGCGCACGCCGGTGGTCTTCGTCACTGCCTTCGGCGACCACGCGCTGGCGGCCTTCGATGCGGGCGCGGTGGACTATCTGATGAAGCCTGTCGACCCCGAACGCGTGGCACAGACGGTGGCGCGGCTACACCAGCGCAACGCGCTGAATCACTCGCATCAGCGCAACGCGCTGAATGACTTGCAACAGCGCCAGGCGCTGAATCACTTGAATCAGCACGCTGCGCTGAGCAGCCTGCACCCGCCCGAAGCCATCGCCGCGCCCGAATCCACACCGCCCCTGCTGCAAGCGCTGCTGGCGCAGTTGCAGGGCGCACGCCGCGCCCCGCTGCAGGTGCTGCAGGCCAGCGTCGGGCGCGAGGTGCGGCTGATTCGCACCGACGAGGTGATCTACTTCGAAAGCGACAGCCGTTACACGCGCGTCGTGTTCGAAGGCGCGGGCCTGCCAGGCACGACCGGTGCGCCAGCCACGCAGACTGGTGGCGACGCCCTCATCCGCACGCCGCTGAAGGAACTGCTGGCGCAGCTGGACGACGGCGTCTTCTGGCAGGTGCACCGCAGCGTCATCGTCAACCATCGCCACATCGCCGCTGCGGTGCGCGTGGACGAAAGCAGCATGCACCTGACGCTGCGCGGCCGGGCCGAGACCCTGCCGGTGTCGCGGCACTTTCAGGGGCTGTTCAAGGGCCAGTAGGCGGCCATGCCAGGCCAGCACTGGCCTGCAGGCCGTCGAACACTTGCTGCGCATCGGCGCGCATTGCAGCGCTGAAGCCGTAATCGGCCAGCATCGCCAGGCCGTTGGTACGTTCCAGCACGCCGGGCTGCAGTGTCTGCGCGCCACCCTCGCCCAGCGCCACGCACCAGGGCTCAAGAACCGGCGCCAGCCAGGGCGCCAGCGTGCAGTGGTGCGTGGCCATCAGCAGCAGCGCGCCAGACGACGAATCACCCGCTTGTTCACTCGCCAATTCACGTGCTGATTCACGCGCAAATTCACCCGCCAGTTCACCCGCCAGCTTACGTACTGATTCACGCGCTGATTCATACGTCAATTCACGCGTCAATTCAAGCGCCAACGCGGCCGTGGCGGCCATCGATTCCTGCGGGTTGGTGCCACGGAAGATTTCGTCCACCAGCAACAGCGCCCCACCCGGCAGCCGCGCCACGCGACACAGGTCGCGGGCGCGGCCGAGTTCGGCCATGTACAGGCTGGTGGCGGTGCCCAGCGAATCTTCGATCTGCAGGCTGCTGCACACCGGCACCCGCGGCACCGTGGCCTGGCGCGCATAGCAAAAGCCGAAGGCCTGGCCGACAACGACATTCAGGCCCACGCTGCGCAGCAGCGTGCTCTTGCCGGCGCCGTTCTGGCCGGTGATAAATGCGCCCTGCCCGTTCAGCTGCAACGACAAAGGGTGCGGCTCGGTCAGCAGCGGGTGCACCAGGTTCGTGAATGCCAGGCTGCGGCCGGCCGCGGGCAGCGCGGGGCAGGTGGCAGGGCCGTGGCGCAGGTGGCCGCGCAGGGTGAGGTCGGCCTCGAGCCCGGCCACCGCCAAAAACACCTGCTGCAGATCGGCCCGCTGCGCTGGCAGCCGCGCCAGTTCCCGGCCCCAGCGGCGGTACTGTGTCAGGGCCAGCAGGTTGGCGTATTCGGCCAGGGCCGGAATACGGTCGACCCAGCCCGGCTTGAGCGCGCGCATCAGCCCGCGGGCCAGCCCGGCGCGGGCGCGCACGCCTTGCAGCAGCGGGCTCGCGGCTGTCGCCACTCCCGCTACTCCCGCCACCCCCACCGCTGCCACTGCGGCACTGTCCAGCGCGGCCCGCAGCACCACCTGCAAGCCCTGCCGCTGGCGCTGCCACTGCAGTAGCGGGCCGTGCAGCACGATTTGCGCCCAGGCAGAAACTGCCAGTGTGGCCACGCCGAGCACAGCGCCTGCAGCGACATGGCCCAACACCGCCAGACCCGCCGCCAAGGCCAAGGTCACCGGTACCGCCCACAGGTAGCGCACCCAGGCCGGAGCGATAGGAAGTGAGTCAGCGAACAGCAGGCCAGCCAGGTCGATGTCGACGCTGCGCAGCGGCTGCAGCGCGGCCCAGGCAGCATCGAGATCGAGATCGAGATCGAGAGCGCGCCCGTCATCGGGCCAGACATCGGGCGCGACATCGGGCGCGACATCGGCCCCGACATCGGCCCCAGTAGCGCGCCCGATGTCGGGCCCGAGCCCGGGGCCAGCGTCGGTATCGATATCAGCTTGACTCAGCCGCACTTGCAGCCGCGAGTGCAGCCGCGAGTACAGCCGCTCTTCAGGCGCCAGCAGCGTGCTGCCGCGCAGGCGATGGAACAGCATCTGCCGGCCGAACAGGCTGGTGTGGCGCGCCAGTGCGGCCAGATAGCCACTGACTTGAAGGTCGCGCCAGGTGGCGTCGTCCATCACTTCAGGTGCTTCCGGCAAGGCCGCCACCAGGGCGCTGTGCAGGCGCTGCACTTCTTCGGGCGAGAACCAGTCGTAGGGCACCACGCGCGGACCGCGCCCCCGCCACCAGCGCCGCAACGAGTGCCTGATGCGCTGGCGCAGCCCGCCCCCCAGTTGAGGGTCTACAGGCTGTTGCAGCAGGGCTGAAGCGTTGACGGAAGGCATGAAACCCCAACCTGTTTCCAGGCGCGGCACCCGCAAAATAGCGTTTTCCATTGTGCTGCGCCCCATGCTTGCGATTCCGGTTCCCCGCTTCGACCAGTTCTACCGCCACGCCGAACTGACCCGCCTGCTGCACGACTACGCCGCCGCCGCGCCGCACCTGGTGCAACTGCGCAGCATCGGCAAAAGCCACGAAGGCCGCGACATCTGGCTGCTGGCCTTGACCAACACCGCTACCGGCGCCGACATCGACAAACCCGCGTTCTGGGTCGACGGCAACATCCACGCGGCCGAGCTGACGGCCAGCACCGCCTGCCTGTACTGGCTGCACACCCTCGTCGCCGGCCATGGCAGTGACGAAACCCAAGACCGCGGCACGCGCGAACTGCTCGACACGCGCGTGGTCTACATGGTGCCGCGCCTGAACCCCGACGGCGCTGAACTGGCGCTGGCCGACAAGCCACGGCACATCCGGTCTGGCACGCGCACCTATCCCTTCGACGAAGCACCCGTCGAAGGCTTGACGGTCGAAGACGTAGACGGCGACGGCCGCATGCTCAGCATGCGCATTCCTGACCCCCACGGGCCGTGGAAGAAGTACGCTGGCGACGCGCGTCTGATGGTGCCGCGCGACCCGGGCGAATTCGGCGGCGACTATTACCGCGTCATGCCCGAAGGCCTTTTGAAGGACTTCGACGGCCTGAAGATCAGCGTCAACCCCGACCGCGAAGGTCTGGACCTGAACCGCAACTTCCCGACTTACTGGCGCCAGGAATTCGAACAAACCGGCGCTGGCCCCTACCCCGCCAGCGAACCCGAAGTTCGGGCCATGGTGGACTTCATCATGGCCCACCCGAACATCGGCGCGGCAGTCAGCTTTCATACTCACAGCGGCGTCATCCTGCGGCCTTCGGGCATGCGCAGCGACGACGACACCACACCCGAAGACCTGTGGATGATCAAGCGCCTGTCGGACATCGGCGCGAAGCTCACCGGCTACCCGGCAGTGAGCATCTGGCACGATTTCAAGTACCACCCGAAGCAGTTCATCACCGGCACGCAGGACTGGGTTTACGAACACCTGGGCGCGCTGTTCTGGACGGTCGAGATCTGGTCCCCGAACAAGGAAGCCGGCATCAGCGACTACAAGTGGATCGACTGGTACCGCGACCACCCGCCCGAAGACGACATGAAGCTGCTGAAGTGGAGCGACGAAGCGTGCGGCGGCCAGGCGCATGTCAACTGGTACCCCTTCCACCACCCGCAGTTGGGCGCGGTGGAACTGGGCGGCTGGGACAAGATGAACTACTGGCGCAACCCGCCGCCGGCGCTGCGCGAACGCGAGGCGGCGCGCTTCCCGGCCTGGTTGCAGCAAGTGGCACTGTCACTGCCGAAGCTGGAAGTGCTGCGCGCCGAAGTGCGCAGCCTGGGCGCAGACACCTGGCGCGTGCGCTTTGCGGTTGCCAACGCCGGCTACCTGCCGGCCTATGTGACGCAGCGCGCGCGTGAACGCAAGACCGTGCGCGGCACCGTCTTCCAGATTCACGTGCCCAAGGGCGTCAGCCTGGTCAGCGGGCTCGAACGCGTGGTCGGCGCGCACCTGGAAGGCCATGCGCCGAAAAACAGCCTGCAGGCCTTCCTGCCCAACCGCGACATCACCGGCGACCGCGCTGTCGTCGAATGGGTCGTGCGCGGCGCGCGCGGCACGGCCATAGCGCTGTCGGCCACGGCCGACCGCGCCGGCACGGTGCGCTGTGAAGTGACGCTGGATTGAGCGCAGCCACATGACCGCGCCCACCCCGCCTGGCGCAGACGACTTTGGCTCGCTGTTCGCGTTCCTGCCCATCGGCGCGTACCGAACCACGCCGGCGGGACGCCAGCTGCGCGCCAACCCGGCGCTGGTCAGGCTGAACGGCTTCATTGACGAGGCCGAACAACTGGCCTGCGTCAACGACATCGGTGGCGAGTGGTACGTGCAGGCCAGCCGCCGCGCCGAATTCAAAGCCGCATTGGCGCGCGACGGACAAGTCATCGCTTTCGAAAGCGAAGTCTTCCGCTACAAGACGCGTGAACGCATCTGGATCAGCGAGAACGCGCACATCGTGCGCGACGCGGCAGGCGAAGTTCTGTATTACGAAGGCACGGTCGAAGAGATCACCGAACGTGTGCGCGACCGCGAGGCCCTGCGTCAGAGCCAGGCCCAGCTTCGCCAGGTCGTCGACCTGGTGCCGGGCATGGTTTACCGCACCGTCTTCCAGCCTGACGGCCAGCGCCGGTCGACTTTCATTAGCCGTGGTGCGCTGCCGCTGTACGGCATGACGCCGGAGCAGGTCTTGAGCGACAACCAGTCCTTGGTACGCCTGCGCCACCCCGAAGACCACCAGCGCATCGAAGCCGGCATCCGACGCTCCGTTGAACGCCGCGAAGACTGGCGCAGTGAGTTCCGCGTGCGCCTGCACAGCGGGCAGGTGAAATGGGTGCAGGTCTTCAGCGCCCCGGCACCGCCCGAGAACGGCAACGAAGTGCGCGTTGGCGTGGTCATCGACGTCACTGAACGCAAGCTGGCCGAGCAGGCGCTTGAGAAGAATGGCGAACTCTGGAAACGCGCCCTCGAAAGCAGTGGCGACGGCGTCTGGGACTGGCAGATCGACGCCGGCATCGAGCTCCTGTCACCCGCCTGCAAGGCGCTGTACGGCTTCGAGGAAAACGAACTGCCCGACACCCCCGACGCGCTGAACAGCCGCACCCACCCCGACGACCTGGCCGAGATGCACCGTGCGCGCGCAGACCACTTCGCAGGCCGCACGGCGCGCTATGTCAATGAACACCGCGTGCAGTGCAAAGACGGGCAGTGGAAGTGGATTCTTTCGCGCGGCATCGTCATGGCCCGCGACGGCCAGGGCCGGCCGTTGCGGATGATTGGCACCCACACCGACGTCACGGCCAGGCGGCAGGCCGAAGACATGCGCACCGCCCGTGACCGCGCCAAAGCCGCCGACCTGGCCAAGTCGCAGTTCCTGTCGCGCGTGAGCCATGAACTGCGCACGCCGCTGAACGCCATCATGGGTTTTTCGCAACTGCTGTCGATGGAAGACGGCCTGGCAACCAAGCACCGCGGCTGGGTGCAACAGGTGCTGAACGCCAGCCACCATCTGCTGGGGCTGATGAACGACATCCTGGACTTGTCCAGCGCCCAGACCGGCGAATTGCCCGTAAGCCTGCAAACCGTGGCGCTGGCGCCGCTGCTGGCAGAAGTGGCCGACCTGCTGGGCGCCAGCGCGCAGCGCGCCGGCATCACCCTGCTGCCGGAGCCGCTGTGCACTGCCGCGCCTGATGGCGCCGTGCTGCAGACTGATGGCAAGCGCCTGAAGCAGGTGCTGGTGAACCTGATCGCCAACGCCATCAAGTACCACCACCGCGGCAGCGAAATCAACTGGGTACGCATCAGCGTGGTGGCCGAACCGCAAACCTGGCTGCTGAGCGTGGCTGACAACGGCCCAGGCCTGACCCAAGCCCAGTGTGAACGCCTGTTCCGTCCCTTCGAACGCCTGGGCGCCCAGAGCGGCCCCGTGCCCGGCACCGGTCTGGGCCTGGCCTTGAGCCGCCAGTTGACCGAAGCCATGGGCGGGCAGATCACCGTCAGCAGCCAGCTGGGTCAGGGCGCGGTGTTCACGGTGCGGCTGCCCAGGGCTTGATGCGTTCAGGGGTCGGGCTCAAGCCCGCTCAAATTTGAACACCGCCACGCTGGCAAGCAGGTTCGGCCAGCGCCGCACCATGCGGCCGTGCTGCAAGCCGAAGCTGTCGCTCACCTTCAGCCCGCTGCGCTGCGCCAGCACTTCGAAGTCGGCATAGGTGCCCACGCGCACGTTGGGTGTGTCGTACCACTGGTAGGGCAGCACCTTGGTCACCGGCATGCGCCCGGCCAGCACGGCCAGGCGGTTGGGCCAGTGCGCGAAGTTCGGAAAGCTGACGATGCCGATGCGGCCCAC
>JBBQAW010000197.1:0-7801 GCA_038316815.1 Burkholderiales bacterium
GTCAGGCTGCCGCCGTACTGGATTTCGTTGCCGGCCATCGGAAAACGCCAGGCCAATGTGCCGTCGCCGCTTTCGGTCCATTCCAGGATGTCGATGAACTGCTTCTTGATGAAGTCCATCAGCGCCATGGCTTTGTCTCCCAGCAAAAACGCCCAAGCGGGGCGCGGGCAAATAATAGAGCTGAAGAAGAGGGGAAACATGTCTTTGACTGCCTGGCACATCGCGATCGTCGGCGCCGGCCCCGTGGGCCTGGCCTTGGCCCTGCAGGCGGCGCGCGCGCTGCCGCAAGCGCGCGTCACGCTCTTCGACGCGCGCCCGCAGGATGCGAACGTGGCGGCCGACCCCCGCACCCTGGCCTTGTCGCTGGGCAGCGTGCAGATGCTGCAGCGCCTGGGCGCCTGGCCGGCCGACCACGCCGAGCCCATCCTGCAGGTGCATGTCTCGCAGGCCCCGCCCAGCCTGGCCACGCCCTGGGGCAGCCCCGAAGTGCTGCTGACGCACACGGCGCTGAAGGTGCCGCTGCTGGGCGCGGTGCTGCCCTATGGCGCGCTGGTGGCCGCGATGCAAGCGGCCTGGATGCGCGAAGAAGCGGCGCAGCCGAAGCGCCTGCGCAGCCGCTTCGGCACACCCGTGGTGGCGCTGAAAGACCTGCCTTCAGGTGTGGAAGTGGACGCAGGCGTGGCCGAGGCCTTCGACCTGGCCGTGGTCGCCGAAGGCGGCGTCTTCGGCGAACAGATCAGCAAACCCCTGACCCGCGACTACGGTCAGACAGCCTGGGTGGGCACGGCCCATCTGGAGGGCGCAACACGCGGCCGCGCGTTCGAACGTTTCACGCGTGAAGGCCCGGCCGCCCTGCTGCCCCTGCAACCGGCCCCCGACGGCCGCTTGCGCGCGGCCCTGGTCTGGTGCGTGAATGCCGCCGACGACCCGGTGCGCGATTTGTCCGATGCCCAGCGACTGGCGGTGCTGAACACGATGTTCCCGGCCAGCGCCGGGCGCATCACGGGTCTGTCAGCGCTGAAGGGCTTGCCTCTCGGTCTGAACGCTGAACGCAGCCTGGTGCGCCAACGCAGCGACGACAAGGAACCCGGCCAGAACCGGGGCAGCCAGGGACCTGGCCAGAGCCGGGTCAGCCAAGGACCCGGCCCGAGCCGGGTCGTGCGCATCGGCAATGCCGCCCAAACCCTGCACCCCGTCGCTGGCCAGGGCCTGAACCTGGGACTGCGCGACGCCCATGCACTTCTGGCGGCGCTGCGCAGCACGGCCGACATCGACCTGGCGCTGAAGCGCATCACATGGCAACGCGCGCCTGACCGCTGGGCCACGATTGCCACCACCGATTTCCTGGCGCGCAGCTTCACCTGGCAGCTGCCCGGCGCCCCCAGCCTGCGTGGCCTGGGCCTGGCGGCGCTGCAGGCCGCGCCGCCGCTGCAGCGCTGGCTGGCGCGGCGCATGATGTTCGGACTGCGTTGACGGCACCACGCACAGTCATTTCCAGCCTGTAAGAAACTGCATCGCCCGCCGACCCTGCCCGCGAGCCCCCTCACGCACCAAAGGAGACACCGATGTCGCTGCCCACCCGCCTTGCCCGAGTTCTGACCCCCTTCCCAACCCGCCGCCAGACCCTGTTCGCTGGCGCCGCCGCCCTGGCCAGCCTGGCGGCCCCAGCCTTCGCCCAAGGCACACCCCTGAAGCTGGGCGTCGGCATGTTCCAGCCTGACCGCGAGAAGAACGACGCCACTTACCGCCCGCTGACCCAGCACCTGGCCGCGCGCCTGGGCCGGCCGGTGGAACTGCGCACCGTCGACAGCTGGGAAGGACTGGCCAAGAGCCTGGCCAATGGTGAAACCGACCTGGCCCTGATGGGGCCCTGGGGCTATGTATTGGCCAACCATTCCGCTGGCGCCCAGGTGGTGTCCACCATCCTGTACCAGGGCAAGCCCGAGTACTTCGCCATCATCGTCACCCACCCCGATTCAGGCATCAAGACCGTGGCCGACCTGAAGGGCAAGAGCTTCGCGTTCGGCGACAAGGGCTCGACATCGGGCTGGCTGATTCCCACGCACTTCTTCATGAAGCAGGGCATCACCGAACCCGAGAAGTACTTCAGCAAAGTGCTCTACACCAAGCACCAGGCCATTCAAACGCAGGTGACTGCGGGTCAGCTGGACGCCGGCGCCGACTTCAACCGCAACCGCAACACGATGATCGAACAAGGCCTGATCAAGGCCGAGCGCAGCGTCATCATCTGGCAGAGCGACCCCCTGCCCAACGACGCTTTCGCCGTCAGCGCCGCCCTGTTCAAGGACCGTGCTTTCGTTGCCCGGCTGCAAGCCGCTCTGGCTGAGACCGGCCCGCTGCTGGCGCAGAACAAAGCCCTGCTGCCGACCAATTACACCGGCTTCGTGACGCGCGACAACGGCTTTTACAAGCCCATCCGCGATGCCGGCCTGGCTACTGGCGCGTTGAAGGCACCCTGACTCTGCCCTTGCCTTTGCCCCTGCCGATCACGCGCCAGCCGGGACGCCTGGTGCGTCTGAAATTCGCCGCCCTGGCCCTGGCCTATGCCGCCCTGGTCGGGCTGTGCATCGCCACCCTGGCCGCCAGCGGCGACCTGAGCCTGGGTCGCCAGCCCTGGGCCAACCTGATGAAGACGCTGGGCGAATTCGCGCACCCCAGCTTCCTGGATGTCTGGTTCGGCCCGGAACGGCTGGAATACCGCAGCGACGACGGCACCGTGCTGCGCGTTGAAAACCGGCGCGAAGTCGAAACCAACTACCTGTGGGCCCTGGCGCGCGCCACCTGGACGACGCTGCAGATTGCCACCCTCGGTTCACTGCTGGCTGCCGTGCTGGCCCTGCCCCTGGGCCTGCTGGCGGCGCGCAACCTGCATGCCCCACTGTGGCTGGCAGCGCCGGCCCGGGGCCTGCTGAACGCGCTGCGCGCCGTGCACACGCTGGTCTTCGGCCTCGTGCTCGTGGGCATCGTGGGCCTGGGGCCCACGGCTGGCATCCTGGCCATCGCCCTGCATTCGATGGGCACCTGCGGCAAGCTCTACGCCGAAGCGGTGGAGACGCTGGACATGGCTGCCGTGGACGCCGTACGCGCCACCGGTGCCGGCCCGGGGCAGGTGTTCTTCAACGCGGTGTGGCCGGCAGTGCTGCCGCAGTTCGTGTCGCAGCATTTGTATGTCTGGGAATACAACATGCGCGACAGCACCATCCTGGGCCTGATCGGCGCGGGCGGGCTGGGGCTGTTGATTTCCGAGGCGACGTCGCTGTTCCAGTGGGACCGGCTCGCCACCGTGCTGCTGGTGGTGATCGTGATGGTGGCCGGTTTCGACGCCATCAGCAGCCGCATCCGGCGGGCCCTGCTGTGATGGCGGTGCAGGCCGCCGACCTGACGGTGGTGGCCGGCGGGCGCGAACTGCTGGCCCTGCCCGCGCTGCGCATCAAAGCGGGCGAACGCGTGGCCATCATCGGCCACAACGGCGCTGGCAAGTCCACCTTGCTGCGTTGCCTGGCCGGCTTCATGCGGCCCAGCCGCGGGCAGTTGACTGTTCTGGGCCAGGACCTGCACCAACCCCTGTCGGGCACCGAACTGCGCGCCCTGCGGCGCGACGTGGGCCAGGTGCTGCAGGGCCTGCATCTGGTGGGCAGGCTCAACGCGCTGGACAACGCCCTCATCGGCCGCCTGGGCCGGCTGCAGGGCGCAGCGGCGTTGCGCAGCTGGCTGCGCTGGTTCAGCGACACGGATACCGCCGACGCCGAAGCAGCGCTGGCTCGCGTGGGTCTGGCCGGCCGTGGCGCAGAACGCGTGGACCGCCTCTCGGGTGGCGAACGCCAGCGCGTGGCGATGGCACGCCTGCTGCTACAGCGCCCGCGCCTGATCCTGGCCGACGAGCCCAGCGCCAGCCTGGACCCCACGGGTGCGCAAGACCTGTGCAACGGGCTCAGCCGCACGGCGCTGGAACTGGGCGCCACCCTCATCAGCGTGGTGCACCAGGCCGAACTGCTGCCCCTGCTGGCCGACCGCGTGCTGGGCCTGCGCCAGGGGCGGCTGGTGTTCGACCTGCCAACAGTGCAAGTCGATGCGCCCACGCTGGCTCGGCTCTACGCTTCGCAGCCATGAGCAGACATTGCGCAGCGGCATGCCCACCGCCATTCACACCATGATCGACACGGAAATTCAATCCGGCCCTGGCCGCAGCTGCCCGCTGCATTACCGCTACGGCGCCGCCAGCCTGGCGCGGCCGGCCGAGGCCGGCTGCGAGACGCTTTACGTGGTGGGCGGCCTGTACGGCAACGACGTCGCGCTGGACAGCGTGCTGGCCCTGTTCGACGCCGAACCCGGCCCCAAGCGCCTGGTCTTCAACGGCGACTTCCACTGGTTCGACCGCGACCCCGCCGTCTTCGCCGCCGTGCAGCGCCGCGTGCTGGCCTTCGACGCCCTGCGCGGCAATGTCGAAACCGAACTGGCTGATGCCAGCGCCACAGGCGACACCGGCTGCGGTTGCGCTTACCCGGCCTGGGTGGGCGACGGCGTGGTGGAACGCAGCAACCGCATCCTGGCCGGGCTGCGTGGCAGCCTGAATCTGTCCCCCGACGGCGCGGCCTTGCGCGCGCAGCTGGCCGCCCTGGACATGACGCGCCGCGTGGACGTGGCTGGCGTGCGTGTGGGCATCGTGCATGGCGATGCCGACAGCCTGGCGGGCTGGGGCTTCGCGGCCGAACATCTGGCTGATTCCGGTCTGGGTGAAACCGACCCGGGTGCAGCCGACCTGGGCCAAGCCGACATCGGCGGCGCAGGCCATCGCGCCCAGGCCCGGGTCTGGTTCGATAGGGCTCAGGTGGACCTGTTTGCCTGCAGCCATACCTGCCTGCCGGTGTTCCACAGCCTGCCCATGGCCGGCCGCCGCTTCACGCCGGCGGTGCTGAACAACGGCGCCGCCGGCATGCCCAACTTCCGGGCCGACAGCAGCGGGCTGCTGACGCGAATCTCGGTGCATGCGGTGCTGCCAGCGCATGCCGCCCAGCGCAGGCACGGGCTGCAGCGGGGTGGCGTGCACATCGACGCGCTGGCCATCGACATCCCCGCACATCAATGGCACCCGCGCTTTCTGGCGCAGTGGCCGGCTGGCAGCGATGGGCATGCTTCCTACTGGGCGCGAATCTGCGCGGGGCCCGACCATGCACTGAAGGACGCGCTGCGCAGCGACTTCGACTAAATGACCTGGCAGCGCGGTGGCGCGGTTGTGCGGTTGTGCGGTTGTGCGGTTGTGCGTTTGTGCGTTTGTGCGCTTGTGGGCTTGCGCAGTTGCGCAGTTGAGCAGTTGAGCAGTGGCGCAGTGGCGCAGTGACGCGGCGGCGCGGCGCGAAAGCGCTAGGGCACAACGGCGTAACAGCGTGACGCTGGAAGGATGACTGGGCACTGCGGCCGGGGCCTGCGTTCACAGCCTGCGATGCGCCAGCGCCGGCAGCTGGGTGCGCACTTGCTTGATGCGCTCCAGGTCCACGTCCGCCAGCGCCAAGCCTTCGCCTTCCTCACACACGTCCAGCACCTCGCCCCACGGGTCTACCACCATGCTGTGGCCCCAGGTACGGCGGCCGTTTTCGTGCAGGCCGCCCTGGGCTGAAGCGAGCACGTAACACTGGTTTTCCACCGCACGGGCGCGCAGCAGCAGTTCCCAGTGCGCCTGGCCCGTGGTGTAAGTGAAGGCCGATGGCACGCACAGCACATCACAGGGCGGTTGCCCGTCCTGAAACATCAAGGCGCGGTAGAGCTCGGGGAAGCGCAGGTCGTAGCAGATGCTCAGGCCCAGGCGCAGCGCACCGGCCTGCAGCGCCACCGGTGTGCTGCCGGCGTCCAGCGTGCGGCCTTCGTCATAGCTCTCACGCCCGTTGTCGAAGGCGAACAGGTGCAGCTTGTCGTAGTGCGCGGCTTCCGAACCGTCGGGCGCGAAAACGCAGCATCGGTTCAGCACCCTGTCGGCCGGGGCCGCATTGGCCGCATTGGCCGCATTGGCAGGCGCGGCCGGCGGGCCCGCGCGCACCGGCACGGTACCGCCCACCAACCACAGGCCATGGCGCTGCGCGGCTTCAGACAGAAAACGCTGCACCGGCCCATGCAAAGTGTCACCAGCAGCCTCGGCAGCAGCCAGCTTGTCGGTGTCGCGCCGGCCCAGCAGGCAAAAGTATTCGGGCAAGGCAGCCAACTGCGCGCCCGCGGCCGCAGCCTTGGCCAGCAGCCGGTCGGCGGCTTCCAGGTTGCGGGCCACATCGGGTGTGGACACCATCTGTACGGCAGCGATCTTCATGCCGCCATTGTCCGGCGATCGTGAAGCTCGGTCCGCGCCGCTTTCGCACCAGAAAACCCCGCACTGCACGACGCCGCCGGGCGCGCTAACCTACGCTTCAAACTCGTGACAAAAAGATAAGCAAGCAGTCGGCCAGCCGACCCCTCGGCGGTGGAGGGAACACCATGAACCAGTCGCTGCAGCCTGATGTAGCTCTTCCAGCTATTCCGGTTATTCCAGCTATTCCAGCTCTTTCAGCTCTCGACGCCCCTGCTGCGCACAGCCGCTTCGTTCAGCGCGTGCGACGCCGCTATGCCGCCGAGTTGGCGGCCTTCGCCGAATGCACCACTGGCATGCCAGATTGGCAAGGCATTACCGCCCTGGTGCTGCGCCTGCAGTTCGCTGGCCGAGACCTGGCCAGCGCGTTGCGTGTGGCGCGGCAATTGGTGGTCGAACGTGTGGCCACGCTCGACATCGAGCAAGGCGCAACGCTCGATGCCGTCACCGGCTGCATGACGCACTTGGCCGAAGCCACGCTCGAGATGGCCCTGGCGCAGGCCGAACACGAAGCCGACGCGCGACACGGCCCGCCGCTGGACGCCAGCGGGCAGCGCATCGAGTTCTGGATCGTGGGCATGGGCAAGCTGGGCGCGCGCGAGCTCAACGTCTCGTCGGACATCGACCTGATCTATGTCTACGAAGACGATGGCCACACCCATGGCGAACGCCCGGTTTCGGCGCACGAATATTTCAGCTTCGTGGCCAGGCGCCTGTATGCGCTGATTGGCGAGACCACCGAAGACGGCATCGTCTTTCGTGTCGACCTGGCCCTGCGCCCGAACGGCAACAGCGGCCCACCTGTGGTCAGCCTGGGCATGCTGGAGGAATACCTGCAAGTGCAGGGCCGCGAATGGGAACGCTTCGCCTGGCTGAAGAGCCGCGTCGTCGCGCCGCGCGCGGCGGTGACCAGCGGTCGTGCGCTGGCGCTGCGCGCGCTGGTGACGCCCTTCGTCTACCGCAAGTACCTGGACTACGGCGTCTTCGAAGGCCTGCGCCAGTTGCACCGCAAGGTGCGCGACGAAGCCCAACGCCGCGCCGCCGGCCGCCCTGAACGCGCCAATGACGTGAAGCTCTCGCGCGGGGGCATTCGCGAGATCGAATTCATCGTGCAGCTGATGCTGGTGGTGCGCGGCGGGCAGTTCCCCGAGGTACGTACGCGCAGCACCCTGCGCGCGCTGCAGCGCCTGGTCGCGCATGGGCTGATGAAGGCCGACACGGCTGACAAGCTGGCCCTTGGCTACGTCTTTCTACGCCAGGTGGAACACCGCATCCAATACCTGGACGACCAGCAGACGCACCTGCTGCCCACGCAGGACGAAGACTTGCGCTGGATCGCCCAAAGCCTGGGTCTCCATTGCCCGGTTCAGGGCGGCCGCGAAGCCTGCGAACTGCTGGACCGGCTGGGCGAAGTGCGCGAACTGGTGGCGGCCGAATTCGATGCCTTGC
>JBBQAW010000198.1:0-7784 GCA_038316815.1 Burkholderiales bacterium
CGTGGCGGGCGACGAGAAGGCGCGCGCCATCGCCGACGCCGATATCTTCGTGTTGCCCTCGCGCTACGGCGAAGGCCTGCCGATGGCGCTGCTTGAAGCCATGGCTGCCGGTCTGGTGCCGGTGGTCACTGACGATGCCTCAATGAAGGTGGTGGTGCAGGACGGCATCAACGGCTTGCTTGTGACCAAGCGCGATCCGGCCGACATCGTGCGCCAGGTCGAGCGCTTGCTCGACGACCCGGAACTGCGGGCCCGTCTCGGCCGCGAGGCACGGCAAACCGTCAAGAACTGCTACAGCCTGGACCCTTACCTGCACCGACTCGATGCCCTGTACCAACGCGGCCTGGCACCGCCGGCGGCACCATGAAGATCGTCGTCGTGCAGGCCGTGCGCGGCGTGTATGCCGACATCGTCGACCACCTGGCGGCGAACGGCGCCGACGTGGCGGTGACGCAGCCAGCGGATGGCGGCGATGAGGCGCCTATCCCTTCGCGGGGCGCGCTGCTGCGGTCGCTCGTCTCGCCTCGCCTGCTGGCGCTGCGTGGACGCTGGGGCCGCGACGACCGGGTGCTTGTGATGGGTTGGCTGGCTCTGCCGTTGCTGCTGTTGCTGCGCTTGGGCTGGCTGGCGCGGCCGGCGCGGTTGGCTGTGCTGGGGTGCTTTGTGCACTCAGAGCGCTGGCGGCGCGTGATCCACGCCGTGATGCGGCCGCTGACAGTGCCTGGCCTGATGTTCATTGCCTTTTCTCCGGGCGAGGCGCGCAGTTGGCGAGAGGGCCTTGGGCTACCGGAGTCAGCCGTGCACCTGCACCTTTGGCGTCAGGCGCTGGGCGGTCTTGAGGGCTCGAGTACACAGTCCAGCGACGGGGGCTACGTGTTTGCAGGCGGCTACTCGAACCGCGACTATGCGTTGCTGGTCCGCGCGATGGAGGCATTGCCGCAGCCGCTGCGCATCGTGGCCTCGGCACGCAACGATGTTCCCTCTTCCCAAGGCGCCGTGCTGATCGAACGCGACGTGCCCGAGCGGCGCTTCGAGGAACTGCTGGCTGGCTGTACTTTGGCCGTGATTCCCCTGCGCAGCACTGGCGACGCCTGCGGTCAGAGCGTGCTGCTTCGCGTTCTGCGCAGCGGCAAGCCGCTGATCGCCACGAGACACGAGTCGATCGAGGCCTACCTTGGACAAAACTATCCAGGGTTCGTCCCGCCAGCTGACCTCCTGGCCATGCGCGCCGCGATCGAGAGGGGGCTGAGCGATGAACGCCATCGGGATGAACTGACGCAGGGAGTGCGCACAGCAGCCTCTGCAGTCGATCTACTCGGATCACCAGGTGCAGAAGTGCTTTCACTGATGCTCGACGGCGCCATTACAGCGTCGAGTGGCGTTGCCGCCCGACAGTGATGAAGCTGTCGATTTTGCTTTTGCCGGTGATCCCGTACCCGGCGACTATTGGCGTTTTTTAGATGAGGACCTGAACATGAAGTGTTTGCTCTGCGGCGAAGGTCCCTTGCCCGCGTTCGGTCATGTGCGGGACTACTTCGTGACCGGTGACGAGTTCGAACTCGTCCGCTGTGCACCGTGCGACATGACCTATACCAACTTCGCAATGGATGACGAGGCCTTCTCGAGGTACTACGGGTCGTCCCAGTACTACGCGCATTCAAAGGGATTCGCTCAACTTGGGCTCCGAGAGCGGGTGCAGCGCGACGCCATCCGGCTCAGAAGCGGCCAGAGCATAGGCGTTGTGGCATGGCTCAGGACCCGCATACTGTCATCGCTCGTCTTGGTCGATTTGCCAGGCGCCAGCGGGATGAAGGTCCTTGATGTCGGTTGCGGAGCTGGCAGATTGCTGCTGGCAGCGAAGGAGGCGGCATGCGAGTGCCATGGCGCAGAGCCGTCATCGCAAGCGCGCGAAGTGCTTGGCAGACTGGGAATCGCGGCCTACCCGTCGATCTTCGACGAATCCATTCCTTCCGGGTACTTCGATGTCGTCACGTTCAACCAGTCGCTCGAGCACATGCCGAACCCGGTAACGGCCCTGGCTCGCGCCAAGCAGCTGCTGGCGCCGGGTGGTCGGATAGTGGTGAGTGTTCCGAACTTCGCGTCGGCCGAACGTGTCTCCTTCGGCCTCTACTGGCGCCACATTGATCCACCTCGCCATCTGCATCACTTCTCCCCGGGCGCCCTCGCCAAGCTTGGGGACCTGACGAAACTGCGGCTGGTCTCCCGACGGTTCAAGGTCTGGGGTTGGCCGCGGGACACGTTCGCCCTCGCACGACAGCAGGCGGGTGCACGCGCGGTTGTCATGTCAGGTGCGTTCGCGGTACGGCAATTCGCCGCCCTGTTGCGAATGGACCTGGAGCGCGCGGGCTCGATGATGAGCTACACGTTCGAAGTGTGACGCCGCCGGTGCCTTACACACCGTGTCGTGAGCGGGACGATGACTCGAGCGTTTGAGTCCAGATGGCCCGATTCAACATCGCATGGACCGTCGCTGCTTCGAACTGAAGTCTTCCCATGATCTGTCAAGACTCATCTGGTTGGACACCAATGTGTGGCCTCGCCTCCTGGTCGCTCGGCTCGTCCCTGCAACGCTTGACTCAGGCATGGGTGAAGAACAGGAAAGTGCTTCCTGGCCAAATGAAGCGGTACACGCCACGGGCAAGGGTCTTGGCGGCGTGGCGCGGTCCTAGCCAACCGCTCGCCGCGTTGTACTGATGGACCAGCGACGGCCGAACCGGCCGCAAGCCGCAGGCCGCAGCAAGAGCCACCAGTGAGCGATGTTCAAAACTGTTGATGTGCTCCAAGGGCGCCAGCGCCATAAGTTCTGCTTGAGCCAGGGCGGTGATCGATTTGGCAGCGGTCAATTGCTTCAATGCCCGCCGCGCATCGGGCACGCTGAGGTTGATTAGACCGCCTGGCCGTAGCGCAGCCTTCAGTTGACGCAGCACGTCGGCGGGGTCGACCAGATGCTCAAACACCTGCTCGGCCCGAATGAAGTGGTAATGGTCGCGAGCCAATGCCTGCAGTTCGACGATGGGTATGCCGATCGAGCGTGCGTGCGCTTTGCGCTCGCTGGACAGCTCAATGCCGTCAACCTGGCAGCCATAAGCCGATGCCATTCGAGCCCACTCCCCCCAGCCCAATCCGAAGTCCAGAGTCGATATCTGTGACGGCGGCAAGCCGAGGTGCTGCACCAGAAAGTCGACTTGCGCGGCGAGATATCGACTGTCCTCGAGTGTTTGTGCAGCGTGTAGCCGTACCCGTTCACTGGGCGCTATCCACTGGTCGTATATGGACTCAAGCAAATGCTCGTCAGGAACTGCGCGCTGGTAGGCCAGACCGCAGTGTCGACAACGCAGCAACTCGTAGTCGGCATCGGCCAATTCGCCGACTTGCGCCCTGCCGCTGTACTGCGACTTGAAGTAGTCCAGCATTTTTGGCGACGCGAAACTCTGCCTTGCGAGCAGGTCGTTAGCTTGGTGCCCGCAGCAAGGGCAGGAGGTTCTTGACCGCAAAAGGTTGTGCATGCGACGGCATCAATGTGAAGTGGGACGGCGACATGCGCACCCGAGGCGGTGTCAGTTCCATCGCCGGACGAGCCGCTGACGACCGAGCCAAACCTTACAACGTTCCAGAACGAATCGAGATCGGATCGCCTAGCTCGTGTATCCGTGGGCTCCACTCCGCCGCTTCCGGTTGACTCGAAAGCGAGCTGTGCCAAGGCCAATATGTTAAGGGCACTCTTGTGCAGGACCGTCGGCGCCGGCCACGCCGCGCATGCGGCTTGGGCCAGCGGCAAGTGCGTTGCAATGGCGCAGTAGATCAGGTACGGCCCCCTGGGCGCGGCGGCCTTGGGCGTGTCACTCACATCCCTGCGGCGACTGGCCCCAGCCTCGGCGCATCGGTCGTGACCGTCACGCCCTTGAGCCGGTCGGCGGCGCCGAAAACGACGGTTCTGCACGCGCCGCGAGAGCCGGGCGCACACCACCGCCGACTCGTTGAGCAACGGTTCGAAGGCCGAGTAAACGGCCAGGCCCTTCAGCATCTGGGTCGGCCCGCTGCCTCAGGAGCCGCCGCTGGAGTTGGCGCAGCGTGAGCCCGCAACCCGACTTGTTGGCCGAGTAGCTTTGCCACCTCGCGCCGGCGACGAAACGCAGCGATTGATCGTTGCGCGATTCAGGCCCTCAAGAACCCCGACGCCCCATCCGAGAAGTTGCCCAGGTTGGGCAGCACCATCGCTCGCTCAGTGGCAGACAGTCCCATCCACCGCGCCAGGTCGGCGGCGTACTCGGTGACCGAGGTGCTCGGCAGCAGCCGGCCAGAGCCCCCGTCCTCGGCTGTTCCCAGCGCGGTGACGGGGAAGCGGCCGTAGATGTTGCGTCCCTTCACAGCCCCGCCCGCTACGAAATGGTGCGATCCCCAGCCGTGGTCGCTGCCGTTGCCGTTGCTGGTGAGTGTGCGACCGAAATCCGAGGCGGTGAACAGCGTGACGTTGTTCAGTTGCCCCATCGTGTTCAGCGCCGACAGGAAATAGTTGGCCGAAGCCGCCACGCGGGACATCAGCAAAGGCTGGTCGCGCATCTGGTTGCTGTGGGTGTCGAAGCCGCCGATCGAGACCATGAACACCTGGCGTCGCATGCCCAGCGCCTGCCCGGCGCCGATCAACTGCGCCACCATGCGCAGTTGCTTCGCCAAACTGTCCTGCGCCAGCGTGGCGGTGTTTGTGCCGCTGATCGGCGTGATCGGCAGCGCCGGCACGCTGACGCCCGCCAGCGCTGCCCGCAGCTTCGCCGAGCTGTCCATCGAACGCTGCACCACTCGTGCGTACTCGGCCTGCAGCGGCGTGTTGCCGGCGGCCGCGATCGTGCGCCGCACCACCGCCGCGGCGGTGGTGGAGTGGAACGGCGTGCTTTCGCCGAGCACCCGCACGCTGACCGGCCCGGCTGCGTTGACTTGGTACTGGGTGATGCTGCTGCCCGACAGGAACACCGCATTGCCGCTGGCCGAAATGGCGGTGAACACGGGGTTGGCGTTGGCCGACATCAGGATGTCGCCCATGCGTCCTCCCCAGCCCGAGCGCGCGCCCTCGGGCGACAGCGACTGCCAGGTCGATGCCTGGTCGTTGTGCGAGAACAGCTTTTCGGGCAGACCGACGCCGGCGTTGAACTCGGCCAGTGTTACCGGGCGGACTAATGGCCCGACGTTGGCTATCAATGCGGCCTGACCAGCTTCGTACAGGCTGCGCAGCGGCTCCAGTTCGTTCGGCATGCCGAAACTGCGGCCGGCGGCTTGGCTGGTGCAGGTGATGGCCTGAAGGTTGGCCGCTGGCAAGGCCAGTTCGCGGCGCACGGTGGCGTACTGGGTGTAGCCGGTGGCGTCGATCGGCACCACCCAATTGTGTGAATCGTTGCCACCCTGCATGAAAAGGCAGACCAGGGCGCGGTAGCCGGTGGAAGTGTCGGCGGCGTGCGCACTGCCTGATGCCAGCGCGCCAATGCCCGCCAAACTCAGCGCGAAAGGCGCGCTGAAGCGTTGCCCGGCAGGGCCGGCGGCGGCGGCAGTCAGTGCGCCTGCGGCACGCAGAAATTCACGGCGGGAAGCGTTCATGAGGTTCAGCGTTGGATGAGAAATTCGGGGGAAATCAGGGCGATGAACACCGCCAGCCGGGCGCGGTTGAGGTTGCTGGCAGCCGTGTCGAACGCGACCGACCCGGACACCGCTTCGATGATGTCCTGTCTCGTCGTGGCCGACATCGTTCCGGCGAACATCAGCAGGTTCAGGTTGTCGAGCAGGCCATCGATGTCGCCCGCCGCCATCAGCGCCGCCTGGCCGGCGAAACCGGCGACGATGTCAGGCGATGATCCGACCCAGCCGATTCCCCAGTTGGACATGCCTTCGGCCAGGTTGATCCAGCTGGCGATGGTCGATTCGTTGACGATCTGAAACTCGGGCGCCGTGCTGCCGGCGCTGGCCATTGCGGTGTTCGGCGGCACGTAGCCAGGGCGGAAGTAGCCGAACACCGAGGCCGGGCTGAACAGGTTTTGGCCCACCGCTTCCAGTTCCCAGCTGATCTTGTAGCTGCCGCTACTCGAGGTCGGCGCGAAAGCGCGCAGCCAGTGGGTGACGCGCAACACTGGTTCGCGCAGCTTGCCGTAGCCGGCCGGCAGCGGCGTGTGGCTGGTCTCGTTGCGCGCTTCGGTGTCCAGCAGCAGCGCCCGCACCAGGGCACCCAGGTCGCCGCGCATGCCCTTGCCGTTGTCGTTGAAGACCGCGGCCACTCGCGCCACGTAGGCGGCGCTGGGGTTGCTGGTGACCAGGCGCTGAATCAGCTGCCGGCTGACGAACGGGCCGACGTTGGGGTGGCGGAACAACGTGTCCAGTGCGATGCGTACGCGCTCTTCGCTGCTGGCGTTGGCGGCGATCGTCACCGCCTGCGGTTTACCGGCAAACAGCGTGACCTGGGCTGTTGAGTGCATACCGGGGTAGGCTTTCATCTTCTGCACATCGATGTGCAGGTCCTCGGTCATGCCGTAGCCGGGGCTGGTCCAGCGGAACACGGCCTCGGACAGCTGGTTGTCGGGATAGGCCCAGCTCCAGCCAGTGAACACCTTGGCCAGCGCCAACACGTCGGCGTTGCTGTAGGACTCGATGGCCTTGCCGGTGGCGTCGAGCTTAGGGCTGCCGTCCAAGTTCAACTCGACCAGGCCGATGCTGAACAGCTGCATCAGTTCGCGAGCGAAGTTTTCGTCGGGCAGCCGGTGGGTTGCCGGGTCTTCCTTACGGTTTCGCATGTGGGACAGGTAGATGCCCATCACCGGACTGAGTGCGACTTCTTCCAGCAGCGCGCGGTAGCTGCCGAACGCCAGCCGGTTCAGCGTGTCAATGTAGTTCGCGTAAGCCCGGGTGTGGACCCACATGTTGCTGTCGGCCTGCGAAACAGCCAGCATCCCGTGCAGCGCGAAGCCGACGCGCCTGCGCAGTTGGTCGGGGCTGGTGGCCGCGCTGGTCCAGAAGCGCTGTGCCACGAACTGCGGGTCGTATTGGCTGCCCATCGGTCGCCAGGCGTCGCCCTGGTCGTACTTGGCCTGCACGTAGTTCAGGTAGTCGGGCGTGGCCGGCATCGCCATCTGCGCATCGATCCACGCTGCCGGGCCGATGGTGGCGACGCTATTGATGTCGGATACTGTCGGGCCGAAGCTGGCTTGCTGCAGGAAGCGCGCTGCGCTGAACATCGCAGCCTGAGAAGGGTCAGGGCGCGCGGACGCCGGCCAAGTCAGCCGCAGTGCGCCGCTCCAGGCCAGGGTGCCGGTGCCGGCCAGGGTGTCTACGCCATCGAACGCAGCGGCGCCCATGCCTCGGTCGTATACAGCACCGCTGGCGTTGGGCAGCACAGTACGCGTGCCGGCCTGCAGGTACAGCACGTGGAGATTGCGGTCTTCGCTGCCGACGAAGGCATCGTTGGTGAAAACGACGTCGATCTTGGCACCGGCTACCAGGCCGGGCACCGTGAAGGTGTAGGTTTCGGGCTGCGTGGAGCGCACTTCGACAGAGCCGACAACCGCGCTGCCGACTCGCACCTGCATGATCGGCCCAACGTTGCCAGCGAGGATGCCGCGTGCGCGGATGCTCAGCAGGACGGGAGGGACTTCGGGGGGCACTCGGTCCGCGCCCGCGCCACCGGCTTTGGCGATCGACGCCGCTTCGGATGAGCCCTCGCCCGACTGCCCGCCCGCCCCACCGCATGCCGTGATCAAAGCCAACAAGGCTGCACAACCAAGCATCGA
>JBBQAW010000199.1:0-7776 GCA_038316815.1 Burkholderiales bacterium
CTTCGAATCCTCGTGCGATGAGACCGGCGTGGCCCTGGTCGAAGTGCGCGACGGCGCCGCCCCTCGGCTGCTGGGCGACGCGCTGCACAGCCAGGTCGAAATGCACCAGGCCTATGGCGGGGTGGTGCCGGAACTGGCCTCGCGCGACCATATCCGGCGTGTGCTGCCGTTGGCGCGTCTGGTACTGGCGCAATCCGGCTGCGCGCTGGCCGACGTTGACGTGGTGGCCTATACGCGCGGCCCGGGGCTGGCCGGGGCGCTGCTGGTTGGGGCAGGGGTCGCTGTCGCGCTGGGGGCGGCGCTGGGCAAGCCCACACTGGGCGTGCATCACCTGGAAGGGCATCTGCTGTCGCCGTTCCTGGCGGGCGATGCGCCGGCTTTTCCGTTCATAGCGCTGCTTGTCTCAGGCGGGCACACCCAGCTGATGCAGGTTGACGGCGTCGGCCGCTATGCCCTGCTGGGCGAGACGATCGACGACGCTGCCGGTGAAGCTTTCGACAAGAGCGCCAAGCTGATGGGCCTGGGCTACCCCGGTGGCCCGGCGCTGGCGCGGTTGGCTGCGCAGGGCAACCCGGCGGGGTTTGCGTTGCCGCGGCCGCTATTGCACAGCCACAACCTGGACTTCTCTTTCGCTGGTCTGAAAACGGCTGTGTTGACAGCCCACCGCAAGCTGCTGGCGTCGGTCGGTACAGTCACGCCTGCGCAACTGGCCGATCTGGCCGCCTCTACCCAGGCCGCCATCGTCGACGTCTTGGTGGCCAAGACGCTGCGCGCGTTGAAGGCCACCGGCCTGCGCCGCGTCGTCGTGGCCGGAGGCGTGGGTGCCAACCTGCGCCTGCGCGAGGCGCTGGACGCGGGGGCCGCCAGGGTGGGTGCGCGCGTCCACTACCCGCCGCTGCACCTGTGCACCGACAACGGCGCGATGATCGCTTTGGCAGCTGCGATGCGCCTGCAGCACGGCCTGGCCGAACTGCGCCGCGATGGCGCCTTCGACGTTAAGCCGCGCTGGCCCTTGGATGAAGCCGGGAGCGTGGTCAGTTGATGGTGATCTGCGAAGCGTTTTGCGGCGCGCGCCTGGGCAAGGTCAATCACAGAATGCCCTTGGCCCGCTTGTCCTGCTTGTCCTGCTTGTCCCGCTTGTCGCGCTTGGCCTGGACCTGGACCTGGGCCTGGACGCTGACGCGGCGGCGATCGACCGAGACGCGCATGTCTGCCTTGGTCAAGCCTCGCCAACATGCCATGCGAAGAGGGTCGACTCCTACAATGCCTGGTTGTCCATTGCGGCTGTCGCCTTGCCCTGACAAAGGCCCGGTGTCAAGCCGGCGCGGCCCCTTAACGCAACTTCCTTGATATGCAACACACACGCCGCGCGCTGCTGGCCGCACCCCTGGTATTCGCCCTTCCTGCTGCCATGTCGCAGGGCCTGTCTGCATCTGCAGAGCCCATTCGGCTGGCCATGATCGAAGGCCTGTCCGGTCCCTTCGCCAACGCTGGCGAGGCGGTCTTCCGCAACCTGCTGTGGGCCGTTGAACGCGTGAACGCTGCTGGCGGCGTTCGCATGCCCGGCGGGGCACGACCGCTCCAGCTGATGCGATTCGACAGCAAAGGCGCCACGGAAGAGGCCTTGTCGATGCTGAAGAGCGCGCTCGACCAGCGCGTTGGCTTCATCCTTCAGGGCAACAGCAGCGCCACGGCTGCAGCGCTGATCGACGCACTGGAAAAGCACAACGTGCGCGAACCCCAGCGCCGCGCGCTGTTCCTGAACTATTCGGCCGTCGACCCTGCGCTGACCAACGAACGCTGCAGCTTCTGGCACTTCCGCTTCGACGCCCATGCCGACATGCGCCTGGCCGCATTGACCGATGCGTTGCGCGATGATCTGGCTGTGAGCAAACTCTATTTGTTCGGCCAGGACTATAGTTTCGGCCAGCAGGTGGCGAAGAAGGCGCGCGAGATGGTGGCAGCCAAGCGGCCTGACATCAGCATCGTCGGCGACGAACTGCACCCGCTGGGGCGCGTGAAGGACTTTCTGCCCTATGCAGCGAAGATCAAGGCCAGTGGTGCACAGGCCGTTCTGACGGGCAACTGGGGCAACGACCTCACCCTGCTGGTGCGCGCGCTGCGCGAGGTGGGCTCGCAAGTGCGCCTGTATACCTTCTACGGCAATGCGCTGGGTGCGCCGGCGGCCATTGGCGAAGCCGGCATCGGCCGCGTGCTGGCAGTGGCCGAATGGCACCCGAACGCTGGCGGCGCTGCATCAGATGCCTTTTACGCCGCCTTCAAGCAGCGTTTCCCCGAGCCCAAGGACGACTACGTCCACGTACGCATTCAGGCCCTGGTGGACATGCTGACGCGCGCCATCGAAAAGGCCGGCAGCGTGGAAGCTGCCGCCGTCGCCCGGGCGCTGGAAGGCGCCAGCCTCGACAGCGCCTGGTTGGGCGGCCTGCACACTGCGCAGATGCGTGCCGCCGACCACCAACTGCAGCAGCCACTGGTCGTGAGCGTGATGGAACGTGCTGGCAGCCCGGGCGTGAAGCACGATGTGGAAGGCTCGGGCTTCGGCTTTCGCACGCTGCGGCGCATGGACGCGCCGGCCGCGATGCAGCCCACCAGCTGCCAGATGAACCGGCCTGAGTGAATCGACTGAAGCGACGATGACGACTACCGATTTCCTGCGCCCGGCCATTGCTGGCCTGGCGGGCTCGAAGATCCGCGAAGTCGCCAACGCCGGCCTGGGGCGCGCCGACGTGCTGGCATTCTGGTTCGGCGAAAGCGACGAGGTCACGCCCGAAGCCGTGCGCCAGGCGGCGGCCGGATCGCTGCAGCGCGGCGAGACGTTCTATTCACATAACCTGGGCCTGCCCGAACTGCGCCAGGCCATCGCGCGCTACACCAGTGCACTGCATGGGCCGGTGGGGCCCGACCGCATCGCCGTCACTTCGTCTGGTGTCAGCGCGCTGATGGTGGCGATGCAGTTGCTGCTGTCCCCCGGCGACGAACTGGTGGCCGTGGTCCCGGTGTGGCCCAACCTGACCGCGCAGCCCGCCATCCTTGGCGCCAGGGTCAAGCGCGTGCCGCTGCAGCCCCGCGGCGGCGCCTGGGCACTGGACCTGGCGGCCTTGCTGGCAGCAGTGACGCCGGCCACGCGTGTGCTGCTGCTGAACGCGCCCAACAATCCCACGGGCTGGACGCTGACAGCCGCCGAACAGCAAGTCCTGCTCGAACATTGCCGCCGCACCGGCACCTGGATCGTGGCCGACGAGGTTTACGAGCGCGTCTACTTCGACGGCCCCTGCGCGCCCAGCTTCCTCGACATCGCCAGCGTTGACGACCGCGTCGTCGTGGCCCACAGCTTCAGCAAGAGCTTCCTGATGACGGGCTGGCGCCTGGGCTGGCTGGTGCTGCCGCCGGCGGCGCTGGAAGCAGCGGGCATCCTGCTGGAATACAACAGTTCCTGCGCCCCGGTATTCGTGCAGCGCGGTGCCCTGGCGGCATTGGCGATGGCAGATGACTTCGTGCCAGGTCTCATCCAGCGCCTGCAAGCTGGCCGCGACCGGCTGCTGGCGGGCCTGCAGGCCTTGCCTGGCGTGACCGTGGCCGTTCCCAAGGGCGGCATGTATGCCTTCTTCCGGGTCGAAGAGCAGCCTGATTCGGGCGATTCGCTGGCCCTGGCCAAGCGCTTGGTGGCCGACCACGGCCTGGGCTTGGCCCCTGGCGCGGCCTTCGGGCCGGAAGGCGAGGGCTGGCTGCGCTGGTGTTTTGCATCGCAAGACCTGTCGCGGCTTGACGCGGGACTGCAGCGCCTGGCAGCCGCCATACAGCGCGGATAGATTACACTCGGGGGCTATTCCGTGGGGTATTTAGCCGCGGAAGAACAAGCACGGCACCGGTTGGTTTCACTGGTGTTCGCAAGTCAACACAGGAAACCGCACTGCTCCTCGGGTCAGCCCCGTGCGCGGCCGGGCGGCTTCCTGATCACAAGGAAACGCCATGACCCTGGCCATCGCCACCAAAGCAGAAATCGTCAAAAACAACGCGCGCAGCGCCACCGACACCGGTAGCCCTGAAGTGCAGGTTGCGTTGCTCACCGCGCGCATCAATGAACTGACCCCCCACTTCAAGCAGCACCTGAAAGACCACCACGGTCGCCGTGGTTTGCTGAAGATGGTGAACCAGCGCAAGCGCCTGCTGTCTTACCTGAAGGTCACGGACGCCGAGCGCTACACCTCGCTGATTGCCAAGCTCGGCCTGAGGAAGTAAGAGACGAACGCGGGGTCGGCCATGGTGAATCGCCATGGGCGGCCCCTTTCCTTCGACTGGTCTGCATGGCTGTGTCATTCCAAGGCCGCCCCGGTTCAGGGCCGCACTGGAATGGCATTTCGCTGACCGCCAACACACAGAGAGACATCGAATGAGTCTGTTCAACAAAGTCACCAAGACCTTCACCTGGGGCCAGCATCAAGTCACCCTGGAAACCGGCGAAATCGCGCGTCAGTCCAATGGCGCCGTCGTCGTCAGCATGGGCGACACCGTCGTGCTGGCCACCGTGGTGGCCAAGACGGAAGCCAAGCCCGGCCAGGACTTCTTTCCGCTGACTGTCGACTACCTTGAGAAGACCTATGCCGCCGGCAAGATTCCCGGCAGCTTTTTCAAGCGCGAAGGCCGCCCGAGCGAACTGGAAACACTGACCAGCCGCCTGATCGACCGCCCGATCCGCCCGCTGTTCCCTGATGGCTTCTTGAATGAAGTGCAGGTCATCATCCACGTGATGAGCCTGGACCCCGAGATCCAGGCCGACATCGCCGCGCTCATCGGCACCAGCGCCGCCCTGTCGATAAGCGGCATTCCGTTCAATGGCCCCATCGGCGCAGCGCGCGTGGGCTACATCAATGGCGAATACGTCCTGAACCCGGGGCAGACCCAGCTCATTGACAGCAAGATGGACCTGGTCGTCGCCGGCACCGAAGCCGCCGTGCTGATGGTGGAAAGCGAAGCCGACCAGCTGAGCGAAGAGATCATGCTGGGCGCCATCGTCTTCGGCCACGACCAAGGCAAGATTGCGATTGCGGCCATCAACGAATTGGTGCGCGATGCAGGCAAGCCGGTGTGGACTTGGTCCGCCCCAGCCAAGAACGAGCCCTTTATCGCCAAGGTCACGGCTCTCGCCGAAGAAAAGCTGCGTGCGGCTTACCAGATTCGCAGCAAGCAGGCGCGCACCCAGGCTTGCCGCGCCGCTACCGGCGAGGTAATGGCTGCGTTGAAGGCTGAAGGTGAAGCCTTCGACAACGGTGAAGTGAACGACTTGCTGTTTGCCATCGAAAGCGGCATCGTCCGCACCCAGATCCTGGCCGGGGAACCGCGCATCGATGGCCGCGATACACGCACCGTGCGCCCGATCGAAATCCGCAGCGGCGTGCTGCCCCGCGTGCACGGATCAGCCCTGTTCACGCGCGGCGAGACCCAGGCCCTGGTGGCCGCCACGCTGGGCACCGAACGCGACGCACAGCGCATCGACGCGCTGGCCGGCGACTTCGAAGACCGCTTCATGCTGCACTCCAACATGCCCCCGTTCGCCACCGGCGAAACGGGCCGCGTGGGCAGCCCGAAGCGGCGCGAAATCGGCCACGGCCGTTTGGCCAAGCGGGCCTTGATTGCCGTGCTGCCCACCAAAGCCGACTTCCCTTACACCATGCGCGTGGTCAGCGAGATCACCGAATCGAACGGCTCGTCTTCGATGGCCAGCGTTTGCGGTGGCTGCCTGAGCTTGCTGGACGCCGGTGTGCCGCTGAAGGCGCACGTGGCCGGCATTGCGATGGGCCTGATCAAGGAAGGCAACCGTTTCGCCGTGCTCACCGACATCCTGGGTGACGAAGATCACCTCGGCGACATGGACTTCAAGGTGGCCGGCACGAACGGTGGCATCACCGCGCTGCAGATGGACATCAAGATCCAGGGCATCACCAAGGAAATCATGCAGGTGGCACTGGCGCAAGCCAAGGAAGCGCGCCTGCACATCCTGGGCTGCATGGTGGAAGCCGTGGGCAGCGCGAAGGAAGAGGTCAGCGTCTTCGCACCGCGCCTGTACACGATGAAGATCAACCCGGACAAGATCCGCGACATCATCGGCAAGGGCGGCGCCACCATCCGTGCGCTGACCGAAGAGACCGGCTGCACCATCGACATCGGCGAAGACGGCACGATCACGATCGCCAGTACCGACGCCGACAAGGCCGAGTTCGCCAAGAAGCGCATTGCCGAGATCACCGCCGAAGCCGAGGTGGGCAAGGTCTATGAAGGCGCGATTACCAAGATTCTGGACTTCGGCGCCCTGGTCAACATCTTGCCGGGTAAGGACGGTTTGCTGCACATTAGCCAGATCGCCCACCAGCGCGTTGAGAATGTCACCGACTTCCTGACCGAAGGCCAGATCGTGAAGGTCAAGGTCATGGAAACAGACGAGAAGGGCCGCATCAAGCTGAGCATGAAGGCGCTGCTCGAGCGCCCGGAAGGCTTCGTCGAGGAAGAGCGGCCGCGCCGTGACTTCAATGACCGAGGCGACCGTGGTGGCCGCGGCGACCGTGGCGACCGTCCCCGCCGTGAACCGCGCGAGCCGCGTGAACCGCGCGCCGACGCACCCGCGGGTGAGGCGCCCGCGCCTGCTGCCGCCGCACCCGCGGCCGACCACGGCACCCCGCCGCAGTCGAATCAAGAGTGACGGCACCGGTGCTGGCCACTGCCATGCGTGCGATTGAAATCGCTGGCTTCGGCGGGCCCGAGGTGCTGCGCGAAACGCAGCGCCCGGTGCCCCAGCCCGGCGCGGGTGAGCTGCTGATTGCCGTTCAGGCCAGTGGCGTGAACCGCCCAGACGTCTTGCAGCGCAAGGGCTTGTACCCCATGCCGCCGGGGGTGTCCGACCTGCCCGGCCTGGAAGTGGCAGGCACGGTGGCCGGCGGCACGCCTGAGGACCTGGCTGCGGCTGGCCTGAAGCTGGGCGACCCGGTGTGTGCGCTGGTGGCGGGTGGTGGCTACGCTGAATATTGCGTCGCCCCGCTGGGCCAGTGCCTGCCCGTGCCCAAGGGCCTGACGCCCCTGGAAGCGTCCAGCCTGCCCGAGACCTTTTTCACCGTCTGGCAGAACGTTTTTCACATCGCAGGGCTGAACGCGGGCGAAACGCTGCTGGTGCAAGGCGGCAGCAGCGGCATCGGTGTGACGGCCATCCAGTTGGCCAAGGCCCTGGGTGCCATGGTCATCGTCACGGCCGGCAGTGACGACAAGTGCGCTGCCTGCCTGGCCCTGGGGGCAGACCACGCCATCAACTATCGCAGCCAGGACTTCGTGGCCGAAGTGCAGCGCATCACAGCCAGCAAGGGCGCCAACGTCGTGCTCGACATGGTGGGCGGCGACTACATCGGCCGCGAACTGCGCTGCATGGCCGAAGACGGCCGGCTGGCCCTGATTGCGGTGCAAGGCGGCGTAAAGAGCGAGATAGACGCCGGGCTGCTGCTGCGCAAGCGCCTGTCCATCGCTGGCAGCACGCTGCGCCCGCGAAGCGTGGCCTACAAGACGACATTGGCCCAGGCGTTGCGCAGCACGGTTTGGCCGCTGCTCGAGTCAGGACGCATCAAGCCCGTGATTCATCAGGTGTTTCCGGCGGCGCGTGCGGCTGATGCGCATGCGCTGATGGAGTCGAGCACCCATGTCGGCAAGATCGTCCTGAATTGGGCTGCGCCCAGCCCATGACATCAAAGGCCTACTGATGCGCAAGACTCTCGTCGT
>JBBQAW010000200.1:0-7775 GCA_038316815.1 Burkholderiales bacterium
CCGGTGGGCACTGCCGTCAGCGCTTCGGTGAGTTCGATGCGTACGACTTCAGTCCCGCCCTGCTGGTTGCTGGTAATGGACTGGATGGCGTTTTGCGCCCAGGCGACAGCGGGCATGGCCAGCAGGCCGGCAGACAGGGCCAGCGCGGCCAAGGCCTTGGCAACCTTTGCTGCGCTTGCCGCGCTTGCTGCGCTAGCGGCACGCCATTGGGGCCCTTGGAACATGGTGCGGCTCTCCTCGAAATTTTTCATCTTGCGCGCTCCTGCAGCTGCAGGGTGGCGGGGCGTTCGATCCATTCGCCTGCGGCGTCTTGAACAATCTCGCGCAGGTTGACGTCGGTTTCAGAAATCTTGGTAATGCGGCCGTAGTTCTGGCCCAGGTAGTCGCCCACCTTCACCTGGTAAAGCAGGTTGTCTACGCGCAGCAGCGCGAAGGGCCGGCCGTCGCGGGCCACGCTGCCCACCATGTTCATGCTGTCCAAGGGATAGGACTCCAAGGGTTCCTTGCGGCGGTTGAGTTCGGCCGCCAACAGCGAATTGGGCGCCCGCGATTCCTGGCGGATGGCCACCGTCAGCTTCTGGTTGCTGAAGGGTTCCACGCCCTGGGCCGCCTGGTAAGGCTGGGGGTCGAATTTTTTGGGCGCCTGCAAAGGCGTGACGTTGGGCTTGGCCTCGCGGCGTTGCTGCTCCATCCACATTTGCAGTTCGTCGGTTTCTGCGCCGCAGCCGGCCAGCAGGGCCGCGGCGAGCAAAGGGCTGCCCAGGCGCATCAGCCGCTTCATGGCTTGGCTCCCGTGCCAGCGGCCTTGGCCTTGACTTCGCGCTGTTCGGTCACTTCCGTGGCGTCCAGGTAGCGGTAGGTGTGTGCGGTGGCGTCCATGGCCAGCAGGCCGCCTGAGTCCCGCGCCTGCAAAGGGGCGATGGCGACGTTTTGCAGGGTCACGATGCGCGACAGGTTGGCCACATCGGCTGCGAATGCGCCGATGTCGTGGTAGCGGCCACTGACGCGGATGGTGATGGGCAGTTCGGCGTAGTAATCCTTCACCTGCACCTGGCCCGGGCGGAAAAGCTCGAACTGCAGGCCGCGGCCCAGACCGGCCTGGTTGATATCGGACAGCAGGGCGTCCATGTCGGCCTTGCCAGGCAGCTGCTTTTCCAGCTGGGTGACGTATTCCTGCACCTGCAGTTTTTGCTTGCGCAGTTCTGTCAGGTTGACGGCCTGGGTCAGGCGGTTGCGGTACTGGTCTTTCAGGCCGGGCTCGCGGGCGCGCTCGCCTTCCAGCGTTTCGGCCGAAGCCGACAGCACCAGGAACCAGCCCAGCGTGACCACGCCCACGGTGGCCAGCAGCCAAAGCGACATCTTGGGCAGCACCGGCCATTGGCCGGGTTCTTTCATGTCCAGGCCGCGGAATTGCGAGGCCACCTGTTCGAACATGCCGCCCAGGTCGACATTCACGGATGAAGCTTTAGTAGCCATGTCAGGTTCCCTTGGCGGTGCCGGCGGGCGTAGAGGCGGCCGGAATGGCGCCATCGGCTGCGGCCGGGGCCTGCGGGCGCTTCAGGTTCAGGCGCATCGAGAAGTCGAACAAGCGGCGCTGTTCGCGGTCGGCCCCGGCGGCGGCGACGGTGGCGACCTTGATCTCGACGAGTTCGGGCTTTTCCAGCCAGGGCGAGTTGTACAAGGTGTTGCGCAGGAATTCGCTGACACGTTCGTTGGTCTGCGCCACCCCCGTGACGGCCACCACCTGACCGGTTTGCTTGATGCTGGTCAGAAACACGCCCTCGGGCGTTTGCTTGACCAGTTCGTCGAGCAGGTGGATGGGGGTATTGCGGTCTGTTTGCAGGTCTTCGACCGCCCTCTGGCGTGCTTTCAGGGCTTCGATTTCCTGGCGCAGCGTGGCGATGTCCTTGATCTGCGAATCGAGCCGGGCAATTTCGGTCTGCAGAAATTCGTTGCGCGCCTGTTGGGCCGCAGTCATCTGTTCAAGAACGGAGTACCAGACCACGCCGATGGCGGCCCCGGCCAGGGCGAAAGCTGCCAGGCCGGCGAAGAAGGCGCGTTTGCGTTGCTTGCGCTTTTCTTCGCGGTGCGGAAGCAGGTTGATCAAGATCACTGCAGGAACCTCCGCATGGCCAGGCCGCAGGCTGTCAGGTACGAAGGTGCTTCGCGGCGCAGGCGGTTTTCTCGTACGGCCGAACCCATCTGCATGTGCTCGAACGGGTTGACAACGCTCGACGCGAAGCCGGTGAGGTCGGTGACACGGTCTTTCAGCCCGGGCAGGGTGGCGGTGCCACCGGCCAGCATCACGTAATGCACCTTGTGATGCGGAGTGCTGGTGAAGAAGTACTGCAGCGCGCGGCCGATTTCCTGGCTCAGACTGTCGACGAAGGGCGCCAGGATGGCGGTGTCGTAGTCTTCTGGCAGATCGCCGCTCAGCTTCTTGCCTTCAGCTTCTTCGAAGCTGAAACCATACTGCCGGCTGATGAGTTGGGTCAGCTGGCTGCCGCCGAAGGCTTGGTCGCGGTCATAGAGCATTTCATCGTCGCGCAGCACCTTCAGGCTGGTGCTGTCGGCACCAATTTCGAACAGCGCCACCAGGGCGTCGCGGCCTTCGTTGGGCAGGCCCTGCACGATGCGGCTCATGGCCAGGCGCGAGGCGTGCGATTCGATGTCCAGCACCACCGGCTTCAGGCCCGCGGCTTCGGCCAGGCCCTGGCGGTCTTGCACGCGGTCTTTGCGGCTGGCGGCAATCAGCACTTCGACGTCGCCGGCCGATGTGGGGCTGGGGCCCATCACATAAAAGTCAAGGCTGACTTCGTCGAGCGAAAACGGGATGTACTGGTTGGCTTCAGATTCGACCTGCAATTCCATTTCTTCTTCGCGCAGGCCGGCCGGCAACATGATTTTCTTGGTGATGACGGCTGATTGCGGCATGGCCATCACGACTTGCTTGCTGCGCGTGCCGCTCTTGTTGACCACGCGTTTGACGGCGTCTGCCACTTCGTCGAATTTCTCGATCTGGCCGTCGGTGATCCAGCCCTTCTCGAAGGGCTCGGAGGCGAAACGCTCGAGTACGAATTCGCCCGAAGACGTTTGACCTAGTTCGACCAGCTTGACGCTGGACGAGCTGATGTCCAGGCCGATCATCGGCGGGTGCTTGCGACCCAGCAGCGCGTCCAGAAAACTCAAGTCGAATGCTCCCCTGCCAGTTGAAGGCCTGCTATCTAGTTTCTCGGCCCAGATCCTGTATCGACAAACACTTGCGGTTCTTGAGAAACCACTTGAATCCTAGCAGTAAAGCCCTTGTCAACAGCCCGAAAACAGGGCGGAACAGCCCCCATCTCCCACCGTCGCCAAGGTCTGCCACCCAAAGGGCCGCAGCCGGGCTTTTAGCCCCAATGGGAGGGTAGCGCCAAGGTCTTTGGTACAGAAAGTGCGTTTCGCGCTGCCGCGACCTGCACTAACGTGGACAAGTTCGCGCTTGCCTGGCCTGGGCTGCGTCATGAGTGACGGCTTCCGGTTGCGCCGCGCTTTCAGCCAGAATCCACCGAAATGCCCGACCGCGCCACGACGTGACAAGCCCCCAACCCACCCCCCATGAAGGCCAGAGCCGCATGCCGTCCTGGCTGAGCTGGCCCTTGCGCACGCTGGGCTGGCTGCTGGGTGGGGCGGTTGCGGCTTTGGCCGGGGTGCTGTGCATGGTGGCCCTGGCGCTGGCCGTGGCCTACCCGAACCTGCCGGAAATCAGCAGCCTGACCGACTACCGGCCGAAGCTGCCGATGCGCGTTTTTTCTGCCGACGGGCTTGAACTGGGCGAATTCGGTGAAGAACGCCGTACCTTCGTGCCCATCGCCGACATTCCGCAGGTGATGAAGGACGCCGTGCTGGCCGCCGAGGACGCGCGCTTCTACCAGCACGGCGGCGTCGACTACAAGGGCGTGGTGCGCGCGGCGCTCGAGAACGTGCGCGACGCGCGCAGCCAGGGTGCGTCGACCATCACCATGCAGGTGGCGCGCAACTTCTACCTGTCGACCGAGAAAACCTTCACGCGCAAGATTTACGAGATGTTGCTGGCGCTGAAGATTGAAAGCCTGCTCAGCAAGGACCAGATTCTCGAGCTGTACATGAACCAGATTTTTCTGGGGCAGCGCGCCAACGGCTTCGCTTCAGCGGCTGAAATCTACTTCGGCAAAAAGCTCAAGGACGTGACGGTGGCCGAGGCCGCCATGCTGGCCGGCCTGCCCAAGGCGCCATCGGCCTACAACCCGATTGCCAACCCCAAGCGTGCCACGCTGCGCCAGCGCCACATCATCAACCGCATGTTCGAAACGGGCTTCATCACCGAGCCCCAGCACGACACGGCGCTGGCCGAAGTGCTGCGCTACCGCACGCAGTCCGAAGCGGCAGCGCATGCCGAATTCGTGGCCGAAACGGCGCGCCGGCTGGTTTTTTCGCAGTATGGGGATGAAGCCTATTCACGCGGCCTGAACGTCTACGTCAGTATCAATGCCGTCGACCAGATGGTGGCCTACCTCGCGCTGCGCCGCGGCTTGATGGACTTCGAACTGCGCCAGGTCTACCGCGGCCCCGAGGCCTATGTCGACCTGCCTGGTGACCCTGCCCTGCTGGACGCGCGCGTGGCCGAGGCCCTGGCCGAACGATCCGACCAGGACGACCTGCGCGCGGCCGTGGTGCTTGAAGCGTCGCCGCGCAAGGTGGTGGCCATGCTGCAGTCGGGCGACATCGTCACCGTCACGGGCGATGGCCTGCGCCCGGTTACATCCGGCCTGGCCGACAAAGCGCCGCCGAAGGTGCAGATTCGACGCGGCGCCGTGGTGCGGCTCTATCGCACGCCGCGCTTCAACAAGGGCGACTGGGCAGTGACCCAGCAGCCCGAGGTCGAAGGCGCCCTGGTCGCCCTGGACCCACGCGACGGCAGCGTGCGTGCCCTGGTGGGCGGCTTTGACTTCGGCAAGAACAAGTTCAACCACGTCACCCAGGCCTGGCGGCAGCCGGGTTCCAGCTTCAAGCCTTTCATCTATTCAGCGGCGCTGGAAAAGGGCTTCACGCCCAGCACCATCGTCAACGACGCGCCGCTGTTCTTCAGCGCCGCCACCACGGGCAGCCAGCCGTGGGAGCCGAAGAATTACGATGGCAAGTTCGACGGGCCCATGCCGCTGCACACGGCGCTGGCCAAGTCCAAGAACATGGTGTCGATCCGCGTCATGCAGTCCACCGGCGTCGATTTTGCGCAGGAATGGCTGCAGAACTTCGGCTTCGAACGCAGCAAACACCCTGCCTACCTGACCACCGCCCTGGGCGCGGGTTCGGTCACGCCCATGCAGATGGCCGCGGGCTATGCGGTGTTTGCTAACGGCGGCTTTCGTGTCACGCCGCAGCTCATCACCCGCATCACCGACGCCAAAGGCCGTGTGCTGCTCGACACCCCGGCGCGCGCGCCAGACGAAAGCGAGCGCACGCTGAGCGCCCGCAACGCCTTCGTCATGAGCACCCTGCTGCAGGAAGTGACCCGTTCAGGCACGGCTGCGCGCGCACAGGGCACGCTGAAGCGGCCTGACCTTTACGGCAAGACCGGCACGACCAACGATTCGATGGACGCCTGGTTTGCGGGCTACCAGCCCAGCCTGGTGGCCGTGGTCTGGATCGGCTACGACAACCCCAGAAAGCTGGGCGACCGCGAAACCGGCGGCGGGTTGGCCCTGCCGGTGTGGATTGACCTGATGCAGCACGCACTGAAAGGCGTGCCGGTGGCAGAAGTTGCCCCGCCCCCGGGTGTGGTGCGGGTTGGCGGTTACTGGACCTTCGAGGAATTCTCCGACGGCCGTGGCATCAGCAGCGTGGGCCTGGAAGACGTGGTGCCGCAGCCACCGACTGAAGAAGAACGCAGCAGCATCCTCGATCTGTTTCGGCGGTAGTACTTGAAGTGGCGCTAGAAGTGCAGCGGCTTGCCCGCCTGCAAGCTGGCATGGTGCGACAGCACGGCAATGAATTCGCTGCTGTCGCGGGTGTCGCGCCAGGCGCCTTCCACCCACTTGTAGTGAAAGCCGCCGCCACGCGCTGCCAGCCACACTTCCTGCAGCGGGGGCTGGGTGTTGATGATGAGCTTGCTGCCGTCGGGCAGGCTCAGTTCCAGCAGGCCGCCGGTTCGGTGGGTGTCGATGTCGACGACGTCGTCCTGCAACCAGCGGTCGGCCGCGGCCTCGATGCGTGTCAGCAGTGCCTGCGTCTCGCGCTGATAGTCGGCGTGGCTCATCGAGCCTGGTGTAGGCGGCGTGGGTAGCGTGGGTGGCACAGAAGGCGTCTCGGGGGGCGTACTCATTAGAATCGGTGGCATGCTGAAAGTGTTGAAAACGAGTGTAGCGGCGCCTCCGCGCCCTCGGTCCAGGGCCACCATCTTGCCGACAGGGCTTGTGTCAGGGCTGCTGGCCTGCACAGTGCTGCTGGCGGGCTGCGGCCAGAAAGGGCCACTGACGCTGCCTGCGCCCGCAGCAGCTGCTGCAGCTGCTTCACCTGCTTCAGCCCCCCGATGAACACGCTGCCCGGCGCCCCCCATCTGGCCCGCGTGGGCCGTGAACTGCAGCTTGACGGCCAGCCCTTGGAGGCACTGGCGCGCAGCTTCGGCACTCCCCTCTACGTTTATTCGCAGGCCGCGATGCTGGCTGCACTGGCCGGCTACCAGCGCGCGTTGCAAGGCCGCAAACACCTGGTCTGCTACGCCATGAAGGCCAACTCCAGCCTGGCCGTGCTGCAGACCTTCGCCCGCGCCGGCTGCGGTTTCGACATCGTCAGCGGCGGTGAACTGGCGCGCGTGCTGGCTGCTGGCGGCAAGGCGGAGCGCATCGTCTTCTCAGGCGTGGGCAAGACCGTGGCCGAGATGCGCCAGGCCCTGCAAGCCGGCGTGCGCTGCTTCAATGTCGAGAGCCTGGCCGAGCTCGACACCTTGAACGCCGTGGCGCTGGCGATGGACCGGCACGCGCCGGTCAGCCTGCGCGTCAATCCCGACGTCGATGCCGGTACCCACCCCTACATCAGCACCGGGCTGAAGGGCAGCAAGTTCGGCATCGCCCATGCGAATGCCCTTGCCGCTTATCGCCACGCGGCCGGCCTGCCCGGGCTGCATGTGGTGGGCATCGACTGCCACATCGGTTCGCAGATCACCCAGGTTGAACCCTTTCTGGACGCGCTGGACCGGCTGCTGGACCTGGTCGAGCAGGTCGAAGCCGCGGGCATTGCCGTCCACCATGTCGACGTCGGTGGCGGCCTGGGCATCACCTATGCCGACGAAGCCCCGCCCGCGGCCGATGTGCTGGTGGCGGCGCTGCTGCAGCGCCTGGACGCGCGCGGCCATGGCCAGCGCGAACTGCTGTTCGAACCCGGGCGCAGCCTGGTGGGCAATGCCGGCGTGCTGCTGACCGAAGTGCTGGTGCTCAAGCCCGGGGCCGAGGACGGCAGCGGCGGCAAGAACTTCTGCATCGTCGACGCCGCCATGAACGACATGGTGCGCCCCGCCATGTACGAAGCCTGGATGCAGATCGAACCCTGCACCCTGCGCGACGCACCGGCGCCCACCTGGGACATCGTCGGCCCGGTATGCGAAAGCGGCGACTGGCTGGGCCGCGAACGCGCCCTGGCTGTGCAGCCCGGCGACGTGCTGGCGCTGCTTTCGGCCGGGGCCTACGGCATGACGATGGCCAGCAACTACAACACCCGGCCGCGAGCGGCCGAAGTGATGCTGGTGGACGGCCAGCCGCATG
>JBBQAW010000201.1:0-7773 GCA_038316815.1 Burkholderiales bacterium
CACCGATGCCGCCTTCGTGTTCGGCACCGAACTGCGCCGAGAGCGTGTGCGCCTGGTGCAAGAGGCCAACTACTCGCGCGCTTTGCAGGAGATGGAGGCCGAGGCGGCGCGCCTGGCCAGCGTGCGCGGGGCGAGCGGAGACAACGCTGCAGCGCAGGAATCGGCGCTGCGCGAATTGATCTCCAGGCTGCGTACGCGCAGGCCCGAGGGCCGGCTGGTGCTCGACCTCGCTGCCGATGCCAGCGCCTTGCCGGGGCTGGTGCTGGAAGATGGCGATCTGGTGCGCGTGCCACCGCGCAGCCAGAGCGTGGGTGTATTCGGCACCGTGTTCAACGCCGGCAGCTTCGTGCATGGCAACGGCCTGCTGCTGGGCGACTACCTGGCCCGCGCCGGTGGCCCCACCGGCGCCGCCGAGGCCGACTCGATCTTCGTCGTGCGTGCCAACGGCAGCGTGCTGTCAGCGCGACAGGGCGGTTGGTGGAGCGGGCGCGCCCAGTTCGAGGCCCAGCCGGCATTGCCTGGCGACACGGTCTTCGTGCCGGAGCGTATGGACCGCGTGACCTTCGTGCAGGGGGCCAAGGACTGGACGCAGATCCTGTACCAGCTCGGCATCGGGCTGGCGGCGCTGCTGACATTGCGATGAGCGAGCAGGTCTCCAGCCGCCAGGGCGACACCGTGCCGTCGGACGAGGCCCCGCCGCCCGTGGCCGTGTGGCCGCCCCCCAGCATCGGCTGGCTCGAGGTGGCGCTGCCGCTGTGGAGCCACCGCTGGCAGCTCGTGTTGAGCGCGCTGGTGCTCGGCTTGGCGTTGTTCGCGGTCTCGCTGCAACGGCCGCTGATGTTCCTGGGCCAAGCCAGCTTCGTCGTCACCTCGGTGCAAAGGCCGTCGAGCGCGGTGGGTGCGGGCGCCGCGGCGGGCCTGACCCTGATTGCGCCGGGTGGCGCCAGCGCCATCGATCTGCACGTGGCCATGCTGCGCAGCCAAGCCGTCGCCGACCGCCTGATCAAGCGCTTTGACCTCGTACGTGCCTGGCAGCTGGGCGATCAGGCTACGGCCCGTGCGCTGCTGGCGCGTCGCATGGACTTCTCGATCGCACGTCGCGAGGGCGTGGTCTACGTCAACGTGTACGACGTGCATCCGCAGCGGGCCCCGGCCATCGCCAACGAGGTGGTCGAGGAATTGAAGCAGCTGCTGCGCGGCTTTGCCTTGGATGAGGCCCGGCAACGGCGCAGCTTTTACGAGCTGCAGCTGGAGCGATCACGCAAGGCGATGGCCGAGGCACAACAACGACTGCGCGACAGCGGCTTCGACCGCGCCGCGCTGCGCAGCGAACCTGGTGCGGCAGCGTCGGCCTATGCACGCCAGCAAGCCGAGATCACGGGCATGGAAGTGCGGCTGGCGGCGCTGCTCCAGGTGCGTGCCGAAGGCAGCCCCGAGGTGCAGCTGTCGCGCGCGGAGATCGCGGCCATGCGTGGGCAGTTGTCGCGACTGGAGCTGCCGCGCGACGAAGGCTCGGGTCAGTTCGTCGAGCGGGTGCGCGAACTGCGATACGCAGAACAGTTGGTGGACACGCTGTCACGCCAATTGCAGGTGGCACGCTTCGACGAAGACGCCGATCCGGTACCCGTGCAGTTTCTGGACCGCGCCCGACCCTCGATGACGCCCGCCAGCCCGAACCCGCTGATGTGGTTGCTGGGCGGTCTGACACTGGGCTTTTCGCTGCAGGCGGCCTGGGTGCTGCTGCGGCACCGTGCGCGTCTGGCCCGGCAGGACCTGCACTACCGGATTCGACTGGCCCAGGTGCGGGCCGTGCTGCCTGTGCGCAAGCCGGGTTGGCTGGCGCGCTGGCGTGCATGGCGGCAGGTCCGTCGACAGGCCGGTGCAGCCATCGCAGGCGTCGAACCGGCGGAGCCGTCGTGAAGGTTCAGGGCGTGGTCAGCCTGGGGGTTGCGCAGGGCCTGGCCTTGCTGGCTGCCATGGGCGGAGCCGTTGCTTATGCAACCTGGCTGGACGCTGCTTGCCTGGCGGTCTGGGCGCTGGCGCTGGGCGCCGGTCGGGCGGCAATGCTGCTGGTGGACGGCGGCTTCAAGGCCGCGCTGGTCAGGCACCCCGAGGGCGTCACACCCGGGGTGGAACGTCAGTTGGCGCGGGCGTCTGCGGCCGTGGCGCTGGTCTTGTCGATGCTGGTGCTGCCGGCGGCCGGCCTGGCGGTGACGCATGCGGGCGTTGCGACCCCCGACGCCGCACTGGTGGCCTGCTCGGTGCTTGCGTATGTGCTGTCGCACGCGCTGTCGCTGGTCAGTCTGGCACGCCTGGAGCGGACTGGGCGCTTTGATCTGGTGGGCCGTGCAGAGGCTGGCGCCATCTTGCTGGAATTCGCATTGCCCGCCTTGTTGATGGTTCTGGGTCTGCAGCCCTGGCTGGCGTTGACGGCCGGCGTGGTGCTGGGGCGCTTTGCGCGCGCGGTCTTGATCATGAATGGTGCGCGCGTGGCGCCGGCCGCAGCCAACGCGCAGGCCAGCACCACAGTACCTTGGGGCGATGGGCTGGCGATGCAGGGCATTGCCGCCCTTTCCATGGTGCGTGACCAGATGCACCTGTGGCTGGTGGGGCCCTGGTTCGGTGCCAGCTGGGCCGGCGCCTACGCCTTCGCGCTGATCGCCTGTGCGCTGGCCTCGCAGGTGTTGGTGGGCACGATGACGCGTGTGGCCGTGCCGGCGCTGCGCCCGCTGGCACCGAAGCGCCGGGCGCTGCGCGCGGCCCGCGCTCTGCGCCGGTTGGCGCTGCCGACGCTGCCCCTGCTGGCGCTGACGCTGCCCGTGCTCGACTGGGCCGATGCGCAGCTGTGGGACGGCCGCTGGCAATTGGCGCTGACGGTCCTGCCAGGCCTGCTGCTGCGCATGCTTCTGGGCCTGCCCCTGGCCGTGTTGGCACCCTGGCTGGCGGTGGCCTTGCCCCCAGCATGTGCCGCACGCTTGCATGGACGCTGGACCCTGGTCGAGGTGCTGCTGGCCTGTTTGGCACTGGCCGTGCTGGGGCCGACCGGGTTGGCGGTGTCTTGGGCAGTGGGTGGGCTGCTGGGCACGCTGATGTTCGCCGCCGCGCTGCGCACGCACGGTCTGCCGCTGTTTCTGCGGGCGCTGGTCCGGGCGCCGCGCCGGCCAAGTCGTTTGCGACCCGTACTGCCCTGGGCCTGAGTGAGGCTATGTGGGCCGACATGGACTTTCAACATGGCTGAACTCGATGTTCTGCTCACGCCCCGTGCGCCCGGAGGGCATGAAAAGGCCTTGTTCGGCTGGTTGGCCGACGCGCGCCGCCAGGACGGCCTGGGTTTGCGCTTGCTGCTGCCACCGCCCTTGCTCGCACTGGCCCAGGAGCACGGCCTGGCCGAGGCTGGCGATGGGTGCCCGATCAGGCGCCCGCGCGACGCGCTGACGGCCCTGCGCCAGGCGCCCCGCGCGCGGCCCCTGTTGCTGGCCCCCGGGGTGCTGCATGCGCAGGCCTGGCTGACGGCCGCAGCCGTGCTCAGCAAGCGACCGTTATGGATTTACGTGCCCATGACCTTCCGTGCCCAGACCATGGGCTACCGTCACGCCGGGTTGCGCGACCGCGCACTTGCACCCTGGCTTGCACGTGTGCAGGGCTTCATCACCATCAACGAGGCCCAGGCGCGTGTGCTGCGCGAGGACTGGGCGGTGCCCGGCCCGGTGCTCACGCTGCCCAATCGCGTGGCCTTGCGCGGGCCGGCGCCGCCGGTCCCGCAGCCCGCGGCCGACGGGCGGCTGCGCGTGGGCTACGTCGGTCGATTCGAGTTGCACCAGAAGGGTCTGGACTGGCTGGTGGACACGCTGCAGATCGAGCCTGACCTGGCCGATGCCTGCCGCTGGCGTTTCCAGGGCAGCGGCCCCGCCGAGGGCGTGCTGCAGCAACTGGCCTCGGCCCTGGGGCCGCATCGCGTCGAGGTGGTGCCGTTTGCACCGCTTGAGCAGGCGCTGGCTTGCGTCGATCTGCTGCTGCTGCCTTCGCGCTACGAAGGGCTGCCACTGGTGGCCTTGGAGGCCACAGCGCGCGGCTGGCCGGTGGTGGCCAGCGACCGTGCCGGGCTGGACGAGCTGTTGCCGCGCAGTTCGCTGTACACCTTCGGCGACCGATCTGGCCTGCGGGCTGCGCTGGCTTCCCTGCGCACCGTGTCGGCCCGCCGGGCGGCGGTGGCGCATGCGCGCGTTCGCTTGCTGGAACGGCTGCCTGGCTCGGGCTACCACCAGGCGCGGGCGCGGGTGGCCCAGGCGCTGCAACAGGCAGGTGCGCAGCCATGACCCCGGCTGCCCAGGCAAGGTTGCCGCAGCCGCAAGGCCGTGCGGCGCCGGCACATGGCGGTGCGCCACTGGCCTTTGCGACCTTGGTGGCGCTCATCGTCGCGCTGCAGTTCGGCCCGGCGATCGGGCTGCTGGGTTTCCGCTTGACCGGCAGCATGGGGTGGACGCTGATAGGCGGCGCCCGCGACGCCCTGGTGATGTTGCTCGTGGGGCTGTCGCTGGCCTCCATGTTGTCCTCGCCTCGACCCTGGCATCCGCCGGCCGCGGCGCTGTGGGCGCTGTTGCTGGTGCTGGTCTACACCGCGTTTGCCTTCGCATCCAGTGAACATCCTGTGCTGGTGGCGCTGAACCTGCGGCGCCTGGCGCTGGTGCCCTTGCTGTTCGTGGCGCTGCTGCTGCTGCCCTGGAACCGCCCGCAGCTCGAGAGGCTGATGGCGCTGGTGTTGACCAGCAGCGTGGTGGTGGCGCTGCTCGGCCTGTTCGAGCGTCTGTCGCCCGACGCGCTGTGGACCTCGGTGCTGGACGTGGGCGCGTTCATGGCCGCCAACCCGATCGACCCCTGGGGCTTGTTGCCCTTCGAGGACAGCGGCCGCTTCTTCACCTGGGACCTGGAGCCCTTGACTGGCAATGCCGTGCGTCGTCTGGTGTCGACCTACCTCGAGCCGACCACCCTGGCACCGACGCTGGCTTTGGCACTGCTGATGGCGCTGGCCGCGCGCGCGCGCCGGCGGGCGCGAGCAGACGAGAGGGGCATGCAAGCCTGGGTGGCGGCCACGCCGCTGCCCGCCCTGCTGCTGCTGGTGGCCGGGCTGCTGACGGTGTCCAAGGGCTTCATCATCTTCATCGGACTGCTGCTGCTTTGGCGTGTGCTGGGCGTGCCGCAGCCGCGCCAGGTGTTCCTGCTGTCGGCCGTGGGCATAGCGTCTTCGTTGTTGCTGGGCGAGGCCGGCTACACCGACGGGGCGTTCTCGCACATGGCCGGGCTGGCGTCGGCCACCGAGTACCTGCTCGACGGCCACCTGCTCGGCGAAGGCCTGGGTGCTGCCGGCAACTACGCCGGCACCGCCGACACCGACGTCGGCACCGAAAGCGGCCTGGGCAATGGCATCGCACAGATCGGCCTGGCTGCGCTGCTGCCCCTGCTGTGGGTGCGATCGATCGCGCTGCAGGCATGGCACACGTCGCTGGCCCGACGCGATCCCGGCGGCGCCTGGATCGCGGCCTGGCTGCTGCTGTGGTTCCTGACCTATCTGCTGTCGGCCTCCAGCCTGGGAGTCGGCGGCAACGCACTCGGCTTCACGGTGCTGGCGCTGTACCTGCATCCGGCCTGGGACGACGCGCCCGCCCACAACCGATCAAGGACCTCATGAAACTGCTCGTGCTCACCACCCGCCTGTTCGACGAGCCGCGCAGCGGCGGCGAGATCTGCACCGCTCGGCTGCTCGACGGCCTGCGAGAGGCTGGACACCAGGTCACTTTGCTGGGTCGAGGCGATGCCGAAGCGGCCGCTGGCTGGGCGCACGCCGTCCACGCGTTGGGGCCGGTGGAGCCCCCTTTTGACGAACAGTCGTCGCTGCGGCGGCTGAGCGCGGTCGGGTGGGCGCTGTGGTCTCGCGAGCCGATCACCGTATCCCGCCAGGGCGGCCGCCGTATGGCCAGGGCCCTGGCGCCCCATCTCGAGCATTGCGAGGCCGTGGTCGTGGACCACCTGCAGGCCTGGTCATGGCTTGATGGCGACGCCCGCAGGCCCCGCATGCTGGTGACGCACAACGTCGAATCCGACAACTACATGCGCCAGAGCCGCGCCGCGAACCGCGGCTGGCGCGGCAACGCATCGACTCGGCCTGCGACACGGTTCCTGACCCGCCGCGAGGCCTACAGCCTGCGCAAGCTGGAACTCACGGTCCTGCGTGAGGCTGCGGTCGTCGCCTGCCTGAGCCGCGCAGACGCCGAGCGCCTGCAGGCGCTGGCGCTGGCGGCAGGCATCGAGGTCAGCGCGCGCGTGGAGGTGCTGTCCGGCTTTCCGCGGCCGATGCGGGCGCTGCACCCCTTGCCCGCACCCGACCGGCTGCCGCGCATCGGTCTGATCGGCACCTGGACCTGGGCACCGAACCGGCAGGGCCTGCGCTGGCTGCTCGACACCGTCTGGCCGCTGCTGGAGGGGCGGGCGCAATTGGTCCTGGCTGGCAACGGCCTGGACGAAATGCCACTTCCCGCCGGCACGCACAGACTGGGTCGGGTGGCCGAGGCCAGTCACTTCTATGAGTCGGTGGACGTCGTCGCCATACCGGCCATCACCGGGTCGGGTGTGCAGGAGAAGGCCATCGAAGCCATTGCCACCGGTATGCCGGTGGTCGCCACGCCGCATGCGCTGCGCGGTCTGGGCGATGCCCTGCCGGCGCAGGTGCTGCAGGCAGCCGATGCCAGCGCCTTCGCCCGCGCCTGCCTGGCGTTCGGCGTGCAGACCCGGCCGACGGATGCCCAGGCCACGGCGGCCTGGATCGAAGCGCGCAGAACACTCCATGCCCAGTCGCTGGCGCGATGCCTGCAGGCGCTGGGCGCAGCAGACGCAGTCTCAGCGGCTCAACGGGCGAGCGCATGGCGCTGCGCGGCGCCCTGATCACGCACCGGCTGTGTCGTCCGACGCGCCACCCCTGGCGTGCAGACTGGCTCCTGGGCTGCGGCGAACGGCCCTGGCACACCTTGTTTCCCGGCGCCTGGTGCATAGGGTTGGACCGGGGTTTCGAAGGCGCGAGCGCCGACGTTCTGGCCGAAGCCGCCGCCTTGCCGTTTGCCGACCACAGCTGACGGTGGGCGCGCAGCGTTGGTCAAGGGACCGCAGGAGCACGCTGAATTGGGTTTTCACGGCCCGTCGACGTCTGCTCGGCGCCGACCTGCGGGAGCCGGGGTGAAGGACGAAGCGCCTGCAGCTGCCGATGGCTACCGAACTGACTGGCTGCAGCAGGAACAAGCCGAGCGTGAGCCCTTGCTGCGCTTGCTGGCCCAGGTCAAGCGGCAACAGCGGCTGAGCCGCGGCCGGGTGCTTGAACTGGGCAGTGGTCTTGGGCGCAACCTGCAATTGTTTCGCGCAGACAACCAGGTTCTGGGTCTGGAGGCGATGGCACAGGCCGTCGCGCAGGCCCAGGCCAGCGGCGTGCCCAGCCGTTGCGTCGACCTTGAACGTCAGGATTGGGGCGCGCAGGCGCCGGGACCCTGGAACGCCGTGCTGCTGATCGACGTGCTGGAACATGTGGTCGAGCCGTTGCGACTGCTCGAACAGGCTGCTGCACTGCTGTCCCCGGGCGGTGTGATCGTCGTCAATCTGCCGAACCACTTCGACTGGCGAGCACGCCTGCGCATGCTGCGCGGTGCCGGCATCGACGCGCCGGCCTACTTCCCCACCACGCCGGCCTGGCACTACCCCCATCTGCGCTTGCTGCGCCATGGCGATGCGCTG
>JBBQAW010000202.1:0-7744 GCA_038316815.1 Burkholderiales bacterium
CTTACAGGCCCAACGGCGCTGGAACTTAGAATCAAATTTGCGCTCTGAACAAGTGCCCCTCTCAGCTTCACTAGGAGTCACCATGAACGAAGGTCTACAGACATTCCCCGGCCAGGGCGGCGCAGGCACCCTGGTCTCGCAGCGCAACCGCGTCCTGCGCAACACCTACTGGCTGCTGGCCTTGTCGATGGTGCCCACCGTATTGGGCGCCTGGATTGGTGTGCAGACGGGCATTGCGCGCGCCATGTCGCCCGGTATCGGCCTGGTCGTTTTCCTGGTTGGCGCCTTTGGCTTCATGTTCGTGATTGAAAAGTTCAAGAACAGCGCTGCCGGCGTACCCCTGCTGCTGGCCTTCACGTTTTTCATGGGCGTGATGCTGTCGCGGCTGGTAGGTTCGGTACTGGGCCTGAACAACGGTGCTTCACTGATCATGACGGCCTTTGCCGGCACGGGCGCCATCTTCCTGGGCATGGCCACCTTGTCCAGCGTGATCAAGCGCGACCTGTCCAACATGGGCAAGTTCCTGTTCATCGGCGTCATCATGCTGATAGTGGCGATGGTGGCGAACTTCTTCATCCAGAGCAGCGCGCTGATGATCACGCTGTCGGTGCTGGCCATCGGCATCTTTTCAGCCTTCATCCTGTATGACCTGAAGCGCGTGCAGGACGGGCATGAGACGAACTACATCACCGCCACACTGGGCGTGTACCTGAGCGTCTACAACGTCTTCACCAGCCTGCTCTCGCTGCTGGGCATCTTTGGCGGCGACAGAGAATAAGCGGACCACCCCAGAAGCGGCTGCGCCGCTTCCCCCTCAAGGGGGAGACGACAGCAGCCCGGCAAAGCCGGTTCCGCTTCTTCTGCTTGAATGATCACAGGGCCCCGTTGGGGCCCTTGTTCATTTCGGCACAGCTTCGAAGACAGCCATGCTCTCCACGTGCGCGGTGTGGGGGAACATGTTCACCACGCCTGCCGCCGTGCAGCGGTAACCGCCCTGGTGCACCAGCAAGCCCGCGTCGCGGGCCAGGGTGGCAGGATTGCAGCTGACATACACGATGCGCTGTGGACCCTGCCAGTCGCCCGCCGCATGCAGGTCGGCCACGGCCTTGGCCAGGGAGAAGGCGCCTTCGCGCGGCGGGTCGATCAGCCAACGATCGGCCTGCCCCAGGGAACGAAGCTCGGGCGCGGTCAGTTCAAACAGGTTGCGAGACTCGAACTGCGTTCTCTCAGCCAACCCATTGCGCTTGGCGTTGGCGCGGGCACGGGCTACCAGCGTTTCGCTGCCCTCGATGCCCAGCACCTGGCGTGACAGCGTGGCGACCGGCAGCGTGAAGTTGCCCAGACCGCAGAACCAGTCGATGACGCGGTGCCGCGGCTCAGGCGCCAGCAGCCGCAATGCCCGGCCCACCAGCACCTGATTGATGTGCGGGTTGACCTGGGTGAAGTCGGTGGGCTTGAACGGCATGGTGATGCCGAACTCCGGCAATTCGTAGGCCAGTTCCGGTCCGCCTGGGTCCAGCAGATGCACACCGTCAGGGCCCTTGGGCTGCAGCCACCACTGCACGCCATGGGTGGCGCCGAAATCCCGCAGCCGCTGGGCATCGGCAGGTGTCAGCGGCTCCAGATGGCGCAGCACCAGGGCAGTGACCCCCTGACCTGCAGCCAGTTCGATCTGCGGCAAGCGGTCGCGCTGGTCCATGCTCCCCACCAGTTCGCGCAAGGGCATCAGCATCGCGCTGACATGCGGTGGCAGCACCGGGCAGACCTGCATGTCGGCGATGTAACGCGACTTGCGCTCGTGGAAGCCCACCAGGACCACGCCCTTCTTGATCACATAGCGCACAGACAAGCGCGCGCGCTCGCGGTAGCCCCAGGTCGGGCCCTCGATCGGGCGCAGCACCAGTTCAGTCTTGACCTTGGCCAGATGCCAAAGGTTGTCTTCCAGCACACGCTGCTTGGCGGCGACCTGGGCCGCAGGGTGCAAGTGCTGCATCTTGCAACCGCCGCAGGCCCCCGCATGCAAGCCGAAGTGCGGGCAGCCCGGGCGCACGCGCTGCGCGCTTTCCCGCGCCAGGGCCGACATCTGGCCCTGTTCCCAGTTGTTCTTCTTGCGCGAGACGTTGACCTGCACCAGTTCGGTGGGCAGCGCACCTTCGATGAAGACGACCTTGCCGCCGCCTTCACCGTCGGGGCGATGGGCCACGCCCTGGCCATCGAGGTCGAGCGACTCGACCTCCAGCCAATCCCAGCCGCCCGACATCAGCGCGGCGGCAGCAGGCGTGCCGGGTCGATGGGCTTGCCCTGGCGCCGAATTTCGAAGTGCAGCTGCACGCGATCAGCATCGCTGTTGCCCATCTCGGCAATCTTCTGGCCGCGACGCACGGCTTGGTCTTCCTTCACCAGCAGGGTCTGGTTGTGGGCGTAAGCCGTCAGAAAGGTCGCGTTGTGCTTGACGATGACCAGGTTGCCATAGCCGCGCAGACCCGAGCCAGCATAAACCACGCGCCCATCGGCTGCCGCCAGCACGGGGTCACCCATCTTGCCGGTGATGGCCAGCCCCTTGCTACGAGCTTCGTCGAAGCCGGCGGCCACAGGGCCAGCAGCCGGCCAGCCCCAGTTGATGTCTTCGTCAGGTTCACGGGCTGCAGCTGCAGGAGCAACGAGCGGCGGGACCGCAGCAGCCGTACCCGCAGCCGCAGCCGCAGCAGCAGCCGCAGCAGCCGAAGCCGAAGCTGGACCGGCGATCGGGCTCGCGCCGTCAAGCGGCTTGGTCTCCACGCGGCCAGCCGGCGCCACCGGGCGTGCCGACGCCAAGCCGGGGTCGGTGCCCGGGGGCACGACACGCAGCACTTGGCCAACCTCAATCAGGTTGGCGTTCTCAATACCGTTCCAGCGCGCGATATCACGCCAGTTATGGCCGTTGTCCAAGCCAATACGAATCAGCGTATCGCCGGGGCGAATGGTGTAGAAGCCAGGCTTGCCGGCGTTTTCAGCACCAGGCAAGGCCGGCTTGGGTGCCTCTGCCGGAACTTGAACTGCAGCAGGCGCTGCCGGGCTGGCCGCTGGTGGCGAGCGGCGGTCTTCCACGGGCGCACGATGCGAAGGCGAAGCGCAGGCGGCCAACAGGGCTGTGGCGACAAGGACCACGAATTTGGCAAACCTGGGGCAGCGGTTGATATTGGAGGCAACAGGCTTCATTGGGTGCCGAATTTTAGAGGAACGAAATGCACGGCATCGTGCCAGCTGCGGGTCAGGCCTTGGTCGGTGCGGTCCACCACCAGCAGAGCCTGACCGCCACTGACAGGACTTGCTGATGGGGCGATCAGGCGCCCGCCTTCGGCCAGCTGGTCCAGCCAGGCGGCAGGCAGGTCTTCGCCCCCGGCCGCGGAAATGATGCTGTGGTACGGAGCCCGCGGCGCATGGCCCAGGCGGCCGTCACCGAACACCAGCCGTACATCGCCCTGCCGATGGGCAGCCAGGTTGTCGCGTGCCTTGTCGTGCAGGGATTTCAGCCGTTCGATGCTGACCACCGACCGCCCCAGCCGGGCCAGCAGCGCAGTCTGGTAGCCACAGCCCGTGCCGATTTCCAGCACACGGCCCAATTGGCCATGAGCGCGCGCATGGGCGCTTTCGAAAAGCAGGGCCAGCATGCAGGCAACAACCGATGGTTTGGAGATCGTCTGCTGCAACCCGATCGGCAAGCTCGTGTCTTCATAGGCCTGCGTGGCCAGCGCGGTGTCGACAAACAGGTGGCGTTCGACGCCGGCAAAGGCCTGTAGCACCGGTTCGCAGCGCACGCCGCCGACGCGCAGGCGGTCGACCATGCGCATGCGCACTGCCATTGAATCCATTCCCAGCCCGCTGGGCGCATGCCGACGCGCTGCGTCCAGCGCCGCCTGCTGCAAAGGTCGTTGCGGGCGCAGCATCGCTGCGGGCGTGGCTGAAGTGCCTGAAGTGCCTGAAGTGCCCGAAGTACCCGAAGCGCCGGACGACAGTTTCGACCCCGGCTTGGCTGCGGGCCTGGCGCCAGGCAAGCCATGCACCTGGTCCAGGCCGAGCGGAAAGCGCGCCGGGGGCCGGGTGGAATTCGTCATGCCCGCGCCAGGCGGGCGGCCCAATCGTCGCGCCGCGCGTGGTCGGTCAAATCGACCTGAAGCGGGGTGATTGACACCTGGCCCTGGGCGACGGCATGAAAGTCGGTGCCCTCGCCTGCTTCACGGGCGTCGCCGGCAGGGCCGATCCAGTAAATCGGATCGCCGCGCGGGCTGGTCTGCTGGATGACAGGCGCGCTAGCGTGCCGCCGACCCAGCCGCGTGACCACACGCGGCAGGCTGGCCGCATCAGCCCGGTTCGGAATATTAACGTTCAACAGCCAAGGCGCCCCGTCCAGCCGCGTTTGCGCCAGAACCTGGTCGATGATGGCGCGCGCTGTGGCAGCGGCCGCGTCCAGGTGCCCCCACGCTTTTTCAGCTTGCGAAAACGCGATGGCCGGCACGCCGAAGAGGAAGCCTTCCATCGCCGCGGCCACGGTGCCCGAATAGAGCGTGTCGTCGCCCATGTTGGCGCCGTTGTTGATGCCCGATAACACCAGGTCAGGCCGACGTTCCAGCACCCCGGTCAGGGCCACATGCACGCAATCGGAAGGCGTGCCGTTGACGACGTTGAAGCCCTGCACATGTTCGCCACGGGCGCGGAAGATCGACAGCGGCCGACCCAGCGTCAGTGCGTTCGAGGTGCCGCTGGCGTTCTGCTCAGGAGCAAACACGTCGATATGCCCCAGGCCCTGGCAAGCCTGCACCAGCGCCGCCAGGCCAGGGGCCAAGTAGCCGTCGTCATTCGCAATCAGGATATGCATGGCGCGATTGTAGGGAGCTACCCCGTTGCGCCGTGGCTTGCGTATTGCGTCGTGCCTCGCGCTATGCCTTGAAACTTGCGCACAGCCCAGAAAAAAGGCCCGCAACGGTAACGGTGCGAGCCACTTGTTTCAGGTTTTGGTGCCGGTGAACGGAATCGAACTGTTGACCTTCGCATTACGAATGCGCTGCTCTACCAACTGAGCTACACCGGCAGGTGCGGCACTTGGATTCAACCGTTCCAAACGCCCAAGCACAGCCCACGAGTGTAGCAGTGAGCCCAGGCACAATTCCCTGGGCGCATGTTGCGCTGGTCTCGGCGCGCGAACTTTTGCGCTTCCACACTGCGGACACCGCCTGTGCACCTTATTTCCCCTTTGCTTCATGCCCCCAGGCTGCGCTTGGCGTGGCGGTTCGTCTTGCTGTTGCTGGTGCTGGTCGTGTGCGTTCTCGCGTTCAGCCCACGCGCGCCCGGGTTGAATTTCAATGATGCTGACAAATTGCAGCACATCGTCGCCTTCCTGTGTCTGGGCGCCTGCGCAGCGCTGTCGTTGCCAGCAGGGCGCTGGAGTGCGCTGGCAGCGGGGCTCGGCATGCTGGCCTTCGGCATAGTCATCGAAGCGGTGCAGATGCACATTCCCCAGCGCAGCGCCGAATGGCAGGACGTCGTTGCCGACGCGCTGGGCGTGCTCGTCGGGCTCGCCCTGGTAGCGCTGGCGCGGCGTTTCTGGCCGCTGCGGGGTGCAGCGACGCAGTCAGTTTCGAGATGATTTTCGGCTAGCTCATGATTTGAGCCACCCAGCGCTGACACTGGCATCAGCGCGGGGCAAGGGGCCCGGCGCCAAGCCCAACGCCGGAGCCCGCCATGGACCAGACCACCTTCGATCTGCTTTCACCCTGCCCTGCCACCCCGCCGTATGGCGGCGCGCAGGCCGACCCCGTGAGCCGCAGCGGCTTTCATATCGGCTGGGACCACGCGCATCACGCATTGGTGCCGCCTGCGGAACTGCTGCTCGACGGCACCCCGGTAGCCCAGGGATGGATGGCGGCCCGTGCCGTCTTCGGCCGCCGTACTCTGGCAGCTTCGCGCCAGGTGCGCCTTTGGTTGCAGCTGCGCACCCAGGCCTGGCGCGCCGGGCTGGCTTTTGACGAACTGCAGATCACGCCGCACTACCTGGGGCAGATCCACGCCGAACGCTGCCCCGTGCTGCGCCAACCCCTGGGCGGCGCGGCCGGCACCGCACTGGCACCCGTCGTCGAACGGCTCAACCCCCAGGCAGGCTTTGCGGCCGGCAACCTGATGACGATGAGCCTGGCCGCCAGCCAGGCGCGACAAGGCTTGGGTCTGCAGGACCTGGTGCGCCGGGCGCGCCAAGCCGAAATCTGCGGCGAGGCCGTGGCCGGCCTGTCAGCAGCCGCCTGGTGGCGCCTGGCCACCTTGACGGCCCTGGTGCTGCCCGCCGACAGGCTGCCCTTCCACACCGCGGCGCGCCTGCCGATGGCCGTGCTGCCGCCCAACCTTGTGCGCGTGCTGAACGCCGCACAAGGGCTGCAGGCGCTGGTGACGCAACTGTTCCTGCGCCCGGGCTGGGCCGCACGCGCACGCGCGCTGGCTGCACTGCTGCCTGCACACACGCTGCGCCACGACTTCAACCTGTTCGTTGGCGCCATGGCCCCGCGCGTGCTGGAAGCGGGCGGCAACCCGGCCGGGTTTCGCGCCGCCATCGAAGACGCCTGGCTGCACGAAAGGGTGCAGCGCCGCTGGCACCACTTCGTGCTGGGCCTGGGCGAAACCGCTTGCGACGCCTTGCTGGCGCAAGCCACCCAGGCCGGGCTGGCGGGGCTGGCGGGGCTGGCGGGGGTTAGCACGATCGCGCACGCAGCAGACCAGGCGGTCGAAGGCTGGGCCCTGTCGACGGGCACGGGAACCTCATTGCCATCGGCGCCGCTTCAGCGCGGCGGCGGTGGCTTCACACTGCCCAGGCCACCGAAAAAGAGATCGGCCACCACCGGCGCCAGGCTGTCGTGATCCAGCGCACCGCCGGCTTTCAGCCAGGTGAAGGTCCAGTTGATCATGCCGAACAGCAGCATGGCCAGCGGCGTGGCCAGTGCAGCGGCCTGCAGGTCAGGGCGCAAGGCGGCCACCGCATCGGCGAAGCCACGCACCACGCGGCGCTGCGCCCCCACGACGTCGGCGCGTTCGGCCGCGGCCAAAAACTTGACGTCTTCGGTCAGCACCCGGTGTTCGTGCTCGGCACGGGCGTACACGTGCATGAAGCGCGTGATGGCCTGGCGCAGGTGTTCGGCCGGCGGCAGGCCCAGGGCGGCCACTTCGGCCTGCACGGCTTCCAGCCGCGCGACATGGCTGCGCGTGATTTGCGCCAGCAGGCCGTGCTTGTCGCTGACGTAGTGATACAGCGTGGCCTTGCTCACGCCGCTGGCCTGGGCCACTTGCTGCATGGTGGCCGCCGTGTAGCCGCGGGTGGCGAAAAGCTGCGCCGCCGCGGCCAGAATCTGGTCACGCTGGTCGTCGAAGCCGGCTGAACGCGGGCGGGCCACGGGCTTCAGCGCGCGTCGAAGTCCAGCACCAGGCGGTTGCCCGTCGGCCGCGCCTGGCAAGCCAGCACCCAGCCGGCGGCCACTTCGGCGGGTTCCAGCGCGAAGTTGCGGGCCATCGTCACTTGCCCTTCCACGCACTTCGCGCGGCAGGTGGCGCAAACCCCCGATTGGCACGAATACGGCAGCGCCAGGCCCGCGCGTCGGGCTGCTGCCAGCACGCTCGTGTCTTCGGGTTGCATCGTGATCTCCCGCGTCACGCCATCGCGTACCAGGCGCACTCTGCGTGCCGTCAGCAGGTGGGCCAGGCTGGCGTTGGCAACTGGTATGGCCGG
>JBBQAW010000203.1:0-7693 GCA_038316815.1 Burkholderiales bacterium
CAGAAGAAGGCGGTGTCGATTGCGCTGCTGGGCAATGCGGCAGACGTGCTGCCAGAACTGGTGCGCCGCTGCCAGAACGGGCAGGCTCGGCCCGACCTGGCCACCGACCAGACCAGTGCGCACGACCTCGTCAACGGCTACTTGCCGGCGGGCTGGACGGTCGACCAGTGGCAAGCCGCGCGCGCTGACACCCACCAGCACGCCACCTTGCGTGAAGCCGCTGCACGAAGCTGTGCGGTACACGTGCAAGCCCTGCTGGACCTGCAGTCCATGGGTGTGCCCACGGTCGACTACGGCAACAACATCCGCCAGGTGGCCTTCGACGCCGGCGTGAAGAACGCGTTTGACATTCCCGGCTTCGTGCCGCAATACATTCGCCCGCTGTTCTGCCGCGGCGTGGGTCCGTTCCGCTGGGTGGCGCTGAGCGGCGACCCGCAGGACATTCACAAGACCGACGCGAAGATGAAGGAACTGTTCCCCGACAACAGCCACCTGCACCGCTGGCTGGACATGGCCGCTGAGCGCATTGCGTTCCAGGGCCTGCCGGCGCGCATTTGCTGGATCGGCCTGGGCGAACGCCACCGCGCTGGCCTGGCCTTCAACGAAATGGTGAAGTCGGGTGAACTGAAGGCCCCCATCGTCATCGGCCGCGACCACCTGGACAGCGGCAGCGTGGCAAGCCCGAACCGAGAGACCGAAGCCATGCAGGACGGCAGCGACGCCGTCAGCGACTGGCCGCTGTTGAACGCGCTGCTCAACACCGCCAGCGGCGCCACCTGGGTCAGCCTGCACCATGGCGGCGGCGTGGGCATGGGTTACAGCCAGCACAGCGGGGTGGTCGTTGTTTGCGACGGCACGCCTGAAGCTGCGCGCCGCATCGAGCGTGTGCTGTGGAACGACCCCGGCACGGGGGTGATGCGCCATGCGGATGCCGGCTACGAAACAGCACGCCAATTCGCCGTCGAACAGGGCCTGGACCTGCCGATGATCACCAAGGCGGCGGTCTGATGCTGTTGCGCCCAGGTGAACTGACGCTGGAAGAACTGCAGGCCATCCACGGGGGTGCCGACAACAAGCGTCAGCCGCTGGTGATGGACCCGCGCGCCCTGCCGGGCATCCTGGCCAGTGCGGCCGTGGTGCGTGCTGCAGCCGAGGGCAGCGGGGCCGTCTACGGCGTCAACACCGGCTTCGGCAAGCTGGCCAGCACGCGCATCAGCGAAGCCGACCTGGCCACCCTGCAGCTCAACCTGATCCGCAGCCACAGCGTGGGCGTGGGTGCGCCGATGCCGCCCGCGGCGGTGCGGCTGATGCTGGCCACGAAGGCGGCCAGCCTGGCGCGTGGCTATTCGGGCGTGCGGCCGGTCGTCATCGACACCCTGCTGGCGGTGCACAACGCCGGCCTGAGCCCGTACGTGCCCAGCCAGGGCAGCGTAGGCGCCAGCGGCGACCTGGCGCCCCTGGCGCACATGACGCTGGCGCTGCTGGGCGAAGGTGAATTTCTGGTCGACGGGGAACGCCGGCAAGCCGCGGCCGTGCTGCACCAACACGGCATCACGCCGCTGGTGTTGTCGGCCAAGGAAGGCCTGGCGCTCATCAATGGCACCCAGACCAGCACCGCAATGGCGCTGCATGCGCTGTTCAGTTTCGAACCGGTGCTGGAAGCGGCCCTGGTGATAGGCGCACTGACGGTGGACGCCGCACGTGGCAGCGACGGCCCCTTTGACCCGCGCATCCACCGGCTGCGCGGGCAGCCCGGGCAGGTCGACGTGGCGCAGTTCTACCGCGCGCTGCTGGCTGGCAGCGAGATTCGCAAAAGCCACGAACAGGGCGACGACCGCGTGCAAGACCCTTACTGCCTGCGCTGCCAGCCGCAGGTGGTGGGCGCCTGCCTGGACCAACTGCGCCATGCTGCGGCGGTGCTATTGCGCGAGGCGAATGCCGTCACCGACAACCCGCTGGTTTTCGTCGACGACGCTGATGAAGAAGCCCGCCGGGCGCCTGGCCGCCCCCAGCCTGGGTTGGCTGCGTCGGGGGTTGGTGACCAACGCGGGCCTGGGGGGGCGATCATCAGCGGCGGCAATTTCCACGCCGAACCCGTGGCACTGGCGGCCGACGCGATGGCCTGCGCCATTGCCGAAGTGGGCGCCATTGCCGAACGCCGCATTGCGATGCTGATCGACAGCAACGTTTCGCGCCTGCCGCCATTCCTGACGGCCAACGCGGGGTTGAACAGCGGCTTCATGATCGCCCACGTCACCGCCGCTGCGCTGGCCAGCGAAAACAAGAGCCTGGCCCACCCGGCCAGCGTCGACAGCCTGCCCACCAGTGCCAACCAGGAAGACCATGTCAGCATGGCCACCTTCGCGGCGCGGCGGCTGCAACCGATGATCGACAACGTCACGCACATTCTGGGCATCGAATGGCTGGCCGCGGCGCAGGGCATCGAATTCTTGCGCCCGCTGCGCAGTTCAGAAGCGCTGGAGGCCGCGCATGCCTTACTGCGTACTGCCTGCCCGGCGATGCCGCAAGATCGCTACCTGGCACCCGACATCGAACTTGCCGGCGCGATGGTGCGCAGCGGCCGGCTGGGGCAGGTGTTGCGCAATCTGGCCGCGGCGTCGCCGCTACCGGATTTATGGCAGCCGGGTTGAAGGCGGCGGGCGGCTGGGTGCGGGGCTGTGCAGCGCCAGGTTTCGCCGTATTGCGCCGTATTGCTCCCTGAAGCGCACTGGAATGTACTGAAGCGCCCTGTCATGTCGTGCAGTGTCCGGTACGGCCCTGAACTGAAGGCAGAATTCCGGCCATGAACCCCCCAGCACCCACATCATCCAACGTCTCACAGCTGCGCCCGCAGGAACAGGACCAGGACCAGGACCAGGGCACGGGCGCAGGCAAGGCCATCGACTGGCTGGCCGAGCGTCACCGCAAAGGCTGGCAGCGCGCCTTCAGTGAGTTGCTTGATCTCTGGCTGCCCGATGACGTCGCGGGCGACGACCCTCAGCTCGACGAAGAAAGCATGACCGTGGTGTCGATCAACGCCGGCGAATGGCTGCTCGCCCGTGGGCAGATTCACGCCCGCGGGGGCCTGCGCGAGATCAATGCCTATCTGCTGGGCCCTGATGGGCCCTACTTGACGCCGGGGCAGAAGGCCTGGATGGCGCTGCTGCGCGCCCGCCCGTTGCGCTTGTATCGCGTGACCGAAGTGCAGCCTGGCGTCGGCATGAGCTTGCTGGATGAATTCGACGACCAAGCCATGCCGCAAATGGTGCAGGAACGCAGCGGCAGCAAAAGCGCCCGGCCAGGCATGTTGATGGGCGCGCGCATCATGCCTGTCGGCGACGGCGACGCGGCGCATCTGGTTCTCTCTGGCGCCCTTTACCCGTTCGCAAGACTGCGCGAGGCGCCACTGCTGACACGGCTGCAAGACAAGCTAAAAGCCGCAGCGGCGCTGAAGTTGCATGCCGAGAACCTGCGCGATCTATTGGAACTGGAGATTGCCAGCGCCTGGATGGCGCAATGGTTCGAGCCGGCGCCCTTGCCGCAGATCGTCGACGCGTCCACTGGCGAACCGATGCTGCTGGTGACCGACCATTACCGCGTGCTGGATGCCGCAGCGCTGGCGACGGCCTTGGCTGCGCACGCCGATGTCACCGGTAATGCCATGCAGGGCTGGCATCGCAACAGCATGGATGCCGATGGCCTGCAGCGCAGCCTGGCCGCCATCAACCCGGGCCGCGAACCCGACCGTATTGAAGTCTTCTACCGTACGCAGCGTCTGGCCGATGAGGGGCACGTGTGGTTCGATGCATTGGCGGGCGGCGCTGTGCGCCATCTCACGCGCGAGATCAGCGACCCGGCCCGCGCCATGCAGCGTGCCAGCGGCGCAGGCAGCGCAGGCAGCGCCAATCTCCAGGCGCCGGCATTTGCCGGGTCTGCTGCTGCGGCAGACATGCCGCCAGAGGTGATGGCCCGGGCCATGGAACAGTTCATCCGCCGTCATTACGCCAACTGGTGCGATGAACCCGTTCCCCTGCTGCGCAACCTCACCCCGCGTCAATCCGTAACGACGCCGGCCGGGCTGGAACGTGTGAAGGGCCTGCTGCGCGAATATGAAGACCACGAACGCCAGCAAAGCACCGACCAGGGCCGGCCCGTGGTGTCCTACCAGTTCCTGTGGGACGCGCTGGGCATTACACGTTGAGCCGATGACAGCCCGGGCACCGTCCCACTAAAAAAACATGCAGCGCCAACTCGACATCTTCGACGACAGCCGCGACGTGATGTTGCGCAACGACCTGGCGCAGGCGCTGCTGGAAGCCAAGGTCGAGACGGCGCAGCGCATTCATGGCGCGCTGCAAGCCGATTTCGCGGGCGACAGGGCGCTGGCGCCAGCGGCTGTGCTGATCGAGCATCTGCGCTGGCAGCAGGGCCTGGCCACGCCGGGTCAGTTGGATGCAAAGGTACTTCTGCAGGCCAGGCGACGCCTGGCCGATACCGTCGCGGCGGCTGCGCTGGCCGTGCTGGGCGCGCAGGGCACGCCGGCCTGGCTGGACAGCCAGTGGTGCTGGCTGGCCCAGCAGGCGGCTGGCATCGGCTGGCACCCGCTGAAAGCCGACGCCAAAGCCGACGGGCATGCAGACGGGCATGCAGACGGGCATGCAGACACGCATGCAGACAGACATGCAGAAAGACATGCAGACGGCCATGCCAACCCGAATGCCGACGCGCACGCCGCCAGCCTCTACCTGCGTGGCCGGGCCTGGCGGCAGGCCGCCGATGCGGTGGCGGGCATTGCTTCCTGGCGCCGCATTCCGGTGCCGCTGCTGTGGATGACGCAGGCGCGCTGGCAGCTTGAAGGCGCTGACGCCGCTTGGCCGCTGCTGGCCGAAGCACTGTGGCTGGCGCCGACCCGCGCCGCTGCCTTGCTGCCTGCACTGGACGACAGGCACATCAACCGCCTGGCGGCTAAGTTCGACGAGCGTTTCGACCTTGCGGCCGTGGCTTCTGGTGGCTGGGCCTGGCTGCCGGCCTTTGGCGTCGTCGACCAGCCGCTGCTGGCCGCGCCGCTGGCGGCTGCCACGCCACCAGCGGACATGGCAGCAGGCCAGGCCTTCGCCGTCGTGATGGCACTGCTGCGGCTGGAACGTCAGGGCCGGCACCACGAGATCGTGGCGCACCGGGCGCAGCTGCGGGCGCTGTCGGTGCCGCTCTTTGCCGCCTACATGGCCACGCGCTGATCGGCCAGTGCAGTGTTCGATGCTGTGTGGAACTTATGGAAACCGATGGATTGGGTTGTCTGGCCAGCAGGCGCAAACCTCAGCGATGATCTTTTGCATCGCGCGGATTTGCAGCGACGCCAGTCGACCCCAGACGCGGTTTGATGTTCCACACAGCGTCGAACCTTGCACCAGGTGCGCGCAGCTGGCGCCAGACCGCCGACATTGCGCGCCCAGAAGCCAGGGCTAACGGGCACGGGCCGTGCGGTCACCGCCTTGACTCAAGTCCAGGCAGCGCGCTGCCGATAACGCGGCATGAGCTTCAGGCACGACACTTGGCGCCGGTTCTGGTCTGATGACGCGCTGGCAGCCTTTCGCGACCGCATCGCGCTTCATCTGAGCGCGTTTTCGGCCGTGCTTTTACTGCCTTTCACGATCAATCATTTCGCCGCTGGTCGCCTGTCGCTGGGTGCGGTGATCCTCATTGCCCAGGCCGTGCTGCTGGTCAACGGGCTGGCTCTGCGCCGGCAACGCCGCGTGCCGGTGCCGTTCTGGATCATGGTGCTGGCCTTCGACTGTGCGGTGGTCGCCGCGGTGCTGGTGCAGGGGGTGGCGGCCGCTTTCTGGGCCTACCCGGCGGTGTTCATCGGCTACTTCCTGCTGCCCAAGCGCATGGCGCACCTGTTCGGTCTGAGCTTGCTCATCGCCGTGCCCACCGCGGCGTTCTGGGTCGCCGGTGGTCCTGCGGCGGTCCGTGCGCTGGCCTCGTTGGGGCTGACGCTGGGCATGATCAATGTCGTTCTGGGCGTCATCGGTGAATTACAGATGGCGCTGCTGCGCCAGGCCCACACCGACCCGCTGACCGGGGCCTGGAACCGGCGCTATTTCGACGAACAGCTGGCGCAGGTTGCGCCGCCCGACATTGCCGGCCGTGTGCCGAACGCTTTGTTGGCGCTGGACATCGACCACTTCAAGGCCGTCAACGACCGCCACGGCCATGGCGTCGGTGATGCCGTGCTGCAAGCCTTGGTCGCGCTGGTGGCGCAGCGCAAGCGCCAGGGCGACCTGCTGTTCCGCGTTGGCGGCGAAGAGTTTTTGCTGCTGCTGCCGCGCACCACGCTGGCCGACGCGCGCCAGGTTGCCGAAGACCTGCGCCAGCGCTTCGAAACCAGTGAACTGGTGCCTGGCGTGCGTGTGACGGTGAGCATCGGGCTGAGCCTGCAGCCAATGGCCAGCGGCGCGCAGCAATGGCTGGCCGCGGCTGACGCCGCGCTTTACGCCGCCAAGCGCGAAGGCCGCAACCGGGTCGTCACGGCGGCGTAGGCTGTTCTTGTCACTGCGTTGGCACCTGCTGCTGGCACTGACGCCCCAGCCAGGCTGCGCCGCGAACGCCCGAATCGTCGCCGTGCTGCGCCACCGATAACTGCGTGCGCAATTCGGCAGCGGCAGCGGCGCCAGCGCTGAAGACCCAGGGCGCCATCAGCCCCGGCAAGTCCGACACCAGATGCGGCAAACGCGACAGCCCCCCACCCAGCACGATGACGTCGGGGTCGAGCAGGTTGACGACGCTGGCCAGCGCCCGCCCCAGCCGGTGCGCATGGCGGTGCAGCGCAGCCTGCGCCTCAGTGTCGCCGGCTGCGGCAGCCGCTGCGATGGCTTGCCCAGTCCAAACCCTGCTGCTGGCCCGCATGTGGTCGGCCGCCAAGCCGGTTCCAGAGACCCAGGTCTCGATGCAACCGTGCTGGCCGCAGTAGCAGGCCGGCCCGGGTTGTTCGTCGGCTTGCGCCCAGGGCAGGGGGTTGTGACCCCATTCGCCGGTCAGCCCGTGCGGCCCCACCAGCACCCGACCCTGCACCGCAATGCCGGCACCGGTACCCGTGCCCAGGATGGCGGCGAAGACCACGGCGCTACCGGCGCCCGCGCCGTCGGTGGCTTCGGACAAGGCCAGGCAGTTTGCGTCGTTGGCCAGCGCCACCGGCTGGCCCAGCAGGGCTTGCAGGTCAGCCCGCAGGGGCTGGCCGTTCAGGCAGGTGGAGTTGCAATTCTTCATGCGCCCGGCTGACGTCTCGGCACCCGGGCTGCCCACGCCGATGCTGGGGGTGACGAGCCCCTGCGCCTGCGCCTGCCCCTGCGCGGCTTCGCGGCCCTGCTGCACGAGCGCGGACACAGCCTGCAGCGTGGCGGCGTAGTCTCCGGCCGGCGTCGCAACACGTGCATGCCAGAGACGGTGGCCGTCTGCCGCCAGCAGCACGGCCGATATCTTGGTGCCGCCCAGGTCCACGCCCAGCGCAGGGTGGGCGCTATCCATCACCGGTCTGTTCAGATGGGTTCGGTGCGCGTCATCAGCCAGGCCAGAGAGTCGCCTTGCACACGCGGCGACAGCCGTTGACGCACCGTGACGTGATACGCATTGAGCCAGGCCACTTCGTCGGCACGCATCAGCGCCAGGTCGATGCAGCGCGTGTCGATCGGGCACA
>JBBQAW010000204.1:0-7690 GCA_038316815.1 Burkholderiales bacterium
TGCAGGGTATCGACCCGTACACGTATCTCATCGACGTGCTGCAGCGGGTCGGCCAGCATCCCGCCAGTCGCGTCGCCGAGTTGACGCCCAGGCAGTGGAAGGTGCTGTTCGCTGACAACCCGCTGCGCTCTGACTTGCACAGGGCGGGTTCGTAAGGCAAGAACTCCGGCTGGTTACCGCTTACCTCGCACGTCGTAAAGATCGTCTACGACCGGCACGAAAGTTGCCCGCCCGCCAAGATGGTTGTCGTCAACAACCAGGAGCAAGGCGGACTGACGTCGCCCGGTCACGCACTCCCGTCGCCAATCCAGCGCGTACCGAACTTCTGCGCCCAGAGGGTCAAGGGATGAAGCGTTGGCGGCGAAAACTGTCAAATATTCGCACGAACATGTCCTCCGAATCCACGAACTCCTAGAAGCCGTAACGACGCGCTTTGGTGCTGTCCAGCATGATGTCCCAGGTTGGCGCGAACGCATAGTTGGCGAACGACCAGTTCGCCGCTTCTGAGAACGGCGTGGGCAACAGACCATGCTCGCAAACGATGTCTGCCCACAGCGACGCTTTGTCCGCCATCATCAATTCCAGATCGATCTGCTGCACACCACCGGCTTCCATGCCGAAGTATTTGGCGATGCGTGGCCATAAATGCTCCCAGCGGAAGTGGTCGCCGTTGACCATCTTGAAAGCCTCATTGGCCGCCGAAGGCGTGGTGGCAGCCCACAGCATGCCCTTGTTCAACAGCTCGACATCGCTGGCGCAGTGAACCGCGCGGTAGGCGGCTTCGGGGCCGGGGAATTTCAAAGGCAGTCCCAGCTTTTTGCAAATTGTGGCGTACACGGCAATCGGCTTGGGCAAGTTAATATCGGTTCGCGCATAGCCGCAAACGATGTGCGGGCGCATCAGCGACCATGTCCAACGCTTTCCTTGGGCCAGTTGCTTCAGAAAATCTTCCTGGGTGTAATAGAAGTTGGGTGGAAAGTGGAGCGCGTCGCTCTCCTTGGCAGGTGTCTTGAACGGACCCAGATGACGGCCATAGTACTTCGAGCCTTGCAGCAAGCACACGTGGGCGAGATTGGTTGAAGCAGGCTCGATCGCAGACATGGCATTGCGGAACAGGTCGGTGTCGCGTGCGGCTTTGTCGACCCAGCGCGTGCCGGTAGCGTGGCCCGTCCAAAAAATATGGGTCGTAGCGCCCATTGCGCCAAGTATCCGTACACAGTCGTCAGGGTCGCTCATGTCGCAAACAACATGGCGTGCTTGAGTCTCGAAAGCTGGCGCGCGGCGCGAGACGATGGTGACGTGCCAGCCGCCAACCTGATCGAGCAATTGCGCCATGTTGGCACCGACCATGCCGGTGCGACCCAAGATAACGGCCACTTGGTTCGTCATAAGGATTTGTTTGGAATCTTCAGTAACGGAAGCGCAGCACAGCCTCCAGCGCTGCGCCGGCGGAAAGAACGTCGGCGTCGCGCCCGCCCACTGCCGCCAGCATCAGGCCCACAGGTGCGTCGCCAGGGCGGTGGCATGGCAGGCTGAGCGCACAGCCGTCGAGAAAGTTGATTAGCGTCGGGTTGCGCAAGAGCAGCAGGTTGGTACTGCCGTAAGTTTCATCACTGGATTGCAGCGGTGCCAGCGCAGGTGCCACCACAGGCACGGTGGGCATGATCATCATCGAAGCGTTTGCGTCAGTGAGGCAGCGTGCCACACCGGCAGTCCACTGCTGACGTGCCACCAGCAGCTCAAGATAGTCTGCGGCTGAGATGCTGCTGCCGCGCCGCATGCGCACCGCAACCCGCGGGTCGTATTCGGAACCCCTATCCGCCAGCAGCGCCGCATGCCAGGCCCAGGCCTCTGCCGCAATGAAACCGCCACCTCGATTGATATGCGCGAGCTCGGCGAACTCGGGTATTTCGATCTCGACGATGTTGACGCCTGCGCTGGACAAGGCCGTACACGCCGCTGCAAAGGCGGCCGACACGGCAGCATCAGCGCCCTCGAAAACCAGCGTGCGGGGTAAAGCAAGCCTTAACCCGGCAAGCTGCATCGGGCGCAGCGCCACGGGTTCTACGCCTGCGAGTACTGCATCCAGCAACGCGCAGGAAGCAACGCTGCGCGCCAGTGGGCCGACCGAATCCAGCGACGGCGATAAAGGCAGCGTGCCTGTCATGGGCACGCGGCGTGCGGTCGGCTTGAAGCCGGTCAGACCGCAGAGCGCAGCGGGAATACGCACCGATCCCCCCGTGTCTGTACCGATGGCCGCTACAGCCATGCCGTCTGTCACCGAGACGGCGGCGCCTGATGAAGAACCTCCGGGAATGCGACCCGTTGCCCGATCCCACGGGTTGAGTGGCGTGCCGTAGTGCGGGTTCAGGCCCAGGCCCGAATAGGCGAATTCGGTCATGTTGGTGCGGCCCACGATCACAGCGCCGGCGGCGCGGAGTCGCCGCACAACGGTGCAGTCGTTGTCGGCAGCCGTGGCACCAGCCAGTACGCGGGACCCAGCCTGCGTGACCTGGCCTCGCTCATTGAACAGATCTTTGATCGAGATCGGTACCCCAGCCAGTGGCGCCATCGGCAGGTCCGCGCCTCGCATCCGGTCAGCGGCGTCGGCAGTTGCCCGCGCTTTCTCGGCATGCACCAGGGTGAACGTGGCGCTGGCTTGGTCCGACTTGGTGGCGGCGTCGAGTGCCAGTTCGGTGAGGGCGCGGCTGCTGCACTGACCCTTGGCTAGTGCGTCTATCCAGTGCTGAATGGGATGCGCTGGCAAAGTCATTCGTCGGCTCCAGGAGCAGGCCTTAGCGCGTGGTCATTGCCTGCGGCAGGCTCAGCACGATCTGAGGAAAAACGGTTACCAGCACCACAGCAACCACCATGAGCATGAAGAACGGCAAAGCAGCTCTCGCCACAGTGAAGATGTCCTTGCCCGTGAGGTTCTGCACAACGAAAAGATTGAAACCGACCGGTGGCGTGATTTGCGCCATCTCGACCACCAGCACGATGAAGATGCCGAACCAGATCAGGTCGATACCGGCGGCCTGCACCGCCGGCAGAATTACCGAGGTGGTCAGCAACACAATCGAGATGCCATCGAGGAAACAGCCGAGTACGATGAAAACCACGGTCAGTGCGACGATCAGAGCCCAGGCGGGCATATTCGCATCAGCGATCCATGCCGCCAGTGCCGCGGGTAGACCGGTGAAGCTCATGGCCGAGGTCAGAAAAGCCGCGCCCAGCAGGATGAAAAAAATCATGGTCGAGGTGCGCACGGCGCCCAGCAGACTTTCTGTCAGCGTCCGCCGGTTCAGCATGCCCGAGGCAGCGGCGATGATGAGTGCGCCCAGTACGCCCAGAGCAGCAGCTTCAGTGGCGGTGGCGTAACCCGCATAGATCGAGCCAATGACGGCGCCGATCAACAGGACCACCGGCAGCAGCCGCCGTGTAGCCCAGAGCTTGGCACCGAAGGCCAGGGTGGCGCCAGCGGCCGGGATGCGGTCTTTGTTCAGCAACGACCAGATCATGATGTAGCCCGAAAACAGGGTGACCAGCATCAAGCCAGGCAACACGCCGGCGATGAACATACGGGCCACTGAAACCTGCGCCGCCACGCCGTAAACGATCATGATGATGGACGGCGGGATCAACAAACCCAGCGTGCCAGACCCGGCCAGCGAGCCCAGCGACAGACTCTCGGGATACCCGCGTGACTTCAGCTCAGGCAATGAAATGCGTCCAATGGTGGCTGCGGTGGCGGCAGAACTGCCACTGACGGCAGCGAAAATGCCGCAGCCCAGCACATTTACGTGCAAGAGTCGGCCGGGCAGGCGCTCGACCCAGGGCGCCAGACCGGCAAACATGTCGTCCGACAGCCGTGTTCGAAACAGGATTTCGCCCATCCAGATGAACAGCGGCAAAGCCGTCATCGTCCAGCTCGCACTGGTGGCCCATGAGGTGGTGGCCAGGATGGCGCCACCCGGCGCATCGGCAAACAACATGCCGACAACACCTACGGCAATCAGCGCTGGTGCTACCCACACACCCATGGCAAGCAGTGCAAAAAGCGTCAGGATGAGGACAGCAGCAACCCAACCAAGTTCCATCGTATGTTCCTCCTATTCGGGCTGACCGGAGGCGTTGTCGCCACTGTCAATCTCAAACGGCCGACGCTGAAGAACGCACACAAGACGCTCGGCGAATGCCACAGCCAGCAAAACCGACCCGAACATCATGGGCAACTGTGGAATCCACATCGGCACGGGCACCAACCCTTGCGAAACTTCGTTGAAGCGCCAGCTCTCCAGCACGAAGCTGCTGCAGTACCAGGCGAAATAGCAGGCCAGCGCCAACCCGATGACGCTGCTGATCAGTTCCATGGAATGGTGCAGCGCCTTCGGCACGAACCGCGTCACCACGACCACGCGGATATGCGCCCCCTGATGCAAGGCATAAGGAAGGCCGAAGAAGCCTGCTGCGGCCATGGCCCACGCAGCAAACTCTTCGGCATCGCGCACGGTGGTGCCCATGTTTCGTGCAACCACCTGGGCCAGGATCAGCCCACAGATCAGCACCAGCGACAAGGCCGACAGCAACCCCGAGATGCGGTAGAAGTGGTGCAAAAACGGCATCGGTGCTGCGTCGTCCGTGTGCGGTGGGTCAGCGACGCGCTGCGTCCAGAACGGCTTTGCCCTCGGCGCCCGCTTTCTTCAGCCACTCGTCGGCCATGATGGCGCCCACCTTAGCCAATTCCGACTCGACCGCAGCCGGTGTCTTGCTGACCGTCATGCCTTTATCGGACAGCGTTTTGGTCAGGCTGCTGGTTTGCGCGCGTGCGGTATCCCAGCCGCGCTTTTCAGCTGCTGCTGCGGCATCCGTCACCGCTTTTTGAACTGCTGGCGGCAGGCTGTTGAAGGCCCGCGCGTTGACCATCGTCACGTTCTTCGGAATGAAAGCCTGCACGTCGTAGTAGTACTTCACAAAGTCCCAAGCCTGCGAATCAACGCCAGTGGCAGGGCTGGTGATCATGGCTTCGATCAAACCCGTACCGAAGGCCTGCGGCACATCGCCTGAGTTCACGGTCGTCGGCGAGGCGCCCATGAGCTCGACCATGCGTGACGTGGCGGCGTTATAGGCGCGAAACTTCAGGCCTTTGAAGTCAGCCATGGTTGTGACCGGTGTCTTGGTGTAGATGCCCTGCGGCGGCCAGGGCACGCTGTACAGCAGCTTGATGCCCTGCTTGGCCAAGCGCGCCTCTATGCCTGCCCGGCTGGCTTGCCAAAGTTTCCAGGCGCTATCGAAGTCGCGCGCCAGCAGCGGAACGGCATCTACCTCGTAAAGCGCATCTTCGTTACCCAGCACAGAGATCAGGACGTCACCGACCTGAACCTGCCCGGTTTGAACAGCACGCTTGAGCTCGGGACGCTTGAACAGTACCGAGTTCGAATGCGTCTTGATCTCCAGAGCGCCATTGCTCAGGCGTGCCACATCAGCGGCGAAGTCGCGCGCGACGCCAGCAATATAGTTGCCGTCGGGTTGTTCGACCGACATGTTCCAGCGCTCAGTAGCGTGCGCAGTGGGCAGAGCCAGGGCAGCCGCAAGCGCGGCCGAGAGGCTTAAGAGGTGGCGGCGATGAAAAGTCATTCAAGTCTCCTTGCTAAACAGATCCGTGGACGCCAGACGCCAGAGCGCCTGGAAGCTGTAGACCGCATCCCCGGGCAAGCCCAGGGACGTGGACAGGGTGGCCGCATGGTGGAACGCCGCTTCTGCGCGCGTTGCCTCCACCATGACAAGGGCATCGGCAGCCGCCGGCAACGCGTTGGCGGTGACAGGCGTAGACAGGGCGGAATCGGTCTCAAACAATGTGGCGCGAACGACTCCCTCTTCTTGCGTCATCGCGCGCAAAGATTCAGCCAGTCGGGTCAATGTCCCGGATTGCACAAGCTGGTGTGCCGACAAGGTGAACAGCGCCAGTGCGCCACCCTCTCCAGCACCGCACTCGGCGCTTAGATTACCGACACGCCGTTCGGTACCGCGCATCCGTGTGAAATTTTCGCGCGACCACGGCGTCTGGTTGGCAAAAGCGCGCGCATAGGCCTGCGAACGAAAGACGTCGAGTGAATCTGTGTAATACAAAGCGAGATACGGTCGCGGGCATGGCTTGATGGCTGCGAAACGGCGCGCGTTTTGAAAACCAGGGATGGCGACTCGTTCCTGCATGTGCTCACGGTCGTACCAGCGGTTGAAGTCGGCCTCATGCGTGGGGTCGATGTCGGTCCAAATGCAGAGCTGGCCCCGCGTGGGTGTGCTGGTCATGTCGGTGCAGCGTTGTCGAAGGTTGCAGTGTGTCGGACGGATGCAATATTGCTCAGGTCGCAGGCCAAGTCCAACAATAAAAAATGTCACCCAGCCATCAGGAAAAATTGATGGGGCCCCTTCGGGCGTATCAATCGGGGCGACCGGCCAGTGACCACGGATCGGAGATGGCGGTAGCTCCGGGCTGGCGCGCCATTTCATTGGGCAAAGCGCGGGCGAATTCTTGCGCCGTCTGCTGTGCAAGCGAAGCGATCTGCTGAATCAGCGGTGACTCGGGTCCGGCGCGGTATGAACACACCAGCGCCAAATCGGGCATTTCAGTGTCAACCTTCAACAGTTGGACATCGCCTTGGGCCATTTCGCGCTGAATGATCGCCGGTGGAATCATTGCCAGGCCGAAGCCATCAGTCACGAGCTGAATCATGGCCGATACCGAAGTCATGCAGTTGATGTGCACCGCTCTTCCCCCGCGGTCGTCAAACAGTTGTTCCAGAAAGCGGTGCGGGCCAGAGTTGCGCGAAAAACTGAGTACGGGGAAAGCAGCGATGTCGGCCAACGTAAGCATCTCGCCATGAAGGTTGAGCGACGTCGCACCCACCCAGCGCATCGGAAAGTCACACAGAGGGATGTTTTGCACATTGGCACCGAGCACGGTGTCGGTCTGCAGGATGAGGTCAAGATGACCCTTGCTGAATTGTTCGATCAGCCGGATCGTCGTGTCTCCAGCCAGCTCGACCTCGAGGCGCGGGTAGCTGCGATGGATGCGCGCCATCAGGTCCGGGAACCAGGCGTGAATGATCGACTCGATCACACCGATGCGCACTACACCGCCCACGAGCGCACGGTCCTTCATTCCGTCCAGCATCTCGTGCATCGTACGTACTAGCCGATCAGCGTAGACCAGTGCTTTAGCTCCCTCCAAAGTCAGCGTAACCTCGCGATCGCCACGGTCGAACAAGCGCACGCCGAGTTCCTGCTCTAGTGTTGCGATGCGGCTTGATACAGCTGCCTGAGTCGTGTGCAATTTTTCTGCCGTCAGACGGAAGTTGCGCAACTTGGCCAGCCACACGAAAGTTTCGACGAAGCGCATGTTCATTTTTTAATGGTAGCCGGATAAAAGGCGCTGCTGTCGGTTCGGTCCGCGACCACGCTGTTGCAGCGGCAGACATCCTCATGCATCACATGGCGCGAGAAACGAAGCGGATAGCGCCATTCGCGCATGGCTGCCAACATCCTGAATCCGTGACCTCACCTCGGTAAACGAGCACTCTACGGGTGAAGTCAGCAATTGAATTTCGGAGCCGATTCCAAGACAATTGGGCATGGGCAAAATCGAAGTTAGGCAACTCAAGTACGACCTCACCCCGGTGGCCGGATTGGCGCT
>JBBQAW010000205.1:0-7600 GCA_038316815.1 Burkholderiales bacterium
CTGGTTGCACGGCGGGCACCAGGTGGCGCCCCAGTACAGCAGCACGGGCTTTTTCTCGGCGCGCGCGCGGGCGAAGGCGCGGTCGATGTCGGCGTCAACCGCAGCGGCCTGCCAGGCGACGTTGGTTGATGGCAGCTTGACGGCGGCCGTGGCTGGCTGATAGACCAGCAAGGCGGCGCTGATGGCCAGAGCGGCGGTGGTCACTTTCATGGCGTTCTCCTGAAGGACGTGCTGGCTTTCGGGGCCCAGGCCCCGGCACGGCGGATTGTGGGCCGGCTCGTACCTTGATTGCCAGCGCTGCTGCGGCGCGCAGGGCGCGGCAGCTTCTGGCGGCGTCCCGCGGGGCGATGAATCACTTGCGGCAGCCCGGCTTTTCTTCCGGGCCCGAAATGCAAGGTGGGAAGTGAGACCTGAGAGGTACGACATGTGAACAGCAAAGTGCGAATAGAAAAGTGCGGTTCGCTATTCGCCATTTGCGATTTGCGATTTGCGATGAGTTATCTTCGCCCCTCACCCCGACTGGGCGCCATCCCCTGGGTTCACGGCTGCTGCCCAGGTCCAGGCCAGCCGTTCCAGGGCCTGCACAGTGGCCCGGCCACCCCAGCGCGGGGCCAGTGCTTCGGCACTCTCCAGGTCGCCATGGTCCAGCGCCTGCGCCAACTGCAGATACTCAGCCCAGGGCCCCTGGCCGTGCAGCAGGGCCTGTTCGGCCGCTGGGCCCAGGCGCAGCGGAGTCAGCGCGCGCGCCAGCGGCATTTCAAGCAGGGGTTCGAGCATCGAGAACAGCCCCAGGCTGAACAGCGTTTCTGGCGCGGCCTGGCCTTCGGCGCGTGCCAGTCGTTCCAGCAGGCTGCCGCGGGCGAGGGCCTGTTCCTGCAGGGCCGCCGAGGCCTGACGGCTGGCGGCAGTCGACAGCAGCAACACCTGCAGCCAGCGCGACAGTTCTTGCCGGCCCAGCAGCTGCACGGCCTGTTCGACTGAATCCACGCCGCGGGACAGCCCCAAGGCCGGGCTGTTGGCGTAACGCAGCAGCCGGTACGTCAGCGCCACGTCGGCGCGCACGGCGTCGGCCACAACCGAAGTGTCGCGGTTCATGGCCAGGTGGTTCATCAGTTCGCAGATGCGGTGCGCCGCCGCGTTCAGCGGTCGGTCGGACGCGGCGCGGCGCTGGTCGAGCCGGCCGCCGGCCAACACGAAGCCGGCCTGAAGCAGGCGTTCGACATCGTCGACCGCGTCCAGCCCGGTGGCCAGGCGCAGCAGTCGGGGGCGCGCTTCCTGCCAGCGCTGAGCGGACAGCAGCAGGGTGTCGATGTCGCCATGGGCGCGCAGCCAGACGAAGTCGGCCTCGGGCGCATCAGCGGGCGGGCCGTCAGGCACCCCCAGGCGCACGCCGCGGGTGCGCAGTGCGCGCGCCAGTTCGGCCGGCAGCTGCGCCAGGTCGGGTACGCCCAGCCAGGCGCCGGCGGGCACGGCATCGGCCACCAGGGGCCGCGCCAGCACGGCGGCCGGCAATTCGGCCAGGGCGTGGCGGCCCTGCGCCAGCGGGTGCTTCAGGCCGGACATCAGCAGCGCGTAGTGCGAAGCCTGCGCGGCCATGTCGCCGCGCTCTGCCAGGCGCTGCGACAAGGCCTGCGCCAGCTGGCATTCGAAGCCGGCGACCCGGCCCTGGCCGCCCACGAGCGGGCGCTGCACGCCAAAGGCGACCGGGGGCTGCGCGCTGGCCGCAGGTGCTGCAGCCGGTGCGGGCTTTGTTGCCGGTATTGCCGGCAACGCTCGTTCAGAACGCGGGGTGGGTTGGGCCGGCGCAGGGGCCGCGCTGTCGCCCACCAGGCGCTGCCACCAGCTGCGCAGGCTCACTGAATGCCCCTTGGCGTTGCGACCTGCGGGATGAGCGCTGGCGCGCCCAGCGCGGCCTGATCTCCGTCGTCGTTGTCGGCGCCAGCGGCGTCAGGCGTGCTGCGTGCCAGCGCCATCCAGACGGCGAAGGGCAGACGCAGCGCTCGCCGCGGTGCCGGCCTGGCGACACACAGGCCCTGGTCGCTGGCCACCATCACGCCGTAGTCGGCTGGCACTTCTTCGGCTTGCGCAATCCCTTCGCGCAGCACGTACCAGCACTGGCTGGACAAGGCGCGGTAGGCCGCGCCCTTCAGCGGCGAGCGCAGGTCTGACAGCAGGTCGGCGCGGCTGACCTTGATCTCGTGCACCACCGGTTCGGTGTGGTCTTCCAGCGTCGTGTGGCGGATCGAGAAGACGTCTGGCCGCGCCATCGACCAGCGCGTGCAGCCGTCGGCGTCGGCTACCGGCGCGCGCAGCGACAACCCGCGCCAGGCCACGCGCCCGGCGCGGTGCATCTCGGACACCAGGCGCGCAACCAGGGCTTCGTGCGCGGTGAAAGCGGCCTGGGCGCGGCGGCGCGCCTGCGCCAGCACCTGCAGGCCAGTGTCGCTGACGCGCAATGTCTCGCGCCCGGCCTCGTCCCACTGGCGCTGCAGCAGGCCAGCGCTCAGCAGGTCGAGTTCCAGCACGTCGTGGCAGGGCCAGCCGGCTGAACGCCAGACTTCGCGCAGGCGGCGGCGGTGCTGCGCCGGCCAGGCAAGCCCGTCCATGGGTTCTGTGAGGCAGGGCGCCGTGGCCTCAGGCCGTGACTTTCACACCCTTCCAGAAGGCCACGCGGCCGCGAATTTCCGCTGCAGCTTCCTTCGGGTCGGGGTAGAACCAGACGGCGTCGGGGTTGGAGTCGCCGTTCACGAACAGGCTCATGTAGCTGGCCTGGCCCTTCCACGAACACATGGTGTGCAGGTTGCTGGGCAAGGTGTATTCGGGCTTCAGCGCCGCGGCGGGGAAGTAGTGGTTGCCTTCGACGACCACGGTGTCGTCGCTTTCGGCCACCACGGTGCCATTCCAGGTTGCTTTCATCGCTGCATGTTCCGGGTTGGATAAGAAGCGTGCATTCTGCCGCCCATCCCGTTCAACGTCTCCCTAAACGTCACGCGCCAGGCGCAGCCCGCAGAACTGCCAGCGCATGGCAGGCGGGAAGAAGTTGCGGTAGCTGGCGCGCGCATGGCCTGGCGGCGTGGCCAGGCTGCTGCCGCGCAGCACCACCTGGCCGACCATGAACTTGCCGTTGTATTCGCCCACGGTGCCGGGCAGGGGCCGAAAGCGGGGGTAAGGATCGTAGGACGAACGTGTCCATTGCCAGACTTGGCCGTACAGCCCGCTGCAGGCCGAGGGTTCGGCTTCGGCCGCTGTGGCGGCGGCTTCCCATTCGAATTCGGTCGGCAGCCGGGCGCCAGCCCATTCGGCGTAGGCCGCGGCTTCGAAGAAGCTGAGGTGGCACACCGGCTCAGCACCGCGCCACGGCTGCAGGCCGTACAGGCCGAACGCCGCCTGCGGCTGCCCGTCGGCGCCCAGTTGCCAGTACAGCGGCGCTTGCCAGCCCTGGGCCTGCACCTGTGTCAAGCCGTCGCTAAGCCACAGCGCGGCGCGGCGGTAGCCACCGTCCTGCATGAAGGCCAGGTAGTCGGCATTCGTCACCAGATGCCGCGCGATGGCGTGCGGTGACAGCAGCACGGCATGGCGTGGGGTTTCGCTGTCGAAGGCAAAGCCCGCGCCGGCATGGCCAACTTCGACCACCCCGACCGGGCGGGGCCACCAGGCATCGGCCGATGGCGCGACGTCGGTGGGGGCTGCGGGTACCAGTGCGCGACCGGATGCGGGAGCGGGAGCGGATGAGGATGAGGATGCGGATGAGAGAGGAACCGGGCCTTCGCGCAGCGCCGGCAGCAGCGGGTTCAGCGAAAAGGCGTGCAGCACGTCGGCCAGCAGCAGTTCCTGGTGCTGCTGTTCGTGCTGCAGGCCCAGTTCCAGCAGCGGCGCGGCGGCGGCCAGGGCGTCGGCATCAGCAGCGTCGATGAAGGACGCCAGTGCCCTGTCCACGGCTGCGCGGTAGGCCAGAACCTCGGCCGCCGCCGGGCGGCTGAGCAAGCCGCGCTGCGGCCGCGGGTGGCGCGGGCCCATTGATTCGTAGTACGAATTGAAAAGCGGCAGCCAGCGTTCGTTGAAGGGCCGGTAGCCGGGCGAAAGAGCCATCAGCACGACGGTCTCGAAGAACCAGGTGGTGTGCGCCAGGTGCCACTTGGCCGGGCTGGCGTCGGGCATGGACTGCAGGCTCATGTCTTCGGGCGAGAGCGGGGCTGCCAGGGCCAGGGTGTGGGCACGCACCTGCGCGATGCGGTCGGCCAGGCGGGTTCTGTCAGCGTGTCGGTTCATGGCAAAAAGCATCCGTTACAGCGTCCCCAGCTTACAGGGCCGGCCGAATTCAGCTTTTGCGAGTCAGCTTTTGCGAACAGTCGGGCAGCGCGTCGGTGCCGACCCGCGCCTACTTCTTCACCGGGATGGGGGTGTTGCGGTCCACCGGCACGGCGGTGACGCTGTTCTGTGGCGAACCTTCGATCACGCGGTCGGAATAGGTCAGGTACACCAGCGTGTTGCGCGGTGCGTCGACCATGCGCACCACGCGCAGCCTCTTGAAGACCAGAGAGATGCGTTCGCTGTACATCTCTTCCTGCCGTTCGATCGGTTTGGGGAAAGCGATGGGCCCGGTCTGCCGGCAGGCGATGGACGCTTCGGCCTTGTCTTCGGCCAGGCCCAGCCCGCCCTTGATGCCGCCGGTCTTGGCGCGCGACACATAGCAGGTGACGCCGCGCACGCCCGGGTCGTCGTAGGCATCGACCACGATCTTGTGGTCGGGGCCGATGAACTTGAAGACGGTGTCGACCTCGCCCACCGGCTGCGCTGCGGCCAGGGCGGGAAACAGCACCATCAGGGCCATCAGGGCTATCGGGGCGGGCTGGCGCAGCAAGGAAGTTGGCATGGGCGGCTCAGTCTCTCAGGGCAAGTGCGGGATGCCGCGATCATGCACAAGCCGCCTGCCCAGGTGCGCTGGGGCCAGCCACGTGCCAGGCCAGCCAGACGTCCAGCGGCAGGTCGTTGGCAACCGGGTCGGGGCTGTCGTGTTCCGTGATCAGCAGCCCGGCGTGCAGTTCGTGGCTTGAATTGAACCAGCCGCAACCGTGTGCCATGTCGGCTTTGGCCTCGGCGCTGGCTGCGGCTGGTGACAAGCTATCACCAGCGCGGGCAACCGAACCGGCCAGCGGCAGCGGGCGGATAAGCCGGGGAAAGAAGCTGGGAAGGAAGCTCGGGATCGGGTCCATGCGGTTCTCCTGGCATGGACTGCATGTTCGGGCGGTGCCTGCCCACTGCCCATCACCATCCGGCAGGCGCCCGGCCGGGGCCCCCCAGAAAGGCTGGCCCAGGGGTCACCCGAAAGGCCGCACCCCGATCCAGGCCGTGTGGGCCCAGAACGCGAAGCCGGCCCAGGCTGCCAGGCCCACCACCACGGTCACCACCGTCAGCGCCGGTTTCCCGGCGGGGTAGCGCGTCCCGGCGGCGCGGTCGCGCGCCCGTGCAGCGCGGAAGCTGAACGCCGCCCAGAGCAGAAAGCCGCCGAACAGCAGCACATCGGCCAGGGTGTTGTTGGCCAGCAGGTGCGACAGCGCCCAGACCTTCACGCCCAGGACCATGGGGTGGTGCAGACGCGCCTTGATGCCGTTGCCCGGCACATAGGCCGCGGCCAGCAGCACGAAGGCCGGCATGGTCAGCACGGCTGCCAGGTGGCGTGTCCAGGTGGGTGAAGCCCACAGCACCACGGGCTGCTGCCGCGCCAGGCCGTAACCCCAGATCAGCAGCGCGAAGCCCAGCAGCGAAACCAGGGCGTACAGCCCCTTCCAGGCGTTGGTACCGCGTTCGGCAATGAAACGGGTGCGCCAGCCGTCGGCGAAAACACGTGTCGAGTGCGCGCCCAGGAAGAGCACGAGTCCGATGATGAGCAGGGTCATGGTGGGGGGTCCGGCAGTGATGGACAGGGGCGTTCGCGGCGCGGCCGAATTGTGGCGCGCTGCGCCGCTATCCTGCCGGGCATGAACACTTTGCCCGATACCCGCCGCATCCCGCGCCTGTTCTGGGAAGACTTTCCGGCAGGTCAGCGCCGCGAATTCGGCGCCATGCCGGTGTCGCGCGAAGCCGTCATTGCCTTTGCCAGCCAGTTCGACCCCCAGCCCTTCCACCTGGATGACGAAGCGGCCGCGGCGTCGCTGTTCGGGCGTTTGTCGGCCAGCGGCTGGCACACCTGCGCCATGGCCATGCGCATGATGTGCGACGACTACCTGCTCGACGCGGCCAGCCTGGGTTCGCCCGGCATCGACAGCCTGCGCTGGCTCAAGCCCGTCTACCCCGGCGACACGCTGCGCATGCGCATGGACGTGCTGGAAGCGCGGCCCATGAACAGCAAGCCGCACGTGGGGCTGGTGCGCAGCCGCTGGGAACTGCACAACCAGGACGGCGCCACGGTGCTGCAGATGGAAGGCTGGGGCATGTTCCGCAGGCGTGACGTGGCTGCGGCGGAATCCGCGTGCGGGCCCGTGTCCGGGCCCGCACCCGCATCCACCCCCACCCTTTCGCTCTCGCCTTCGCCATGATGCAAAGCCTGCCCTCCGGCTATCGGGCCTTGGTGCTGGGCGCCAGCGGGGCCATCGGAAGCGCCCTGGTGGCTGCCTTGCAGGACGACCCCGGCTGTGGCGGCGTCGTCGGACTGTCGCGCCAGCGCGGCGCCGCAGGCGAGCCCGCGATCGACCTGACCGAGCCCGACAGCCTGGCCGCCGCCGCCGCCGCGCTGCGGCCGCAAGCGCCCTTCCATCTGGTGGTGTGCGCCACGGGTGCGCTGCACCTGGGCGAGCGCGGGCCCGAAAAGCGCCTGGCCGAACTGGACGCCGCCACCCTGGCGCGCGCGTTCGCCATCAACGCCACCGGGCCGGCGCTGGTCATCCAGCAGTTCCACGACTTGCTGCCCTTGCGGGAGCGTGCGCTGTTGGCCGTGCTTTCAGCGCGCGTGGGCAGCATCGGCGACAACCGCAAGGGCGGCTGGTACAGCTACCGTGCCAGCAAGGCCGCGCTGAACATGCTGCTGCACACAGCCGCCATCGAGGTGGCGCGCCGCCGCCCGCTGACCGTGCTGGCTGCGCTGCACCCGGGCACGGTGGCATCCGCGCTGTCGGCGCCCATCATCGGCGACGCCGAAGCCGCCACGCCCGGGCAGGCGGCGCGAAACCTGCTGGCGGTGTTGGATGGCCTGCCCGCCGACGGCGCCAGCGGTGGGTTTCATGCCTGGGACGGCAGCACAATCCCTTGGTGAACGCGGGTCGGCCAGAATTCGGGTCGGTGGGCAGACCTTCAGTCTTCGGCTTTCGCCTTTGCCTGGCCCACCCTTGCAACCTTGCCCCGCTCTTCCTTCACAACCCCAACCATCCACCGAAAGCCTGCCATGAAGCTGCACGCCTTCCGTTCCGTTCTAGCCGCCGCCTTGCTGGCCGCCACGGCCACCGCCCACCTCCACGCTCAGGCCCAGGGCGAGAGCAAAGTGTTGAACATCTACAACTGGTCTGACTACATCGCCGAAGACACGATCAAGAACTTCGAGAAAGAGACCGGCATCAAGGTCAGCTACGACAACTACGACACCAACGAGGTGCTGCACGCCAAGCTG
>JBBQAW010000206.1:0-7585 GCA_038316815.1 Burkholderiales bacterium
GGTCTACAACCCGATGCCGTACGAGGCCGCCCGCGAAATGGAAGTGGAACTGGCCATTGGGCTGCGTGAGTCCGGCTACGGAGTCTGGCAAGCCTGACCAGTGGAAGGCGCTGATCGTGCTGCGTTGCCGTCAGCGGCCCAGACAGCCCCGCCACAGCCTGCGGCCGAACAGGCTGCGGCAACTTCGCCCGCCTCAAGCGGCAGCAAGGCAGCGGTTGCTGTCGGTGGAGGCTGGCCAGCGAAGTCACGATTTCGGCCGAATTCCGGTCTTCGCACCGCGCAAAGGCAGGTGGCGCCAGCGGCCGGTCGATGGTGGTTTGCAGAATGTCGCAAACGCAGTCTGCGTCATGCCTCGTCGGCGACCTGTCGGATGTCTGCTCGCGCCATCACAGGCACGCTGTCGACCCCTGGCTGCCCCACGTCGTCACGACGGGTGTGTCCGAAAGCGCAAACCCACCTGCTGGCGTCGAGAAAGGCAATGGCACCCGCTCGGATGTGCCTGGATCGGGACCTGCGCCGCCAGTCCGGGCATATGCGTGCCAAACGCGACGCATTTTTATGAACTAGACGCACTGGCACGCTGGTCCAATTCAGTGAGTGGGTCAATCGTCGCGGCAGAGCGTCGATCTAAGGCAGTGTTCGACGCTGTGTGGAACTGTAGAAAACCGATGGATTGGGTTGTCTGGCCAGGCGCAAACCACAGCGATGCTCTTTTGCACCGCACGGACTTGCAACGACGCCAGTCGACTCAAGACGCGGTTTTATGTTCCACATAGCGTCGAACACTGCACGAGCTGCTTTCCATGGCTGATCTCCCCGTGCCGGGCTGGCGCTCTTGCGAGCACCTATCCGAACTTCTGCGTCAAGCCCTTCCCCCGCCGTGGACGAGTCTGCGTCGGTTCGATCAGATTCAATTTCGGAGTTTCCGCATGTCCCTCGTTCGCAAAGCCTCGTCCGTCAAAGACACGCCCGCTGCCCTGCACGCCATGGCCGCCAGCATCCCGAAAAGTGTCGCCCGCGACGCCGACGCCCAGCGCAAGCGCGCCCGCACGCTTGCCAAGCAGCAGCAAGCCTCCGAGCGCGTGGCCAGTGCGGCCAGCGAGCTTTCGGCCGGCATCAACGAAGCCGCCTCAGCGGCAGAGGAACTCAAACGCGCGGCCACCCAGATCGCCACCGGCGCCGAGGAAGCTTCGGGCGCCGCCCAGGAATCGCTGGCAGCGCTGACCCAGGTCTCAGCCGCCATCACGCGCCAGATGGCTGCCGTCAACCAGGCCCGCACCACAGCCGAAGGCATGCAGGCGCTGGCCGGCCAGTTGAACAGCGAAGTACAGGCCACGGTCACCAACGTCGCCACCGCCGCCCAACGCCAGGCCGACTCGGTCAAGATGGTGGCTGAACTGGAACGGCAGGCCGCCAGCATCGGCGACATCGTCAAGGCCGTGGCCCGAATCGCCGACCAGACCAACCTGCTGGCATTGAACGCCGCCATCGAAGCCGCTCGCGCTGGCAAGCACGGCAAGGGCTTTGCCGTCGTTGCCGATGAAGTGCGCACGCTGGCCGAGACATCGGAGAAGAGCGCCAAGCTGATCCAGGAACTGATCGGCCAGATTCAAGGCGAGGTGAAGATCATTGCCGAAGGCATCAACGCCTCGGCCGAGGCCGTCAACAGCGAGGTCGAGAAGAGCGCGGTGATCCTGCAGCAGCTGGAGCAGATCCGCACCGACGCGGGCGAAATCGCCGGTGGCGCCAGCGACATCGCCACCGCCGCCGCGCAAAGCAACGTCGCCGCGCAGCAAGCGCTGAAGGGCGCCGAACAGATTGCCGCCGCGTCGTCGCAGCAGTCGGCTGCCTGCGAAGAAGCCAACAAGACCGTGACCGAGCAGACCACCGCGCTGCAGCAGTGCGAACAGACCGCATCCGGCCTGTCCGAGATTGCCGACGAACTGAAGAACTCGACCGACATCGCCAAGAGCGCGGAAGAAGTGGCATCTTCGGCCGAAGAGCTGTCTTCTGCCGTGGCCGAGGTCAACCGTTCGGCCAGCCAGATCATGGTCGCGCTGGACGAGATCCGCAAAGGCGCGCAAGACCAGGCCGCGGCCACCGCCGAGTCGGCTGCCGCCATCACCCAGATCGAGAAGGGCGCGCAACTGGCCGAGAGCCGTGCCGGCCAGGGCAGTGACCGCGCCAAGGCCATCCGCAGCCTGCTGGGCCAGAACAAGAACAACATCGACAGCCTGGTTGCCGGCATCACGGGCAGCGCCAGTGCCACGCAGGGCAGCATCAAGCAGGTGAAAGACCTGGAACTGGTGTCGCGCAAGATCGACAAGATCGTGGACGCGATCGCCCAGGTGTCGGTGCAGACGAACATGCTGGCCGTCAACGGCAGCATCGAAGCAGCGCGCGCTGGCGACTTCGGCAAAGGCTTCGTCGTCGTGGCCACCGACATCCGCAACCTGGCGCACGACTCGGCCGAAAACGCCGACCGCATCAAGGACCTGGTGAAGGCGATCCAGGACCAGGTCGGTCTGGTCGGACGCGACCTGCATGCCATCGTGAGTTCGGCGCAGACCGAGGTGGAAAAGGCCAAGGCCATCACCGCCAACCTGTCGCGCATCGAAGCGAGCGTGGGTGAAGTCGAGCAGGGCAACAAGGAAGCCGCCGCATCGGCACAGGAAATCGTCGCTGCCATCACGCAGGTGAAGGTGGCCGTGGAGCAGGTATCGGGCGCCGCGGCCGAAGCCGAGAAGGCCGCCGAGCAGGCGTCGGCGGCAGCCAGGCAGCAGTCGCAAGGGGCGGAAGAACTGTCCGCGGCGATCGAAGAAATCGCCTCTTTGGCCGACGAGCTTCAGTCCGCCTGATGTCCCGTGCTCGATGCGCTGGTGAACCGAGAGGTCAGCGCATTCGCCTTTCCATCCCTATTCACGGAGGTGTGCTTTGAGGCCATCCGATTCCGCCATGACGTCGGCAACTGCCGACGAGGGCGACGAGGTCGCGGGCAGCGGCAACCAGTTCGTCACCTTCGCGGTGGCCGGCGAGATGTTCGCTGTGCCCATCGCGCCTGTGCAGGAAATCATTCGCATGCCCGAGGTGGCCCATTTGCCGCTGGCGCCGCTCATGCTGGAAGGCCTGGCCAACCTGCGTGGGCGCGTGCTGCCCATCGTCAACCTGCGCCGGCTCTTCAACTGCGAAGCGCGCGCGCACGATGACGCCACGCGCGCCCTGGTCATTCATATCGGCCAGCCGCTGGGCTTCGTCGTCGACCGCGTGGCGAGCGTGGTCAGCGTCGAGCCCGGCCAGATCGAATCGGCCGACAGCATCCAGAGCGTGGTCAGCAGCGACTTCCTGACCGGTGTGATCAAGCGGCCGCGTGATCCTGCAGACCCAGACGGTGGCACCGAGATGCTGCTGGTGGTGGACTTCGCGCGCCTCATCGAAGGCCAGTTCAGCGCCATCGGTGCCGGTGGCACTGGCAGGCGTGTCAACACCGCGCAGGCCAGCCATGGCGGCGAGGCCGACAACGATGAAGGCGTCGTTGCCAGCGACGAACTGCGCCTGGTGTCTTTCTCGGTGGCGGGGCAGGAATACGCCCTCGACATTGCCGAGGTGCAGGAGATCGTGCAGTTGCCCGAGCGCGTCAGCGTACTGCCGAACGCCCCGGCCCATGTACTGGGCCTGATGTCGCTGCGCCAGCGCCTGCTGCCGCTGGTCAGCCTGCGTTCCTTGTTCGGCATGCCGCGCATTCCGTACACCGAGCAGCAGCGCATCGTCGTCACCGCCCTGCCGGGCGGCCTGCGTGTCGGCCTGGTCACCGATTCGGTGAAGGAAGTGCTGAGCGTGCCGCGCGCCCAGGCCGAGGCCATGCCCGGCATCCTGGCTGCCGACCAGGGTCTGCAGGAGTTCAGCTCGATCTGCAGGCTCGAAGATGGCAAGCGGCTGGTGTCGATCATCGCCACCGACAAGCTGCTGCACATGCCAGCCATCACCCAGGCCGTGAACGCTGTGCTTCGGGCCGCGGCTGATTCAACTTCCACTGCCGATGGCGAGGACCTGAACATGAGCGCTGCCGACCGCAATAACGAACGGGACAACGAACGGGACGACAACGGCGACGATGACACCCAGGTGGTGATCTTCCGCCTGGGCGCCGAGGAATTCGGTGTGCCCATCATGAGCGTGCAAGAGATCGTGCGCGTGCCCGAGACGCTGACACGCGTGCCCAAGACGCCGGCCTTCGTTGAAGGCGTGATCAACCTGCGCGGCACTGTCCTGCCGGTGATCGACCAGCGCAGCCGCCTGGGCCTGCCGGTGGTGCCGCGCAGCGAAAGCCAGCGCATCATGGTCTACATGCTGGGTGGCCTGCGCAGCGGCTTCATCGTCGATTCGGTGGCCGAAGTGTTGCGCATTCCGCGTGCCGACATCGCACCCGCGCCGAGCATGAGCGAAGAGCAGAGCCAGCTCATCAGCCGCGTGGCCAATCTGCAGGGCAGCAAGCGCCTGGTGATGCTGATCGACCCACAACACCTGTTGCAAGGGCGCGAGATGCAGGCGATGCAGCGCATGAGCCCGTCACCAGGCAAAAGTGCGGGTGCTGAGCCTGCTGAGCCGGGTATGCCTGGTGCGCCTGCCGAGCAGGGTGTAGCGCTGCCGCTGGCCAAAGCCGCCTGAGCGCTGCGCCATGAAAAAGGTTCTGGTCGTTGACGACTCGGCGCTGATGCGCAAGCTGCTGATGGGCGTTCTTCGTGAAGGCGGCTACGAAGTCAACAGCGCACGCAACGGCGCTGAGGGCGTCGACATGGTGGTGCAGTGGCAGCCCGATGTGGTGACGCTGGACATCAACATGCCCGAGATGGACGGCCTGACCGCGCTGTCGCTGATGATGGCGGCGCGACCGACGCCTGTGATCATGGTGTCCTCGCTGACCGAAAAAGGCGCCCTGGCCACCTTCGAAGCGCTGGCGTTGGGCGCGGTGGACTTCATCGCCAAGCCTGGCGGCACGATTTCGCTGCATGTCGATGACATCGCCAAGGTGCTGCTCGACAAGGTGCGCTCGGCGTCGCGGGCCCGGGTGGGCGGCGTGCGGCGCGCGATCACCGCAACGCTGAAGCCAATGGCGCGGCCGGCGTTTTTGCCGGCCGACACGCCGGCCGCCACCCCGGCCGCCACCCAGTCAGCCACAACGCCAGCGGCACCCTGGCGGGGGTCGACCGCGGCGAAGGGTTCGGTCCAAAGACCGTCCGGCCTGGTGTTGATCGGTGTTTCCACGGGCGGCCCGCGCACGCTGGAAGAAATCCTGCCCAAGCTGCCCGCAGACTTTCCCTGGCCGGTGCTGGTGGCCCAGCACATGCCTGCCAACTTCACCGACACCTTTGCGCGCCGCATGGACAGCCTGTGCGCGCTGAACGTGGTCGAAGTGGCTGCCGGCATGCCGCTGGAGGCCGGCAAGGTGTACATCGGCCGCGGCGGCACCGACCTGACCGTGGTCGACCGCGGCGGCCGGCTGCACGCCGCGCCGCGCCCAGAAACGCCGGCCGTGCTGTGGCACCCGTCGGTGGAGATCCTGGTGGACACGGCCATGCAGCACATGCCGCCGCAGCGACTGGTGGGCGTGATGCTCACCGGCATGGGCAACGACGGGGCCGCCGCGATGACGCGGCTTCACCGCGCAGGCGGCCGAACCATTGCGGAATCGCAGGAAACGGCGGTCGTCTTCGGCATGCCGCAGGAACTGATCGAACTCGGCGGCGCATCGATGGTGTTGCCCTGCACCGGCGTTGCGACGCAGCTCCGGGCCTGGCTGCTGCGCAAGGCGGCCTGAACCCCCCAGACCGTACGAGGCAAGCCATGGGACTTAAGAAGACCAGCGAAGCCGGCACGGCCCTGCGGCGTGTCGAAGAACGAACCTACCCACGCGACGCCGGGGGCCTGATCGCGCAGCTGCGAGATGCCGACCCGGCCGTGCGTCGCTGGGCCGCGCGCGACCTGGCCGTGCACGCTGAAGCCGCGCCACGCCTGTGTGCCCAGCTGCTGGAAGAACGTGATGCCAGCGTGCGCGCCGTGCTGTTCAGCAGCGTTGCCCAGATGGGTGGCAGCGCGGTGGTGGAAGGCCTCTTGCCCCTGCTGCGCAGCGATGACGCGCCACTGCGCAACGGCGCCATCGAAGTGCTGTCTGGCCTGCCGGAAGCCGTCGCGCCGCACATCGATGCGCTGCTGCGCGACGTCGACAGCGATGTGCGCCTCTTCACTGTCAACCTGCTGGGCAACCTGCCGCATGCGCAGGTGCCCGAATGGCTGGGGCGGGTGCTGAACACCGAGACCGAGGCCAACGTGGTGGGTGCGGCCATCGAGGTGCTGGCCGAGGTGGGCAACCGCAGCCTGGCCGAGCCCCTGCGCGCGGTACGCCTGCGCTTTGCCGACGACCCCTTCATCGGTTTCGCCGCCGAAGTGGCGTTGGAGCGCATCGAGGCCGCATGAGAACTACAGCGGTGGCGGCAGTGCCACAGATCACCGACGCCGACTTTCACAAGTTCGCCGAATTCTTCTATCGCAAGACCGGCATCCACTTCGACGAAGGTAAGCGCTACTTCGTGGACAAGCGGCTGCTCGACCGCATTGCCGCCACCGGCGCCGACAGCTTTCGTGCCTATTTCGTGGCCATGCGTTTCGAGGCCGACGGCAGCGAGTTGCAGCAGCTCATCAACCTGATGACGGTCAACGAGACCTACTTCTTCCGTGAGGCCTATCAGTTCGACTGCCTGGTGAACCACCTGCTCGACGAAGTGGCCGCGCGCAAGCCGCGCGGCTCGCGCATCCGCATCTGGTCGGTTCCGTCATCCACGGGCGAAGAGCCTTACTCGATTGCCATCTACCTGCTCGAACGCTGGGCGCGCATCGACGACTACGAGGTCGAGATCGTGTCGAGCGACATCGACTCCCGGGTGCTTGAAGCAGCCCAGGCCGGCGTCTATTCACCGCGCTCGGTCGCACAGCTCCCGAAGAATTACCTGAACAAGTATTTCAAACCCACCCAGGACGGCAACTGGCGCATCAGCCGCGACCTGGTCGAGGCAGTGGAGTTCAGCCTGGTCAACCTGTCGCAGCCTGCCGACACGCGGTGCTTCCGCGACATCGACATCATCTTCTGCCGCAACCTGCTGATCTATTTCGACGACCTGTCGCGCCGCGTCGCGGCCGAGGCCATGTACGACGCGCTTCGCCCTGGCGGCTTCATCTGCCTGGGGCATTCGGAATCGATGAGCCGTATTTCTTCCCTCTTCAAGGTGCGCCGTTTCCCGGACGCCATGGTCTACCAAAAGCCGCTGGAATCGACATGAGCATTGCCACCCCCGACACGAAACCACCGCAGCGCATTCTGGTCGTCGACGACGCGGCCACCGTGCGCATGTACCACCGCAAGATATTGGGCGACGCCGGCTGGGCGACCGATGAAGCCTGCAACGGCGTGGAAGCGCTGGAGCGCGTGCACGGCCAGGACGAAGGCGCGGCCTACGACTTGTTCGTGGTCGACATCAACATGCCGCGCATGGACGGCTACAGCTTCGTGCGCGAACTGCGCCGCCTGCCAGGT
>JBBQAW010000207.1:0-7568 GCA_038316815.1 Burkholderiales bacterium
AACTCGCTTCGTTCGCTTCGCTCTCTGCGCTCAAACACCCGCGATGAGTCAGTTTACGAATCGCGCTGCGCGCGAGGCCGCGGGCCCTGCGCTTCTCGGCGCCTCTCGTGCGCGCCGCAGCCAAGCCAAGCCCGCCTTTGCGGCACACATGGTTGCGTGCCGCGGTTGCGGGCAGACATGGTGCCGGGGCTGCGGCAGTCGGGTGGCCCCCGCAGCGAAGTTAAGCAGGAGCCGTCGGCCGCAGGCCGGCGGCGGGGGAATGAGCGGAGGGGGCCACCCGGCTGACGCAGCCCAGGGACAACGGAGACATCCCGAAGGGTCAGCGCCCAACGTCTGCAACAGACGAGGAACGAACGTCCGCAAAGTGCCGAATGCAGCCGGATGGAATGAGCCAATATCGCCCGGCGGCCGCTGCCTCGATCCGGATGTGTTCTATGAATCGGGGTGTTGCCCCGATCAGGAACTTAGAGCTTCAGTTCCAGCCGCAGTTGCCAGTTGATGTAGCTGGGACCGCCGCTGACGACGGTGCTGCGCTCGTTGGCCAGGGGCGGCAGTGTGGTGTTGACGGTGGTGGTGTCGTAGTCCTCAGCCGCCAGGTTGCTGGCCAGAAGGCGCAGCGCGGTGTTGGGGTTGAAGGCCCACAACGCATAGGCGTCCCACACCTGCTTGCGGCTGACGCTGACGGTTTGATTGGCGTCGGTGCGCGTGGTGTAGCCGGGCACCCAGTTCAGGTTGCCGCCCAGCGTGAACGGCGTGCCGCGCAGCCGGTAGTCAGCGCCGATGTTGGCGGTGCCTTTGGCTTGCTGTTCCAGCCGGTTGTCGGGGCCGGGGACGGACTTCACGCTGCTGTCGAACAGGCTCAGGTTGCTGCGGATTTCCACCGCCGGTCTGCCTTTGGCCAGCTGGTCGAGCCGGAAGCGGGCCTCCAGCTCCAGTCCCTGCACTGTCGCTTTGCCGATGTTCTGCTGGCGCAGCACCCAGCGCGGAAAGGTGCTGTAGCTCACCGTTTCCAGGCTCTTCACGCCGCGGATCAGGTTCGTGATGTCGCGGCGGAAGTAGTTGGCGCTGAGCACGCCGCCGCTTTCCAGATAGCGTTCGTAGCCCAGTTCGACGCCGGTGGCCAGTTCTGGTTTCAGGTCGGAGTTGCCGGCGCTGTCGGGCGTGTTGATGTCGTTCGGGCCCGTCACGGGCCAGTCGCGGTTGAGGCTGGGCCGTGCGATCAGGGTGCCCAGGCCGGGGCTGCGGTAACTGCGTGTCAGGCTCATGCGCACCTGGTCGCGGCGCTTGGGGTCTGGCTTCCAGACGGCATGCGCCAGTGGTGTCCACACACTGCTGCGGTTGCTGGGGCGGCTGCCGTCGGCGTTGTCGCCGCGCGTGCTGATGCCTTCCCAGCGCAGGCCAGCGTAGGCGCTCCAGTTCGGGTTGATGCGCCATTCGTTCTGGCCGTAGGCCGCCAGGCGCAGGCTGCTGGCCTTCAGGTTGTCGCCGAAGTCGGCCAGCACGGGTTGGCCGTTCTCCAGGTTGCTGCGCTCTTCCTGGCGGTTCACGCCTTCGACCTCGGCACCCACAACGACGGTGTTTTCGCTCCCTGGGTCGCTGGGGTTGCCGCCCGCGAGCCGGGTGCCCTTGAGGTTGAGCGTGCTCGATCTCTCGCGTGTGCTGCTGCTGTCCATCAGCGTGCGCAACAGCCCGGCATTGCCGGCGCCGAATTCGCGCCGCGTGGTGTCGTTGCGCGACTGGAAGCCGCCGGCATTGCCGTTCGCTTCCATGCGCACATCGCCCAGGCGCTGGCGCCACATCAGCCCCACCCTGCCAACCGTGAAGCGCGAATCGGCCTGGCTGTCGGCCGTGGTGTAGCGCCCGCTGCTGGCTGGCCGCAGCAGCCGGGCGTCCTGAACCAGTTGATTGTTGTTCTGGTTTTCGCTGTGGAAGATGGAAGGCATCAGGGCGATGTTGTCGCCCGACTCGTTCAACCGCCACTGCAGCCTGGCCGCCAGGTTGGTGCCCACACGTTCGCCTTGGCTGCGCCCGGTGACGGTGCGGTCTTCCAGCAGCAGGCCGCTGCCCAGGTCCTGAACTTGGGTCAGGGTGCGGCTGTCCTCATCGCGATGATTCTTGAAGGTCGAGCCCGAGAGGTTGTAGCTCAGCTTGCCGGCACTGTTGTTGTGGGTCCAGCCGGCGTTGGCCGAAGTGGCACCGTTCTCGATGCCTGTGCCCAGACGCAAGTCATTCAGGCGCTGGCGGAAGCCGTCGCGCGTGATGATGTTGATGGTGCCGGCGATGGCACGCGCGCCGGTCTCGGCCGTGGGCGCGCGCAATATCTCGATGCGTTCAACCTGCTCTGGCGTCAGGCTTTCCAGGCTGAAACCGGGCGGCACACGCTGGCCGTCGATCAGCAGCTGCGTGAAGCCCCCGCCCAGCCCGCGCAAGCGCGGCGGGCCGCCACGGCCCGGGGCGCCCGGGATGTTCACGCCCGGCAGCCGGCGCAGCACTTCGCCCAGGGTGGCGTCGCCGAACTTGTCGATGTCTTCGCGGCCGACGATGATCTTCGACGCCGTGGACTGGCGGCGCTGTTCGGTGTCGGACTGGCGGCCACCCGTGATTTCAACGCGTTGGCCGGGGGTTGCTGTTGGTGATGTTGCTGGTGCTGCCGTTGGCGCTGCGGCTGGCGTTGCCGATGTTGCTGATGTTGCTGATGTTGCAGGCGTCGCTGGCGTTGCCGGTGTTGCAGAAGGGACCGGGGCTGCGGCCGCGGGCGCCGATGCGGCTGCTGCAGGTGTCGGTGCTGCAGGCCGTGGCGGTGGGGTTTGCGCCAAGGCCGCAGTGCTGGCGGCCAAAAGGCTGGCGCCCAGGGCCAGGCCGCTGATGCGCCCCGGGTGTTTCGAGTGAATTTTTTTCATGGCCGCAGATTGTCTGCTGGGCCTGCCGGGTCTTTCCGCCAACGGGCCATCGGCTTTGCCTAACTTCACATCCATTTCCCAGGCCTGGGCGTTGGCGTAGGCAGTGGCCGGTCGGGCTTGCATGGCTGGGCGGCGTGCGCGCGGCGTGTAGATTCAGGCGCTCTGGCCCGAACCCGGAAGGACCCTCGACATGAAAACCCGCGCAGCCGTGGCCTGGAAGGCCGGTGCACCGTTGACCATCGAAACCGTCGACCTGGACGGCCCGCGTGCGGGGGAAGTGCTGGTTGAGATCAAGGCCACCGGCATCTGCCACACCGACCAGTACACGTTGTCAGGCGCCGACCCCGAAGGCCTGTTCCCGGCCATCCTGGGGCACGAAGGCGCGGGCGTGGTGCTGGACGTGGGGCCGGGTGTGACGTCGCTGAAAAAAGGCGACCACGTCATCCCGCTCTACACGCCCGAATGCCGGCAATGCAAGTTCTGCCTCAGCCGCAAGACCAACCTGTGCCAGCAGATTCGCAGCACGCAGGGGCGCGGCCTGATGCCCGACGGCACCAGCCGCTTCAGTTTGAACGGGCAACCCATCCTGCACTACATGGGCACCAGCACCTTCGCCAACCACATCGTGGCGCCAGAAATCGCGCTGGCCAAGATTCGCCAGGACGCGCCTTTCGACAAGGTCTGCTACATCGGCTGCGGCGTCACGACGGGCGTGGGCGCGGTGATCTACAGCGCCAAGGTTGAACCCGGGGCGAACGTGGTGGTTTTTGGCCTGGGCGGCATCGGGCTGAACGTGATTCAAGGCGCCAGGATGGTGGGTGCCGACAAGATCATCGGCATCGACTTGAACCCGGCGCGTGAAGCCATGGCGCGGCAGTTCGGCATGACGCACTTCATCAACCCGAAAGACGTACCCAACGTCGTGGATGCCATTCAACAACTGACCGACGGCGGCGCCGACTACAGCTTCGAGTGCATCGGCAACACCACCACCATGCGCCAGAGCCTGGAGTGCTGCCACAAGGGCTGGGGCCGCAGCATCATCATCGGCGTGGCGGCGGCGGGGCAGGAAATCGCCACGCGCCCGTTTCAGCTGGTGACGGGCCGCAAGTGGGAAGGCAGTGCCTTCGGCGGCGCACGCGGCCGCACCGACGTGCCCAAGATCGTCGACTGGTACATGGAAGGCAAGATTCAGATCGACCCGCTGATCACGCACACACTGGCGCTTGAGCAAATCAATGAAGGCTTCGAACTCATGAACCGCGGTGAAAGCATTCGCAGCGTGGTGGTGTTCTGATGTTGGAGACGCTGTCTGAATACGGCTGCTTCGGCGGCGTGCAGGGCTTCTATCGGCATGAATCGGCAGCCGTCGGCCTGCCGATGAAGTTCGGTGTCTTCGTGCCGCCGCAAGCCAAGCACGGCCCCGTGCCGGCGCTGGTGTGGCTGGCCGGGCTGACCTGCAACGAAGAGACCTTTGCCGTCAAAGCCGGCGCCCAGCGCGTGGCCGCAGCACTCGGTTTGATGCTCGTGACCCCCGACACCAGCCCGCGCGGCACCGCTGTCGAAGGCGCAGACGCGACCTGGGACTTCGGCACCGCGGCCAGCTTCTACCTGGACGCCACGCAGGCACCCTGGGCCCAGCAATGGCGCATGGAAAGCTACATCACGCAAGACCTGCTGGCTGTGCTGGCGGCACACTTTCCGCGGCGTGCGCACGCTACCGGCTTGTTCGGCCATTCGATGGGCGGCCACGGCGCGCTGACGCTGGGCCTGCGCCATCCGCACCTGTTTCGCAGCGTCAGCGCATTCGCACCCATCGCCGCCCCAATGCAGTGCCCCTGGGGCGCGAAGGCCTTCGACGGCTATCTGGGGCCAGACCGCAGCACCTGGGCCGCCCACGACGCCACCGAACTGGTGCGCGCCGGCAAGCGCCTGGCCCCGGGCGCGCCGGCCCTGCTGATCGACCAGGGCGAGGCCGACAAATTTCTGGCCGAACAGCTGCACCCGCATCTGCTGGAAGCCGCGTGCCGCGATGCCGGTGTGCCCCTGGTGCTGCGCCGGCATGCGGGCTACGACCACGGCTACTACTTCATCGCCAGCTTCATCGAAGACCACCTGCGCCACCATGCGGAGACTTTGTGCCCCCGAACTCGCTAGCGCTCGCTACCCCCGCAACCCCTGCTATCCCAGAGGGGGCCGTCCGCCAGCGGCCCGGCAAAGCCGGTTCCGCAGCGGGAAGCTTGGCTTGATGTGATGCACATCTTGCAGCTGCGTCAACGCCTGCGCGCCCTGGGCGCATTGCCGGTGCATGAAGAACGGGTATTGCGCCGCTGGGCACAGGCGCAGCCGCAGGAAGGCGGACGCAAACGTCTGGAAAGCTTCCTGCCCAAGCCGCTGCTGCTGGCGCTGCCAGGCATCCTGGCTGAACTGGACGGCTTGGCGCGCGTGGCCAGCCGCCACCCTGCGGCAGACGGCTCGGCGCGCCTGCTGTTGGCCCTGAATGATGGCCAGACCATCGAGACGGTGCTGCTGCCGCCCGAGCGCGCCCAGGCCGTGTGCATCAGCACCCAGGTGGGCTGCGCGGTGGGCTGCGTCTTCTGCATGACCGGGCAAAGCGGCTTGCTGCGCCAGCTGGGCAGCGCCGAAATCGTGGCGCAGGCGGTGTTGGCGCGGCGCGAACTGGGTCCGGCGCGCGCTTTGCGCAAGCTGGTCTTCATGGGCATGGGTGAGCCGGCGCATAACCTGGAAGCAGTGATGGACGCCATCCAGCTGCTGGGCACTTCGGGTGGCATTGGCCACAAGCAGCTGGTGCTGTCCACGGTGGGCGACCCGCGCCTCTTCGAACGGCTGGCGGCCTTGGGCGCGGGTGATGTGAAGCCGGCCTTGGCCTTGTCTCTTCATACCAGCCAAGCCGCGCTGCGCGAACAACTTCTGCCGCGCGCGCCGCGCATCACGCCACAAGACCTGGTGGACGCGGGAGAACGGTATGCGCGCGCCAGCGGCTACCCCATCCAGTACCAATGGACCTTGATCGAAGGCGTCAACGACGGTGACGACGAAGTCGAAGGCATCGCGAGCTTGCTGAAGGGCAAATACGCGCTGATGAACCTGATTCCCTACAACGCCGTGCCCGAACTGCCCTACCGCCGCCCGGCCATCGAACGCGCCGCCGAGATGGCGCGTGCATTGCACCGGCGTGGTGTGCTGACCAAGCTGCGGCAGTCTGCCGGGCAGGATGTGGACGCCGGCTGCGGGCAGCTGCGCGCGCGGGGGCTGGCGGGTGCGCCGCAGGCTGTGATTTGGCAGACCTGATGCTCGGGCGGACGAACAAGAGTCAGAACGCTGTCCGATCAGTGCCCTGCTGGGTACGGGGGACGGTCTGCTGTGCAGCCAAAACAATGCCTACAGGCCCAGCGCCGCCTGGCCGTTGTCGAACCAAGCGGTCTCGAAACCGTCCTTCAACAGGATTGATCGAGTCGGCGGAGCGGATCCGCTCTGTGCCCGCTGAAGATACTTCACAAGGAAGCCGGCGTCTTCGCTCAACAAGTGACTGATGCCTTCGCAGTCGCATTGGGCAATCAACTTGAAGTCGTCCTTCACCCGCACCCGATCATCGCCCGGATCGCGTGCGAGCTGTCGCACCAAGATGCCGCATCGCATGGCATGGTCAACGTTGAACGGCAGCACCACAAAGTTACGAAGCGGTAGATCGTTGATCGCCTGCTTTACCTGGAATTCTGAGATCACGATCGTGGACAGATACATCGGAATCTGTTGCCGAATGAACTCACGGAAGTACTGACGCGCAGCAGCATGGTGTGGCCGTTCCGGACTGGCGAACGTGATCAGAAAACTGGTGTCGAGCAAGACACTGTTCAATGAGCGCTCCCGCGCAATTCGTCCACCCAATTCGTCGGGTCGGATATGTCTTTCCAGGCGACAGCACCGCGGCGGCTGAGACGCATCAGTTCTTCTTCGTCGATCGTCGGCTCGTAGGCCACGAATTCAATCAGTCGGGCGTTCCGCAGTTCGCGTGTGAGTACGTTGTATTCCGCCTTCACGCGCAGCATCGCTGCTTTGTACAGCCGGTTTATCGTGTCATCGCGCAGCATCGCCTTGTCGGTCGTTACCTTCAGAGTAACGCCATCGCGGAGGCGCACATGGGCATTTGCTTTCGTCTTTCCGCCCAAGTCTTGAATCTCGCCCTGAATGTAGCGCTCAACCTGGACCCACTGGTCAGCGTCATCCGCACGGTAGTCAGTCTCGGAATCGACGATCACAGGCCGTTCCAGGAAGTCTGCAGTGATGCGGTAGGCCATTTCGCGGCACGTCCGGGTTGCCTTCTGCCAGCTTTCGATCACCTCCTTGCGCTTGCCATCCAGGCTGTCCAGTAGTTCTCCCCCTTGCAACGCTTGTAGATCGCTGAACAGGCGTGGTGCAGGACCCAATGGGGCGGTTTCGAGTGCGAATGAGCCGTCTCGAACCGAAACCTCAAGTGACTGTGTGTCCACCTCTCGGTCGCTGCCGCGCAGAAAGTTCTGCACATCCTCGGCGAACCTGACCAAATCAGCCAAACGAACGCGCTCGGGTCGGGTTTCGAAGCCGCCTGAGCGGTCGATCAACGCGAGGGTAATGCGCTGCGATTCCATGGTGGGCGGATTCTAGGCC
>JBBQAW010000208.1:0-7559 GCA_038316815.1 Burkholderiales bacterium
GGTGGCACTCAAAGCCTTGCCCGTGGTCATTCTGGGCGGGCTGACGAGCGTGCCCGGCGCCATCGTTGGCGGGCTCATCATCGGCGTGGGCGAGAAGCTGTCCGAGGTCTACGCCGGGCCGATGCTGGGCGGCGGTATCGAGATCTGGTTCGGCTACGTGCTGGTGTTGTTTGTGTTGCTGGTGCGGCCGCAAGGCTTGTTCGGCGAAAAGATCATCGACCGGGTCTGACCATGCTGTACAGAGAGAACGGCCAGTTCAAGACCTCGTACGCGGCAGACCAGCAGGTCTTCGCGATCCGGCAAGACCGCATCGGCATCTGGCTGCTGCTGGCCTTCGCCGTCATCGGCGTGCCCTTGCTGGCTGATGAATACACCTTCCGCGCCATCCTCATCCCGTTTCTCATCCTGTCGCTGGCGGCACTGGGCCTGAACATCCTGGTGGGCTACTGCGGACAGGTGTCGCTGGGCACGGGCGCCTTCATGGCGGTGGGCGCCTATGCAGCCTATAACTTCATGGTGCGCTTCGACAGCATGCCGCTCTTGGCCGCCATCCTGCTGGGCGGGCTCTGTGCCACGGTGGTGGGGGTGCTGTTCGGCATTCCCAGCCTGCGCATCAAGGGTCTGTACCTGGCGGTGGCGACGCTGGCCGCGCAGTTCTTCGTCGACTGGGCTTTTCTGCGGATTTCCTGGTTCACCAACAACTCGTCCTCGGGTTCGGTGTCGGTCAGCAGCCTGAACCTGTTCGGCATCCCGATCGACAGCCCGCTCGAGAAGTACCTGCTGTGCCTGGGCATCCTGATCGTCTTCGCCTGGATGGCCAAGAACCTGGTGCGCAGCCACATCGGCCGCGAATGGATGGCGATCCGCGACATGGACGTGGCCGCCGCCGTCATCGGCATCCGCCCGGTCTACGCCAAGCTGACGGCCTTTGCCGTCAGCAGCTTCTTCGTCGGCGTGGCAGGCGCGCTGTGGGGCTTCGTGCACCTGGGCAGCTGGGAGCCAGCCGCCTTCAGCATCGACCGCAGCTTTCAGCTGCTGTTCATGATCATCATCGGCGGCCTGGGTTCGGTGATGGGCAGCTTCTTCGGCGCCGCTTTCATCGTCGTGCTGCCCATCTTCCTGAACCAGTTCCTGCCCGCCCTGGGCAACCTGGTTGGCGTGACCATCAGCACCGCGGGCGTGGCCCATGCGGAACTGATGATCTTCGGCGCGCTGATCGTTTTCTTCCTGATCGTTGAACCGCACGGCCTGGCGCGACTTTGGTCCACCGCCAAGGAAAAGATGCGGCTGTGGCCCTTCCCTCATTGAGCACACCCCTGAGCAGACCCATGAGCGCACCCGTGCTCACACCAACGGAGACAAGCACCATGAAATTCAAGACTCTGGCCCTGGCCGCCACACTGGCCATCACCGCCATCACCGGCATCACCGCCGGCACCTTTGCCCCCGCTGCCTATGCGCAAGACAAGGTGCAGTTCTTCCCCAGCCTGACCGGCCGCACCGGCCCCGTGGCACCCAACGCCACGCCCTTCGCAAACGGCTACGCCGACTACATGAAGCTCGTCAACGTGCGCGGCGGCATCAATGGCGTGAAGACATTGGTCGAAGAATGCGAGACCGCCTACGCCACCGACCGCGGTGTCGAATGCTACGAGCGTCTGAAAGGCAAGCACGGCGGCGCCACCGTCTTCCAGCCTTTGTCCACCGGCATCACCTTCGCGCTGACCGAAAAAATTCCGGCCGACAAGATTCCGATGATCACATCGGGCTACGGCCGCAGCGACAGCGCCGACGGCAGCGTCTTCAAGTGGAACTTCCCGCTCATCGGCCACTACTGGGTGGCCGGCGACACGGTGCTGCAGCACATCGCCAAGACACAGGGCGGCTGGGACAAGATGAAGGGCAAGAAGATTGCCGTCGTTTACCACGACAGCCCCTTCGGCAAGGAACTGCTGCCCATCGTGCAAGAGCGCAGCAAGATGCACGGCTTCGAACTGCAGCTGCTGCCCGTGCCGGCGCCCGGCGTCGAGCAGAAAGCCATCTGGCTGCAGGTGCGCCAGCAGCGGCCCGACTTCGTCGTGATGCAGACCTGGGGCGTGATGACGGCCACCGCCATCAAAGAAGCCGTGGCCACCGGCTACCCGCGCGAGAAGATGTTCGGCACCTGGTGGAGCGGGGCCGAGCCCGACCTGCGCGACATCGGCGCTGCCGCCAAGGGCTACAGCGCGGTGATGATGCAGCACGGGGCCGAGCCCGAGTCTGCCGTCGTGAAGGAGATCCTGGACAAGGTACACGCCAAGGGCCAGGGCACCGGGCCGAAGGACGAAGTGGGGCAGGTGCTGTACATGCGCGGCGTGGTCGGCGCGATGCTGGCTGTCGAGGGCGTGCGTTCGGCGCAGGAACGCTTCGGCAAGGGCAAGGTCATGCTGGGTGAGCAGGCACGCTGGGGCTACGAGAACCTGAACCTGACCCAGGCCAAGCTGGACGCTTTGGGCTTCAAGGGCGTGATGCGCCCGGTGTCCACCAGCTGCTTCGACCACATGGGTTCAGCCTGGGCCCGTGTGCACACCTGGGACGGCGCCAAGTTCAGCTGGGCTTCTGATTGGCTGCAGGCCGATGAACAGATCATCAAGCCACTGGTGAAGGCTTCGGCCGAGAAGTATGCCGTTGAGAAGAAGATCGAACGGCGCGCCCCCGCGGATTGCCAGTCGTGACCCATGGCGAAGCCTGAACTCTCCCCAGCAGGAGCGGCGGAACCGGCTCTGCCGGGCCGCTCGCGATCGGCCCCCTCGGGGGGTAGCGAGCGCAGCGAGCTCGGGGGTCAACCGTTCTTGAACGTCAACGGCATCGAGGTCATCTACAACCACGTGATCCTGGTGCTCAAGGGCGTCAGCCTGCAGGTGCCCGAAGGTGGCGTGGTGGCCTTGCTGGGCGGCAATGGCGCCGGCAAGACCACCACGCTGCGCGCCGTCAGCAACCTGCTGGCGGGCGAGCGCGGTGTGGTCACCAAAGGCAGCATCGAGCTGCGCGGCGAACGCATCGAAAAGCTTAGCACCAGCGAGATGGTCAACCGCGGCGTGATTCAGGTCATGGAAGGCCGGCACTGTTTTGCGCATCTGTCGATCGAAGACAACCTGTTGACGGGCGCCTACACGCGCAAGGACGGCAAGGCTGCGGTCGCGCAGACGCTGGAGAAGGTCTACAACTATTTTCCGCGGCTGAAGACACGGCGCAGCAGCCAAGCCGCCTACACCAGCGGCGGCGAACAGCAGATGTGCGCCATTGGCCGCGCGCTGATGGCCAGCCCGAAGATGGTGCTGCTGGACGAACCGAGCATGGGCCTGGCGCCGCAGATCGTGGAAGAAGTGTTCGAGATCGTCAAAGACCTGAACCAGCGCGAAGGCGTCACTTTCCTGTTGGCCGAACAGAACACCAACATGGCGCTGCGTTATTCCGACCACGGCTACATCCTGGAGAGCGGGCGCATCGTGATGGAAGGTGCTGCCAAAGACCTGCGCGAGAACGAGGACGTCAAGGAGTTCTACCTGGGCATGGGCGGCGGCGACAGGAAGAGCTTCAAGGACGCGAAGAGCTACAAGCGCCGCAAGCGCTGGCTGTCATGAGCGACGACAGCTTTGGCTTCGCCCCGCCGCCGTTCAACGCCGAAGCGGCACTGCACCAACTGCAGCGCGCGCTGCGCGACCTGAAGCTGACCGAGCGGCATGGCGGTTTTGAGACGCGCGGCAAGCGGGTGGCCGAGCTTCGACTGACAGATGACGCCCTGCACGCCAGCCTGGCGCGCCGGCTGGTACTGACCCCGGAATTCGACCGCAGCGTGATCAAGACCGCCGCCGAACAGCGCAAGTGGCTCGAAGAACTGAAACGACGCCTGGCCCGATGGGACGGCGAGGAATGAGCCTGCGCCCTGCCGACATCGACCCCCTGGCTCTGCGCGACCCTGCCGCGCGTGAAGCGGCCCTGCTTGCGGCGTTGCCCGCACAGGTGCGCGCGGCACAGGCCGTGCCAGCTTATGCCGAGCGGCTGGCCGGGATTGACGCCAACACCATCAACAGCCGCGCCGCGCTGGCCCGCTTGCCGGTGACGCGCAAGCACGAACTTCTGCAGCGCCAGCAAGTCGGGCGCGAGGCCAGCCAAGGAACGAGCTTCGGCCCGTTCGACACCGCCTTCGACCCCGCCTTCGACCCGTTCGGCGGCTTCAGCGCCATCGGCTGGCGCGCCACCGCTGCGCGCCGGAGCGCGCGCCATGTCTACCAAAGCCCGGGCCCGATCTACGAACCCGAAGGCGCCGCCAGCGACTACTGGCACGCCGCGCGCGCACTGCAAGCCGCCGGCTTCATGGCTGGCGACCTGGTGCACAACTGTTTCAGTTATCACATGACGCCAGGCGCCTGGATCATGGAAAGCGGCGCCCAGGCCCTGGGCTGCACGGTCTTTCCGGGGGGCACGGGCAACACCGAACAGCAACTGCAGGCCATGGCGCACCTGCGGCCCGACGCCTACACCGGCACGCCCAGTTTCCTGCGCATCCTGCTTGAGAAGGCGGCCGAATCTGGCCAAGGCCTGCCCAGCCTGAAAAAGGCCCTGGTCAGTGGCGAAGCCTTCCCGCCCAGCTTGCGTGACTGGCTGGGCGAACGTGGCGTACAGGCGTTTCAGGCCTATGCCACCGCCGAATTGGGCGTGGTGGCCTACGAAACCAGCGCACTTGAAGGCCTGGTGCTGGACGAGACCGTGCTGCTCGAGATCGTGCGCCCGGGAACCGATGACCCGGTACCCGACGGTGAAGTCGGCGAAGTGGTGGTGACCACGCTCAACCCCGACTACCCGATGCTGCGCCTGGGCACCGGCGACCTGTCTGCCGTGCTGCCCGGCTTCTGCCCGAGCGGACGCACCAACACCCGTATTCGCGGCTGGCTGGGCCGTGCCGACCAGACAGCCAAGGTTCGAGGCATGTTCGTGCACCCGGGCCAGGTGGCCGAGGTGGCACGCCGCCACCCTGAGCTGGGCCGTGTGCGCCTGGTGGTGGCCGGCGAGATGGCCAACGACACCATGACCCTGCACGTGGAATGCGCCACCTCGACCGAAGGCCTGGCAGCGGCGGTGGCCGCGACCGTCCGCGAGCTGACCAAGCTGCGCGCTGATGTGCACATCGTCACGCCCGGCAGCCTGGCCAACGACGGCAAGCTGATCGAAGACGCGCGCAGCTACCGCTAGCGGCATTCTTGGCATCGCCCGCCTGGTGCAGTGTTCGATGCTGTGTGGAGCTTGAGAAAGCCGATGGATTGGGTTGTCTGGCCAGGCGCAAACCACAGCGATGCTCTTTTGCATCGCGAAGATTTGCAACGAGGCCAGGCGACCCAAGACGCGGTTTTATGTTCCACATAGCGTCGAACACTGCACTAGGGTTGCGGATTACGTATTTCCCACGTGCGAGTTCAGGCCCTGCGGCCCTAGCATCCTGGCCTCACCATCCATCCGCCCCCCGGAGACAGCCCCATGAAGAAGACCCTACTCGCGCTGAGCCTTGCCATCCTGGCTGGCGCTGCGTTCGCCTCATACCCCGACAAGCCGGTCACCTTGATAGTGCCGTTTGCCGCCGGCGGTCCGACAGACAAGGTCGCGCGCGACTTGGCCGTGGTGCTGGCCAAAGGCCTGAACAACCAAACCGTCATCATCGAAAACGTCGGCGGTGCCGGTGGCACCCTGGGCGCAGCCAAGGCTGCCAAGGCCGCACCGGACGGCTACACGCTGCTGCTGCACCACATCGGCATGGCAACTTCGCCGGCGCTGTACCGCAAGATGCCCTACGACACGATGAACGACTTCGAGTTTCTCGGCATGGTCAACGAAGTGCCGATGACGTTGATCGGCCGCAGCACACTGCCTGCCAACACCTACCCCGAGTTGGTGAAATGGCTCGAGGCCAACAAAGGCAAGATCAACCTGGCCAATGCTGGCCTGGGTGCCGCTTCGCACCTGTGCGGCCTGCTCTTCCAGCAAGCGCTGAAGATCGACATGACCACGATTCCGTACAAGGGCACCGCGCCGGCCATGACCGACCTGCTGGGCGGCCAGGTCGATCTGATGTGCGACCAGACCACAAATACCACGGGCCAGATCGAAGCTGGCAAGGTCAAGGCTTTTGCCGTGACCACCGCCAAGCGACTGACGACGCCGGCGCTGTCCAAGCTGCCAACGCTGGACGAGTCCGGCATGAAGGGCTTCAATGTGTCGATCTGGCACGGCCTGTACGCACCCAAGGGCACGCCGAAAGCTGCGCTGGACAAAGTCAACGCTGCACTCATCGCCGCACTGAAGGACCCTGAGTTCATCAAGCGCCAGGAAGCCCTGGGCGCTGTGGTCGTCACCGATTCGCGCACCAACCCGGCCGAGCACAAGAAGTTCGTCGAGGCCGAAATCGCCAAGTGGGGCCCCGCCATCAAGGCCGCCGGACAATACGCCGACTGAGGACACATGACCGTGCCTGCGCACGGTCATGTGCCTCAGGAGGGGCCCGAGCTCTGCGAGGGCGCGGCCTGCAAGGCGACTGAGGTGACTGATGGGCTAGGTTATCCGCAGCGGGATCGTCACCGGTCCCGCATTCACCAAGCTGACCTGCATGTCGGCCCCAAACACGCCGGCCTGGACCCGTCTAGCCGGCGTGATTCTTTTTCGGGCCTCGGTCAGCACGGCCTCATACAAGCGCCGGCCCTGTTCCGCCGGCGCCGCGCCGGTGAAGCTGGGGCGGTTGCCGCTGTTGGTGTCGGCGGCCAGGGTGAACTGGCTGACGATGAGCAGGCCGCCGCCCACGTCGACCAAGCTGCGGTTCATCTTGCCGGCCTCGTCAGTGAAAACCCTCAGTTTCAGCAGCTTGTCGATCAGGCGCAGGGCCTGTGCTTCGGTGTCTGCCGGTTCCGCGCAGACGAAGACCAGCAACCCGGGCCCGATGGCACCGACCGCTTGGCCGTCGACATCCACGCGTGCGCTGTGCACGCGTTGTAACAGCGCCAGCATGGCGGCCTTCAGCCGCTCAGCGTGACGCGCGCGAACTTGCGCTTGCCGACCTGCACGACGAAGGTGCCAGGTGCGACCTTCAGCGCCTTGTCACTGACGACGCCGCCGTCGATGCGTACGCCGCCTTGTTCGACCATGCGCAGCGCTTCACTGGTTGAAGGCACCAGGCCGGCCTGCTTGAGCAAGGCGCCGATGGCCAATGGGCCGCCGGCCAACGTGACCGCGGGCACTTCGTCGGGCACGCCACCGGATGCCCGGCGCTGAAAATCTTCTTCGGCCACTGCGGCTGCGGGCCCGCCGTGGAAGCGTGCCGTGATCTCGCGCGCCAGTTGCACCTTCGCGTCTTTCGGGTTGCGGCCGCCGTCGACCTCGCGCTTCAGCGCGGCAATCTCGGCTTCGGGCCTGAAGCTGAGCAAGGTGAACCACTTCCACATCTGTACGTCACTGATGCTCAGCACCTTGGCGAACATGCTGTTGGCGGGTTCGGTGATGGCGATGTAGTTGCCCTTGCTCTTGGACATCTTCTC
>JBBQAW010000209.1:0-7482 GCA_038316815.1 Burkholderiales bacterium
CGAACCCGAGCCGCTGCCCATCCTGCAGGCCCGCTGCAGCAGCGCCATCCGCAAACGCCCGGGCCGCACCGAGTTCCAGCGCGCCGTGGTCGAGCCCACGTCGCAGGGCCATTGGCAGGTGCGGCTGACGGGCTCGCAGGGTGCCGGCGTGCTGCGCAGCATGAGCGAGGCCAATGCGCTGCTGGTGCTGGGCCACGATCAGGGCTCGGTGGCCGCGGGCGATTTCGTGGACGTGTGGCTCTTCGACGGCCTGGTGTGATGGCCTGCCGGCCAGCGCTGGGCCGCTCCCAAGCGGCCGGTAACACCCTCGGGGGGTGGCTGCGGACTGCCGCAGCCGGGGGCTCCAGTCATCCGGCGACGACCCGCACCGGCGCGCGCTGCGGTTCAGGCTCGGAGTCGAAACGCTCGGTGCCGGTGTAGCAGAGAAAGTGCCGATTCGCGGCGCGGCCGAACAGCGTCATGCCCAGGCGCGACGCCAGCTCGTGCCCCATGGCCGTGACACCGTTGCGCGACACGATGATCGGCACGCCCAGCTGCGCCGCCTTCATCACCATCTCGCTGGTCAGGCGGCCCGTCGTATAGAAGGTCTTGTCGCCGCCGCTCACGCCGTGCATGGCCATCCAGCCGGCAATGGTGTCGATGGCGTTGTGGCGGCCCACGTCCTCGACAAAACACATCATCTCGGCACCGCGAAACAGCGCGCAGCCGTGCACCGAACCGGCCTTGCGGTGGATGCTGTCCTGCTGGCGCATGGTTTCGAGCATGCGGTGCAGCGTGGGCTGGCGGATGCGGGCCGACTGGGCATCGGGCAGCACCACGCCGTCAAGCTGCGACATCACGTCGCCGAACACCGTGCCCTGGCCACAACCGGTGGTGACGATGCGGTGCGCCGTCTTGGCCTCGATGTCTTGCACGCCAGCGTGGGTGCGCACCGCGGCGGCACCCACATCCCAGTCCACCGTCACCGACTCGACCTCGCTGACGTCGGTGATCAAGCGTTGGTTGCGCAGGTAGCCCAGCACCAGCAGTTCCGGACGCGCGCCCAGGGTCATCAGCGTGACGAGCTCGCGCTTGTCGACGAAGACCGTCAGCGGCCGTTCGGCGGGGATGTGAATGCTGCGCTGCTCGCCATGCTCGTCGACGATGCCGATGACCTGTAGCAGTTCGCAACGGGCCTGGGTCAGGCGCGGTGCACCAGCCACGAGCGGCCCGTCGGTGTCGCGCGTGGCTGGATCGATCTCGGCTGACACCGACAGGGCCCAGCGCCCTGGCGGGCTGTTTTGACGGCCCGGCGGCAGGCGCGGGCGCTGGCGCAGCCACGCGCAGAGTTCGGGCTCGATCGGCAGCTTATCGATCCGATCCTCGGCGGCCAGGCGCGGTTCGGCCTCGATGCTTGACAGGCTCACGGCCGTGATCTCGACCCGCGAGGGGTCGGCGGCATCCACGCGCCACGACACGAACCAGACCGGGCGATCCGAAGCGAGGTTCAGGGCGTCAGCCTTGCCGTCGTCGGCGAACAACCCGACCCGCAAGCCCGGGTGCAGCCAGCGCGAGGTCTTGCCGTCGTCGTGCGTCTTGCGCGGCGCGTGGCCGAACACGTCTTCGTCGGGCACCACGTCGACGACCCGGAATTGCCAGGTCACGCAGGCCGCCCAGGCCTCCCCGGCGTTGGGCGCCGCGACGCGCTCCATCACCACCGCGACCGGGATGCAGGGCTGCTGACTCATGGGTAGAAGAGGGTCGGGTGGATATCGCCTGAAGAGCTGCACTGTCTAGTCGGCAGCGGCAACACTGCATGCGCAGCATGGGGGTGCGTCGCGCCCTAGCGGTACCTTCGCAATTCGATCTTTGAAGCGACGCCTTGAGCTGCCCGCGCGGGTCTGCAGCTGTTGATTTTCTTATAGTTTTCGTTCTTTCGTGATGTACATGAAGGAACACGCATATTTTCGAACGAGAGGTCGGAGGCCGCCGCTACCGGATTGCAGTGCAGTCGGTATGAAGCGCCCAGCAAGGACGCTGTGTCGCCCGTCGGGTTGTGCTCGGCCCGGCAGAACCGCCGCCGCAGGTCAATCATCGTGCCACCCAAGCCGTCGGCACACGCAGCTTGGGCGACGTTGTCGCATTGACGTGGGTGGCCGAACAGCTTGGCCTGGTGGCCCACATCGACCGAGCCTGCGGGGGTGTTGGTGCCAAGGACGGCCCGTCCATTGGCGAACTGGCAGTGGCGGTGGCGATCCAGCGGGCCTGCTCGCCCGGTCCCAAGTGCGACTTGGCCGAGTTCCTTGACTCGAGCCTGCCGCGCGTCTCGTGCCTGTCAGGCCGGGCGTTCACAGGCCAGTCTTTCCATCGCGGGGCCCAGCAGGTCAGCGACACTCAGCTCGAACTTGCACAGTTGATGATTGCCAAGGCGACCGTGGCGCGCTTCGAGCTCTCGACCGACGTGCTTGCATTCGACACCACGAACTTCGATACCCACATCGCGACCACAACTGCGGGCGAGAGGGCGCAGCGCGGCCACGCCAAGCGCAAGCGCAAGCGCAAGGATTTGCGCGTGGTCGGATTGGGTGTTCTGGTGAGCGAGACCGGGCAGGTGCCGTTGCTTTACAGGACTTACAACGGCAACGGCTCGGACCAAGCGGTGCTGAGCTCCTGTCTGGGCGGCCTGGCTCAGCTGCACGACGCGCTGGACAGTGCCGAGAGCCGCCAACGCCCGGCGCAACGCACGGTCGTGCGAGACGGCGGGTTCTGGAGCCCGCAGCTGGAGCTCGAACTCGACGAGATCGGCTACTACAGCCTCATCTCGCTGCCTCTGGGGCACAACGCGGCGTCTGAGGCGTTGCAGATGGCAGCCAAGCGCGGCGCGATGAAGCCCCTGAGCGGCAAGCTCAGCGAGGTCCGCGCCGCCAGACTGAGGACCCAGGTCGGGGCGCTGGACCGCACGCTGGTGGTCGTCGAGAGCTTGGAGCTGCTCGAGGGCCAAAAGCGCGGCATCGCCGTCGCGCTGCGTAAGGCCAAGGTGGCGTTGACCAAGCTGCAGTCGCTCACCGACAAGCGCCACCTGACCCGCAGCCAGTTGGAAGTGCGGGTCAAGAAGGCGCTGGCCAGGGAACACCTGTCCAGCTTCGTGGTGACCGAGCTCTGCGGCACGGACGACGCCCCCATCCTGCTGTGGCACGTGGACGCAGCCAAACGCAAGGCGCTGGAGACCACCCGACTCGGCCGACGCGTCATCTGCACGGACCACCACAACTGGCGCACGGGACACATCGTCCACGCGTTTCGAGGTCAGTGGAACGTCGAGGAGCTGTTTCGCAGGACCAAGAAGGGAGATGTCGTCCCCTGGAGCCCATCCCACCAATGGGCAGACGGATCGCTGCGGCTGCACACCCTTGCGACCGTCCTGGGGCTGATGCTGGTCAGCCTGGCGCGGATTGCTCTGGCACCGAATCAGTCTGCGCGCCGGATGCTGCAGAGCCTGGACGAAATCAAGGTCACGCTGGTGCGCACCACCGCCGGAGGACCAGGACGGCGTCCCACCGCCATGCTCGCGCCTGAGCCCAGCGCCGAACAGCGCCGTGCGGTCAAGCTGTTTGACCTGAATGAATGGTTTCCAGCCATTCTTTCATGCAGCCCTTCTCGACCTCAAAAGCATTGATCTATGGGTCCTACACAGCCTGTTCGCGAATCAGATCTGCGAAAATTGGGCTGGCTGTCCTGACTGGTGCGACCGGCAAGAATCGAACTTGCGACTAAGCCTTCGGAGGGCCCAATGATATCCACTTCACCACGGTCGCACGGCAACCGCGCATTCTAGCGCTGCACCCGCCTCAGTCGGCTGCCCCTAGCAGGGCTGTGCGCAGGGCTTGCCTATAAACTGCGGGTTTTTGCTTGGTGCGGCGCCTGCTGACCCTGCAGTCCCATACCGGCCGAACTTTGTCAGAGAGCAGCATGAACGACGCGCACGATACCGACCACGACGCCCCGCACGAAGGCCCGATCAAGACGCCGAAACAACTCATCGTTGCGGTTGCTGCGTCTTTCATCGTGCCCATCGTTGTCATCGTGCTGTTGGCCAATTACGTTGATTTCGGCACCAAGCCAGGCGCCGGCAGCAACGGCATGAGCGCCGAAGCTGTGGCCAAGCGCCTGCAGCCCATCGGCATGGTCGAGTTGCGCGATGCTTTGGCACCGCGCGTGCTGCGAACCGGGGATGCGGTCTATGCCGTCCAGTGCGCCGCTTGCCACAACTCTGGCGCCGCCGGCGCCCCCAAGCTGGACGACACCGCGGCCTGGGCGCCGCGCATCGCCACGGGTTATGAAGCGCTGCTGACGTCTGTGCTCAAGGGCAAGGGCGCGATGGGCGCCCAAGGCGGCGGTGAATACAGCGATTTCGAGATCGGGCGCGCAGTTGTCTACATGGCCAACAAGGCTGGCGGCAAGCTGGCCGAACCGGCCGTGCCGGCGCCAGCAGCTTCTGCCCCCGAGGCCGCTGCCAGCGCGCCGAATTGAGCCGCCAATAGATAGATAGATAGATAGATAGATCCGCAACCAAAGCCGCAACAAGGGCCGCAACCACAGCCGCAACCAAGGCCGAACCCCAGGCGTTAGTCACGCACCGCGAGCGCAGGCAAGCGTTTTGCAGGCATCCAGCAGGCCACCCCGGGCGTAAGACACGGGGTGGCCTGTTTCCATTTCGCCTTCTGTTTAGCCTGGCCGCGGTCTCAAGCTGTAGCCGAAGTGCTGCGGCATCTCGTCAAAGGGCAGGGTCTGCGGCTGCCAGTCGCCGGCTTCCACCGCCTCGGCAGCAATGCCTGTATCGAGGCTGTGCACCAAGCCGAAACCCAGGTCGGTCAGCGCGTACAGCCGGCCGGCTTCGTCCAGCCAGGTGCTTTGTACTTGGGCTGGCTGGCCGGTGTGCGATTGCACCGGCCAGCCTGGCGCGTCTTGAATGCGCCAGACCCAGGGTGCAGCTTCCAGGTCGACGTAGACGCGCTGGGGGCCATTTTGAAAGTACCAGGCGCCGGTGGCGTCAGCAGCGTAATTGCGCTCGATGAAGGCGCGCAGCTTGTCGTGGTCGACACGGCTGCCCTTGACCTGCGGAAACGGCCCTGCGGCCTGCGCGCGGTCGTCGCGCATGTACCAGGTCCCGCGGGCATCCAGCGCCAGCCAGCCGTGGCAATTCGGCACCTGCGGCCACTTCTGCATGGCCTTCAGAACAATGTCGTCCATGGCCGCAGTGTCGCTGTGTCAGCCGTGTTCTGCCAGCCAGTGGGCCACGGCCTGCGGCATGGCCGTGGTGTGACCAGGAAAGCCGCCTGCCGGAAAGCCGACGTGGCCGCCAGCGGGCGGCTGCCACAGCGTCACGAAGCGCCCCACCTGGGCCGGCGTGGGCAGCCAGGCCGCAGGCACGAAGGGGTCGTTGCGCGCGTTCAGCACCAGGGCCGGAATGCGCATGCTGGCCAGGTGCGGCTGGGCCGAAGCCCGCTGCCAGTAATCAGGCGTATCGCGAAAGCCATGCAGCGGCGCGGTGAAAACGTTGTCGAACTCGTACAACGTGCGCGCTGCAGCCAGTTTGGCGCGGTCGAACAGCCCCGGGTGCTGCTGCCACTTGGCCAGGGCCTTGGGTTTCATCGTGGCCAGAAACATGCGCGCATAAACGGCGCGATTGAAGCCGCGATCGATGGCGTGGCCGGCAGCCGCCAGGTCGATGGGCGAACTCACCGTTGCCAGCGCCCCGGCCACCGCCGCAGCGCTGTCGCCGGCTTCCTGGGCCCAGCGCAGCAAGGCGTTGCCGCCCAGCGATATGCCCACCACCAGCAAAGGTGCGGCGGCCTGCTGGCGCAGGCGCTGCAGGATCCAGCCAATCTCTTCGAAGTCGCCGGAATGGTAGGCACGCGGCGCGCGGTTCAATTCACCCGAACAGCCGCGGAAATGCGGCACCGTGTAAGCCCAGCCGCGTTGCCGCGCCACGCTGGCGAAGGCCTGCGCGTACTGGCTGCCCGAATGGCCTTCCAGGCCGTGGAACAGCACGAGGTGGCGCGCCGGTGGCGCACTGCCCGCGGGCAGCAGGGCGTGGTCGACATCGACGAAGTCGCCGTCGGGGGTGTCCCAGCGTTCGCGCACCCATTGCGGCACCTGGCCGGGCAGGTGCGGGCGTGAAAGCCGGGCGGCCCAGACTGTTTGCAAGTTGCCGCCGGGCAGCCAGCGGGGTGGCTTGTATTCAGCCCCGAAGTCGGTTTCCAACTGCGCCGCGAAGGCTATGGTCGACATTGCAGCGGGAAGCCGGCAGTGCTAGTGCAGCGTGGACGGCAGCCCGCCGCCCAAAGCGGCTGGCATCGATGCCGAAGGCGCCGTCAGTGCTGCGGGGCTGGCGTGGTGGGCCACCAGGCGCCAGCCTTGCGGGCCCTTGACGAAGACGTTCGTGCTCAACACCCAGGCGGTCTGTTCACCCTGGTCGGTGTTGACGGTGATGCGTTCGACCAAGTGGTGCACCGCCCCGCCCAGCCAGTTCAGCCGGTGCACTTGTTCGGGCTGCACGGGTATGCCGCCGTTGGCGAAGATGGCCGTGAAGCTGGCGCGGATGGCGTTCAGGCCCACCACTCGCGGGCCGCCAGGGTGCACGCACATCACTTCATCGTCGTCGCCCCACAGCAACATCAGCGAGTCGATGTCGCCACGCTGCAGCGCTTCGTAGAAACGGGCTTCCAATTCGTCCGGGGTGCTGGCCAGCGCGGCGGCTGGCGTGGCGTTGCGCGACAAGCCGTGGCCCAGTCAGCGGCCGGCGGGGCGGCGCAATACTGCGGCCCCGCTGACGATGGCCAGACCCAGGGCCCACAGCAACAAGCTGCTGGCCTCGGGCACGCTGCTGACCCACTGCAGCTGCTGGCTGTTGCCCGCCGCGCCAGCCAGGGTGGCGTCAATCCACGAGCGGTAGGCCGCCAGTTGCACGAAGGCCGACCCGGTGGGCGGCTGGCCTACTTCGCCCAACTGGGCCGATGCCAGGCCCAGCAGCGGGCTGGTGGCGTCGGTGACGTGGCCCAGGAACAGGCCGCCGCCGCTGTCGCCGCTGACGACATAGCGCTGCGCGTCCAGGCTGAGCAGGTAGTTCACCGTCACGGGGCCCAGCGGGCCGCCGCCGTCGGGGTCCAGCTGGGTGGCGAATTCGGTCACTGTCGTTTGCGCATAGGCGCGCGGCAGCGTGCTGTTGGCGGCACTGGTGATGGTGACGTCCAGCGCCGGAAAAACGCCGTTGCTGAACAGATCGCTGTTGATGGGCAGATAGAAAGCGGGCGCCCCGCCGCTGCCTGGGGCCAGGCGCAGCAGGCTCAGGTCGTTGGCCGGAAAAGGGCCGGCGCCCGGGGCGTCGAAGCGGTCGATGACGCCGCGAACACCCAAACCGTTGCTGAACGCGATGGTGCCGGCGTTGGTCGGGAAGAAGGCTGCGGCCACGTGGTTCACCGTCAGCACCCAGTCTGGCGCCAC
>JBBQAW010000210.1:0-7438 GCA_038316815.1 Burkholderiales bacterium
CATGACACCCCACCCGCTAGCACTTCCAAACCGGCCGCTGCATCAGTCTCAGCATCTGCCCTGGAGCCAGCCACCAAATCGGCCGGCAAGCCCGCCGCCAATTTCCTGCGCGGCATCGTCGAACGCGACCTTGAAGCCGGCACCTGGGCGCAGCGCCACTTCGGCGGCAGCCCCGGAGACGGCGCCCACCATGCCGCAGGCCCGCTGGACCCGGCAAAGATTCGCACCCGCTTCCCGCCCGAACCCAACGGCTACCTGCATGTGGGCCACGCCAAGAGCATCTGCCTGAACTTCGGCCTGGCGCGCGACTACGGCGGCGTGTGCCACCTGCGCTTCGACGACACGAACCCCGAAAAGGAAGAACAGGAATACGTCGACGCCATCATCGAAGCCGTGCACTGGCTGGGCTTCGACTGGAAGACCGAAGCCAATGGCGTCAGTACTGAACACCTGTACTACGCCAGCAACTACTTCGACTTCATGCAGCGTGCGGCCGTTGCCCTGATCGACGCCGGCCTGGCCTATGTCGACGAACAAAGCGCCGACGCCATGCGGGCCAACCGCGGCGACTTCAGCGCGCCCGGCACCAACAGCCCCTTTCGCGACCGCACGCCAGCCGAAAACCGCGCGCGCTTTGCCGACATGCAAAGCGGCAGCATGCCTGAAGGGGCAGCGGTGCTGCGCGCGAAGATCGACATGGCCAGCCCGAACATCAACCTGCGCGACCCGGCGCTCTACCGCATCAAGCACGCCACGCACCACAACACGGGCGACAAGTGGCACATCTACCCGATGTATGCCTATGCGCACCCGATCGAAGACGCGCTGGAAAACATCACCCACAGCATCTGCACACTCGAATTCGAAGACCAGCGCCCCTGGTACGACTGGCTGCTGGAACGCCTGGCCGACATGGGCCTGCTGAACCGCCCGCTGCCCAGGCAATACGAGTTCGGGCGCCTGAACCTGAGCTATGTCGTCACCAGCAAGCGCAAGCTGCGTGAACTGGTGAACGAAGGCATGGTCGAGGGATGGGACGACCCGCGCATGCCCACCCTCTTCGGCATGCGCCGGCGCGGCTACACGCCAGCGTCGATTCGCGCCATGGCCGACGGTACGGGCGCCAGCAAGACCAACATCTGGCTTGACTACAGCGTGCTCGAAGGCTGCCTGCGCAACGACCTGGAAGGCCAGGCCCCGCGCGCGATGGCGGTGCTGGACCCGCTGCCGCTGGTGCTTGAGAACTGGGCCGAAGTGTTCGGCAGCAGCGGGCACATTGAACCCTGCCAGGCCCCGGCGCATCCGCAGCGTCCAGAACTGGGCCTGCGCCAGTTCGGCCTGGGCGCGGCGGTTTGGATCGAGCGTGACGACTTCGCCGAAGTGCCACCCAAAGGCTTCTTCCGCCTGTTCGCCGGCAACAAGGTGCGCCTGAAGTACGGCATGGTCGTTGAATGCACAGGCTGCGAAAAAGACGACAGCGGCCGCGTCACGAAAGTCTTGGCGCGCGTGCTGCCCGACACCAAAAGCGGCACGCCGGGTGCAGACGTCGTCAAGGTCAAAGGCACCATCACCTGGGTGGGCGCGCACGACGCCGTGCCAGCCACCGTGAACCTGTACGACCGCCTGTTCACCGAAGCCCAGCCCGAAGCGGGTGGGCGCGACTTCCGCGAGGTGCTGAACCCCGCCAGCAAGCAAGTGGTGCAGGCCTGGCTGGAACCGGGCCTGGCCAGCGCGCAGCAAGAAAATCGCTTTCAATTCGAACGCCATGGTTACTTCGTGGCCGACCGGGTGCTGCACGCGCCGGGCGCGATGGTGTTCAATCGCATCACCACGCTGAAAGACAGCTGGGGAACTTGAGGCCTGGCACCGGGGTCTGCTACCTGTGCGTTTTGTGTACGGAACCCCATCATTCCAAGGAGATCGCCATGCGTCAGACCTTGCTCAACCTGGCCGCCGCCGCTTTCGCTGCCACCGGCCTGCTTGCAGTGGTGCCCGCCCACGCTGCGGGGCAGGTGGAAGTGAAGTTCACCGAAGCCGAGAAGTTCACTGATATCGGCTTTGGCAGCTTCGAGCGCGAACGCAACCTGGCCGCGCTGGCGCAGTCGTTCCAGCTTCTGATCAAAAGGCTGCCCGACGGCCAGACCCTGAGCGTGGAAGTGCTGGACGTCGACTTGGCCGGTGAAACCAGGATAGGCGCCAGGGGCGATTTGCGCATCGTGCGTGGCGGTGTTGACTGGCCGCGCATGGAACTGCGCTACACCTTGCAGGCTGGCGGCACCACGATCAAGACAGGTGTCGAGCGGCTATCCGACATGAGCTACATGTTTGCGAACAGACCCTTCGGATCGCATGAAGGCTCCCTGCCCTACGAACAGCGCATGGTGTTGCGCTGGTTCGCTGACACCTTCCCCACCGGCCCCTGAAGACCCTCCCGACCCTGAACGGCCCTGAACGGCCTTGAAACCCTCCGCCACCCATGAAACAAACCCCTCGCCTTGCCTGCGCCGCTGCCCTGGCCGCCCTGTTGATGAACGCCACCGCCCATGCACAGGCACCAGCGCCGGCACTGGCTGGCGACTCGCTGGCGCGTGCGGCCGCGGCCAAAGGCGCCATGGTCACCGAATCCGGTCTGGTTTACCTGTCGATGAAAGACGGCACAGGCGCGGCGCCAGCCGCCACGGACTCCGTCAAGGTGCACTACCGCGGCAGCTTCCCTGACGGCAAGGAATTCGACAGCAGCTATTCGCGCGGCCAACCCGCCAGCTTTGCGCTGAACCGCGTCATCAAGTGCTGGACCGAAGGCGTACAGCGCATGAAAGTGGGCGGCAAAGCCAAGCTCACCTGCCCGGCAGCCATTGCCTACGGCGAACGGGGCACGCCCGGCGGCCCCATTCCACCGAATGCGGTGCTGCAGTTTGAAGTGGAACTGCTGGCCATCAACAAGTAAGCGAAGGCTCAGAGGCTGAGAGTTTTTCGAGCGCGACCGAGCAGCGGGTCAAAAGGCGTCCGGTCCAGGCGCCAAGCACAGCCATAGCTCGGGCTACGGCTCGCTTTTGCAACGACGAACGGGCGTCTTTTGGCATTTTGAGCGGGCTTGGTCGAAAGACTCTCAGCCTCGCCTCTCAGCCGGGTTTTCGCGCGGGCCAGAGCTTCTTCACCAGCATAACGATGCCCACGATGACACCCCCGGCCACGATGCCCACCAGACCGTTGGCCAGCGCCGGCAGCATGGCGTGGGCGAGGGTGCCCATGCTCAGGGTGTAGCCCTCGATGCCCCGGTAGACCACGGGCACCCCGTGCACCAGAATGCCGCCGCCAACCAAGAACATGGCGGCGGTGCCGACCACGGACAGGGTCTTCATCAACCAGGGTGCTGCGGCCAGGATGCCGCGCCCCACTGCCTGCTTGGCACGGCCGGTTTGCTGCGTCAGCCACAGGCCCGCGTCGTCGAGTTTCACGATGCCGGCCACCAGGCCGTAAACGCCCACTGTGAACAGCAAAGCCAGGCCCGACATCACCGCCACCTGGGTGGCAAAGGGCGCGCCGGCCACCGTGCCCAGGCTGATGGCAACGATCTCGGCTGAAAGAATGAAGTCAGTGCGCACTGCGCCCTTGATCTTGTCTTTCTCAAAGGCAACGAGGTCGATGTTCGGGTCAGCCAGCGCGGCTTCCAGTTTCGTCTTGCGCGCCGCACCTTCCTGCGCATGCAAGAACTTGTGCGCCAGCTTCTCGAAGCCTTCATAGCAGAGAAATGCGCCGCCCAGCATCAGCAGCGGCGTCACCAGCCAGGGCACGATGGCGCCGATGGCCAGGGCTGAGGGCACGAGGATGAGCTTGTTGACGAACGAGCCCTTGGCCACCGCCCAGACCACGGGCAATTCGCGTTCGGCCTTGACGCCGCTGACCTGCTGCGCGTTCAGCGCCAGGTCGTCGCCCAGCACACCGGCGGTCTTCTTGGCCGCCACTTTGCTGAGCACCGCCACGTCGTCCAGAACGGTGGCGATGTCGTCGAAGAGTGCGAAGAAACTGCTGCCCGCCATGCGCTCATTGTGCGCGGGTCCGCGGCCCTTCATTTTGTCTGCTGGTGGCCGACAACCATGGAACGGGATTGCCAGCCCGTCCAACTGCCCTTGCCCTTGCCCTTGCGATGACGAACACTGCCGCGACCGAACGCCCGCCTTCCATTAACGCCCAAAAACCAGCGCAAAAAACAGCGCAAGACGCAGCGCAAGACACAAGCCAAAACACCGCACAAAGCGTGATCCAGGAACTGGACCAGGCGCGCACCACCGGGCCGCTGCGCCAGATCAAGGTCCCGCCCTGCCCCGCTCTGCTGGTGCGCCTGCAGGCCGCCATGGCCACGGCCGAGCCCGACCTGAACGAAGTGGCTCGCATAGCGACCAGCGATGTCGCGATGGCAGCCACTCTGCTGCGCAACGCCAACGGGCCGCTGCACGCCGCCAGCCAGCCCGTGAACACCATCGGCCAGGCCATGAACCGCATCGGGCTGAAGGCCACCGCAGCCTTGTTGACGGACTTTCTGCTGCGCCACAGCATCCCTGTGAATCACCCGCAGCTGCGCGGCTTTTGGGAACGTTCAGCGTTGCGCGCAGCCGTGCTGCACTTCCTGGCGCGCCAGCTGCCCGGGCTGGAACCCGACTTGGCGCATCTGTACGGCTTGTTCAGCCATGTCGGTCAGCCAGTGCTGCTGCAGTGCGTGCGCGGCTATGGCGGCACCCTGGTGGAGGCCGAAGCGCGCATCGACCGGTCTTTTGTGGCCACAGAAAACGCCAACCATCGCACCGACCATGCCGTCGTCGGCGCGATGGTGGCCAGGGCGTGGCATGTAGCGCCGGCGGTAGTGGCCGCCATCCGCCTGCATCACGACCTGGACATGCTGGGCAGCCACCGCGTCGACCCCGAAGTGCAAACCCTCGTGGCTGCCGGTCTGCTGGCCGAACACCTGGTGCGCCAGCGCGAAGGCCTGGACGCCGAAGCCGACTGGCTAAAGCACGCTGGCAAAAGCCTGCAATGGCTGGGCTTCAGCATCGACGACCTGGCCGACTGGGACCCCGCGCTTCAGGCGGAACTGAACGCAGTTTGAAAGCCGTCTGAAGGTCGTCTGAAAGCCGTCTGAAGGCCTTTCGAAGGCCGCGCTGCAGACCTTCAGGCTCTGCGGCGCCAGGCCAGCAGGGCCAGCACGCCCATCCCCAGCAGCAGGATGCTGGCGGGTTCGGGAATGGCCACGACGGCCAGCATCTGGTTGGCAATCACAGTCTGCGCGAAGGCCGTGGGGTGAATGCCGTCCCAGAACAAGGCTGTTGAAGCGTCGCAGCCGTTGCCAATGAAGCCGCAGGCCTGGGTGACGTTGCTGAAGCCAAAGGCTGCCGGGTTGGCAACGATGCTGCCAATGGTGCCGAAGGTGTCGAAGATCGTCGCGCCAGAACCGACCAGCGCGCCCGCCAGGAACGAGTTGAAGACACTCGAGATCTGAGTACCGCCCGCAGCCGCAGGGCCGACGCCCGAACCGGCCGCCGGGGTCTTGCCCAGGTCGGGCACGTTCCACACCACGATGTTGGTGGCACCTGCGGCGCGCAAATTGCCGACCAAGCTTGCCGTGGTGGTGGCGTACCTCAGGGCGCCGGCGGGAACCACGACGTTGGGGTCAGAGCCACCCTGCACGAGCGTGGCCACGGCACGCGCGTCATTGCCACCGCCGGCAATGACGTACAGCGCGCTCGGGCTGACGGTGTTGCTGCCCAGGTAAGTACTCAGCTGCGCTTGCAAGGTGGGTGGAAACGGCGCCGGCGTTGGCAAGGTGGGCGAGGTGGTGGCCCCACCGTAGGCGTAGTTACCACCACCCAGCAGCGAGGCCGCAGCAAAGCTGGACAGCCCCAACCCGCTGGCAAAGCTGGTGACCCAGGTCGGGCCGTTGCTGTAAGTGCGCGAAGGGGAATAGGGAAAGTTCGGAATGAACGTGGCGCTGGTCGGGTTCGGCCCGGTGGCACCGAAAAACGACGTGAAATTGTTGCCGCTGTCGGACAAGCTGTCGCCAAAGACATACAGCGCGCTGAAGGCAGGCATGACCCCTTGGGTGCTGGCTTGGGCGCCAGCGCTCAAGCTGACAACCGTCAAGCTGGCGAGCAGCGTCAAGCGGGAAAGAATGGTGGTGGTCATGCGGGCTCTCGGGAAGGGAAAAGAGGAGGCCGAGAAGCTACCACGCAGCCCCCGCGCCAGCATCGGGCCCTGCCCTTGCGAGCAGGCACCACCCCCGCGATCAAGGGGCAAGCCGGACCCGGCCGCAGCGCGCTTTAGCGCGGCTTGCGGTTGAGTCCAGCCCTGCTGGAGGCCGAGACCGAGGCCGAGGCCGTGACCGAAGGCCGCGGCGGCAGGCCGGTGTGCTGCGTCAGCATGCGGCCCTGCGTCACAGTGGACGTGCGCGCCCCCTGCGGCGTGCTGTTCTTGCGGCGCGGGCTGCTGTAGCCGCCGTCGGCGCCCGCAGCAGGCTGGTAGCTGGGAATCAGCTGGTGCTTGCCGTTGCCGATCAGGTCGGCCCGGCCCATGGCTTTCAGCGCATCGCGCAGCAGCGGCCAGTTGTTCGGGTCGTGCCAGCGCAAGAAGGCCTTGTGCAGGCGACGCTGCTTTTCGCCGCGCACGATGTCTACCTTTTCGGCGCGCGCATCCGCGCCTTCGGTCTGGCGGCTGATGCCCTTCAGCGGGTTCAGGCCGCTGTGGTACATCGCCGTGGCCGTGGCCATGGGGCTGGGGTAGAAGGTCTGCACCTGGTCGGCCTTGAAGCCGTTCTTCTTGAGCCAGCAAGCGAGGTTCATCATGTCTTCATCGCGCGTGCCGGGGTGGGCGGCGATGAAGTACGGGACGAGATATTGCTTCTTGCCGGCCTCGGCGCTGTACTGGTCAAACAGCTGCTTGAAGCGGTCGTAGCTGCCGATGCCCGGCTTCATCATCTTCGACAGCGGCCCACCCTCGGTGTGCTCGGGCGCGATCTTCAGGTAACCGCCGACGTGGTGCGTCACCAGTTCCTTGATGTATTCCGGGCTCTTCACGGCCAGGTCGTAGCGCAGGCCGCTGCTGATCAGAATCTTCTTCACGCCGCGCAGTGCGCGCGCGCGGCGGTACATCTTGATCAGCGGCCCATGGTCGGTGTTCAGGTTCGGGCACACACCCGGATAAACGCAGCTGGGCTTGCGACAGGCGGCTTCGATCTCGGGGCTCTTGCAGCCGATGCGCCACATGTTGGCCGTGGGCCCGCCCAGGTCGCTGACGACGCCGGTGAAGCCCTTGACCTTGTCGCGCATCTCTTCGATTTCACGAATCACGCTGTCTTCACTGCGGCTCTGGATGATCCGGCCTTCGTGTTCGGTGATGCTGCAGAAGGTACAGCCGCCGAAACACCCGCGCATGATGTTGACGCTGAAGC
>JBBQAW010000211.1:0-7436 GCA_038316815.1 Burkholderiales bacterium
ACCACGCCGCCCCCTGCGCCCGGCCGTGCGATGATTTCCGCCATGCAGATATCCAGCCCATGCGTCGTCAGCCTCACCTGGCAACTGAACGACGGCCAGAACCGCCCCATCGACACGCTCAGCGACCCGGTTGAATTCTTCTACGGCGGTGACGACCTGCTGGCCAAAGTGGAAGAAGCCCTGGCCGGCCACGCCACCGGCGCCGAACTGGCGCTGCAGCTGGAACCCGAGGAAGCTTTCGGCGACTACAAGGCCGGCCTGGTGTGCTTCGAAGCCCGCAACCTGTTTCCCGAGAAACTGGAAACCGGCATGGCCTTCGAGGGCCTGCCGGAAGGCAGCGCAACGCCCGACATGCCCAAGGACGCCATTTACTTGGTGACCGAGGTCTACACCTCGCACGTGGTGCTGGACGGCAACCACCCGCTGGCAGGCATGTCGCTGCGCTTGCATCTGAAGGTGCTGGACGTGCGCGAGGCCACGGTAGAAGAAGTCGAGGCGCGCAGCGTTGCTTCGTCCGCCGTCGGGCTGCTGGGGGTTATCGGACAGCAAGGACACGGAATGCAAGGCCAGGGCAAGCCGGGCATCGACCCCAGCCTGCACTGAAAAATCAGCCCGTCGACCCGAAGCCGCCTTCACCGCGCTGGCTGGCGTCGAAACTCTCGACCAGTCGGAAACTGGCCTGCACCACCGGCACGATGACCATTTGCGCGATGCGGTCCATCGGCTGAACAGTGAAGCTGGCACTGCCGCGGTTCCATAAGCTGACCATCAGCGGACCCTGGTAGTCGCTGTCGATCAGCCCGACCAGGTTGCCCAGCACGATGCCGTGCTTGTGGCCCAGGCCAGACCGCGGCAGCAGCACGGCCGCCAGGCCCGGGTTGCCGACGTGAACCGCCAGCCCGGTGGGCACCAGGGCACTGGCGCCCGGGGCCAGCACCAGGGGCGCATCCAGGCAGGCACGCAGGTCCAGCCCGGCGCTGCCGGGGGTGGCATAGGCGGGCAGGCAGCCCGCCATGCGCTTGTCGAGCAGCTGGATGTCGATGACGGTCATGCGGCGTCCTTCGGGCCCGCAGGCAGGCGGGCCGCGATTTCGGCCACCAGCTGCCGCGCCAAGCTCAGCTTGTCGGCCGCGGGCAGTGCGGTGTCGCCAGCCGCTTCCACCAGCAGCAGCTGGTTGTCGTCGCGACCGAAAGTGGCCGGGCCCAGGTTGCCCACCACCAGCGGCACCCGCTTGCGTTCAAGCTTGGCGCGGGCATGCGCGGCCAGGTTTTCGCTTTCAGCCGCAAAGCCCACGCACCAGGGGCGCTGCGGCAGCGGCAGCGCGGCCACAGCGGCCAGGATGTCGGGGTTTTCGACCAGTGCCAGCGGCGGCGGTACGCGCCCGGCGCCACTGCCCTGTTTCTTGATCTTCTGCACCTGCGCCGCAGCAGGCCGCCAATCGGCCACAGCGGCAGTGGCAACGAAGATGTCGTGAGACGGTGCCAACGGCACCACCGCGTCGAACATCTGCTGTGCGCTTTGCACATCGATGCGCAGTACACCGGCCGGCGTGGGCAGGTGCACCGGCCCGGCAACCAGAGTGACCCGTGCGCCGGCTTCGGCCGCAGCCCGCGCGAAGGCAAAACCCATCTTGCCGCTGGAATGGTTGGTGATGCCGCGGATGGGGTCGATGGCTTCAAACGTGGGCCCGGCCGTGACGAGCACCGAACGCCCGGCCAGCAGCTTGGGCTGGAAGAAAGCCACCAACGCGTCGCGCAATTCTTCGGCTTCCAGCATGCGCCCGTCGCCCACCTCACCGCAGGCCTGGCTGCCACTGCCCGGGCCCAGCACGGTGGCGCCATCGGCCTGCACCAGCGCCACATTGCGCTGAGTGGCCGGGTGCGCCCACATTTCGCGGTTCATGGCCGGGGCCAGCAGCAAGGGGCAGCGGTCGATGGGGCGGGCCACGCACAGCAGGGCCAGAAGTTCACTGGCGCGCCCCTGTGCCAGCTGGGCGATGAAGTCGGCACTGGCCGGCGCGACCAGAATGGCGTGGGCCTCGCGCGAGAGGTCGATGTGCGCCATGCCGGCCGGGGGCTGGGTGTCCCACTGGCTGGTGTAGACCTGTCGGCCAGACAACGCCTGCATCGTCGCGGCGGTGATGAAGTGGCCCGCGGCCTCGGTCATCACCACTTGCACTGTTGCGCCGGCGCGCACCAGTTCCCGGCACAGCTCGGCTGCCTTGTAGCAGGCCACGCCGCCCGACAGGCCCAGAACAATGTGCTTGCCTTGCAGCGAAAGGGATGGACTGTTCATCGCATCAAGCAACGGCCGCGCCGTGGCACTTCTTGTACTTCTTGCCACTGCCGCAGGGGCAAGGGTCATTGCGGCCCGGCGCCTTGTCGACACGGCGTGTCTCGGGTCGCGGGGCGTTGTCGACCCAAAACATGCGCAGGTCCTGCACGGCATAGCTGGCCTGCACGATGAGGTCGTCGCGGGTGGGCGCGGGTGCGGGCGTCGGCTGATCCTGCGGAAACATCCAGGCCAGGTGGTCGGCCAGTTGCGGCGAACCGGCGGGCAGCACCAGGGCTTCCAGCTGAGACCAGACTTCGGCGTAGTAATCAGCGGATTCTTCGTCCTTGGGGTCCGGCCACAACTGCGGGAAAGCTTTAACGCCGTCGAAGAAACCGACAGCCCACATCGCGCCTGTCTGCACTGCGGCGGCATCTTCTGCACTCACGCGCTCTTCGGCCAACATGGCGGCACGCTCGGCGTCGGACCAATCGCTCATCAGCGGGTTCAGCCGCAGCTCATCAGGCTGGTCGAACAGCATCTCGGGGTTCAACTGTTCGCGCAGCACCGCCAGCCGGGTTTTCAGCGCGCGCAGGGCTGAAGTATGGGACTCGGGGTCGGCAAAGGCGCGGTCGAAGGCGTCGCCACACATCGCGCTGAGCCATTCCTCAGCCGGAGGCAGCTGCGGGCCGGCGGCCAGGGCCGTCAGAAAACCGTCAACCCACTCGAAGCCGATTCCGTGGTCGAAGCCGCCCAGGCGTTCGCAGACCTCGTCGAACGCGCGCAGTTCCTGGGCATTGTTGTCGCGGACGGTGGGCAATTTCATCGGGACACTTGAAGTTCGGGCCAGCCCACCGTGGGCGGCTTGGGGTGCAGGCGCGCCATCGCCAGCGAATCGGCGTAAACGCCGCGCCGCAGGGCATACGCGCGGTACGTGCCCTCGGTGCGAAAGCCAAAGCGCTGGTAGAGGGCGATGGCGCGCGCGTTGTCAGTGAAGACGGTGAGCTCGATGCGCAAGATCTGGCCCCAGTCGTCTGCGTAGTCGCACAGCGTCTGCATCAAGGCAGTGCCCACGCCCTGACCTTGGGCATCCACGCTTACGCTGATGCCCAGAACGGCGCAATGGCGGCGGCGCAGGCGGTCGTTGGGGTGCAAGCCGGCGCTGCCCACCACTTGCCCGTCACGAACCGCCACCACGCGCAGATCGTCAGGGCCGGCCGGCTTGGCCAGGCGCTGCTGCCACAACTCGGTGCTCGGCAAGGGCAGCTGCATCAGGTTGCCGAAGACTTCGGGGTCGCCCATCAGGCGCGCCAAATCGGCAGCGTCGTCGGGGCGGGCGCGGCGCAGTTCGATGGCGGAAGGGATCGTCACGGTGGAGGGCCAAGGTCGCAGGACGTGAATCTTCCCACGCCCTGCGCCCCCCACGCGCAGGGGGCGGTGTGACATCGAGACAACAGTCGCACCGGCTCGCGCGCCGCAGGTCATGAAGTCGAGTTACTGTCGTTGCATGGGTGTTTTCACCCAGCACCGCTTCTTGCTTTGCCCGCGGCGGCGCTCACTGGCTCGACACCAATCGCATTCCCAATTCCCCACCGTGGGCGCTGCCAACCGGCGGCTTGCTCATGGGCTTATCTCCAAAGGATGACTTCGATGAATCACACAAGCTGGATGGGTTTCTCACGCACAGCGATGGCCATCGCTGTGGCGGTAGTGGCCGCCGCACCGGCCCTGGCCCAGAACACCACCGCCAGCCTGGGTGGCCGCGCGGTCGACGGCGCAGGCGCGCCAGTGGCTGGCGCCACGGTCACCATCCTGCACGTCGAGTCGGGCTCAACGAACACCGCCACCACCGACGCACAGGGCCGCTACGCGGTGCGCGGGTTGCGCGTGGGCGGGCCGTTCACCGTCACCTTCACCAAGGGCGGGCAGACCGACAAGCGCGAAGGCGTGTTCCTGGCCCTGGCCGAGACCACGGCCCTGGACGGCCGATTGGGCGGTGCCGCGCAGAGCATCGTCATCACCGGCCGCAGCGCGAACGACAAATTCAACAGCGCCAGCATGGGCGCGGGCACCAGCATCAGCAGCCGTGAACTGGCCGCCTTCGCGTCGATCCAGCGCAACCTGCAGGACTACGCCCGCACCGACCCGCGCTTGGCGCAGACCGACAAGGACCGCGGCGAGATTTCCGCTGCCGGCCAGAACACGCGCTTCAACAGCATCACCATCGACGGCGTCACCACCAACGACACCTTCGGCCTGGAAGCCAACAACCTGCCCACGATCAAGCAGCCGATCTCGATCGACGCCATCCAGTCGGTGCAAGTGAACATCAGCAATTACGACGTCACGCAGAAGGGCTACACCGGCGCCAACATCAACGCCGTCACCAAGAGCGGGACGAACGAATTCAGGGGCAGTCTCTATTACGTCTTCCGCGACGAAAACCTGGTCGGCAAGCGCTTCAGCCGGCTCACTGGCGCCTACACAGACGCCGCCCCCTTCGAAGACAACACCCTGGGCTTCACGCTCGGTGGGCCCGTGATCAAGGACAAGCTCTTCTTTTTTGCCAGCTACGAAGAGTTCAAGAGCTCGCGCAACAGCCCCGCTTTCGGGCCGCTGGGCAGCAGCAGTATCAACGTCGGCATCACGCAGAGCGCGATCGACCAGGCCATTGCCATCGCGCGCAACACCTGGAACTTCGACGCCGGCTCTTCCACAGTGCCGCAAGGCCTGGAAGTGGTCGTCAAGGACACGCTGTTGAAGCTGGACTGGAACATCAACGACAACCACCGCGCCAGCGTGCGCTACACGAAGACTGACCAGACTGAACCCGTTATTGCAGGTTTCGGTGGCACCAGCCTGTCGCTGAGCAGCTTTTGGTGGAACCAAGCCAAGACCATCGAAAGCGTGGTCGGCCAGTGGTTTGCCGACTGGACGCCCAATCTCAGTACCGAGCTGAAAGTTTCACAGCGCAAATACGACAGCTTGCCGACGCAGGTCAATGGCACCCGCCTGCCGGCCATAGGGCTGCGCTTCTCAGGCGCATTGCCAGCCGGTTCACCTGCGGGCGTCAACGCCAACAACCGCTTCCTGAACCTGGGCACCGAACTTAGCCGCCAATTCAACCTGCTGGGTACCGAAACCACCGACATCTACGCCGGCGCCACATGGAACCTGGGCAAGCACGAACTGAAGTTCGGCATCGACTATGCGGACAACGATGTCTACAACGCCTTCATCCAGCGCACCAACGGTGACTACACCTTTGGGTGCGAGGGTGCGCCTGCAACAGCACTGCTTCCGGCCGGCGTGCCAGCGACCTATAGCTTTGGACGTGTTGGCGGACCGGTAGCGGGCCGCGTCGCTGCGGACTGCACTGGCCTGACGTCAGCGGAGCGAGACCTGGCCACGCTGGAGAACTTCCAGCGCGGCCAGCCGTCGGCCTTTCGGATTCAGACGCCCAGAGCAGGCCGCGCGCTCGATGACGCCGTCGCCATTTGGAGCTATGCGAACACCGGTGTATTCCTGCAAGACACCTTCAAAGTCAGCGACCAATTCAACGTGATGCTGGGACTGCGGGTCGACCAGAGCAACGTTCCCACCAACCCCCTGCGCAATACCGCCGTGGCAGCACCCCGCGTGGCCGGCAGCGTCACGGGAACGACCGTGGTGCGCGACAGCGGCGGTTTCAGTATCGACAACACCACCACGCTGGATGGCAGCAGGCTGGTTCAACCGCGCCTTGGCTTCAACTGGAACCTCGGCACCGCCGAACGCCGTACACAACTGCGCGGGGGCTTTGGACTATTCCAGGGCGCCGCAGCCAACGTGTGGCTGAGCAACCCGTTCAGCAACACCGGCGTGGCGCTGTTGGATCTGAACTGCAGCTCGTTTCTAGCCTGCCGCACAGCCAACGGTGGCGCCCAAGTCACTTTCAACCCGAATCTGGCCACGCAACCCTCGTTGGCAGGTGCACCGCCTGCGGCCAACGTCGACTTCCTGGCGCCTAACCTCGAGCAACCCGCAGTCTGGAAGGCCAACCTGGCACTCGACGCTGAACTGCCGCCACTGCCGGTAGTGGGGCAGCTGGTCGTCAGCGCCGAGTACCTCCGCATCCAGACGAAAGCCGGCGTCTACTACCAGAACCTCAACCTGGGTGGCGCCACGGCAACCGGCTCCGACGGGCGGCGCCTTTTCTACACGCCGCAGACCTATAACCCTGGCTGCTGGACAGGTAGCGATTTCAGCAGCGCGGCCGCAGGCTGTACCGGATCGCGCACCCGCGCGCTCAGCAACCCCTTGTTCGGCAACGCCCTGCTGGCCGAAAAGACAAGCAAGGGCTACAGCGATGCCATCACGCTGTCGATCGGCAAGCCGGCTCAAGCGGGCTTTGGCTGGAGCCTTGCTTACACAAAGACCGCGGCCAAGGAAGTCAGCCCGCTGACTTCGTCGACCTCGGAGTCAAACTGGAACGGGCGCGGCGTTTTCGACCCGAACGAAGAGAGCCTGCAGAACAGCAACTACCTGATCAAGGACCGCTTCAGCGCCAGCTTGACCTGGTCGAAAGCCTTTGTCGGCAACTACCGCACGTCGGTGGGTGCGTTTTATGAAGGTCGCCACGGCAAGCCCTACAACTGGACCTACATCAACGACTTGAACGGGGACGGTGTCTTTGCCAACGACTTGATGTATGTCCCGTCGGCGCAAGGTTCTGGCGAGGTGGTCTTCCGCGGCGGCGCAACCGAGGAACAACGCTTTTGGGACATCGTCAACGCCAACCCGGGCTTGTCTGCAGCCAAGGGCGGTGTCGTTGGCAGGAACGCGAGCTTCGCGCCCTGGGTCAACAGCATCGACCTGCGGTTGAGCCAGGAACTGCCGGGCTTCATGAAGGGCCACAAGACAACCTTCACGCTGGACTTCCTCAACTTCGGCAACTTGCTGAACAAACGCTGGGGCCGCATCGACGAGATCGGCTTCAATACCGGCAACGGCACCAATGGTGGATTGATTCGTGGCGGTAACGCACGCAGCTTCGTCAACTTCAACGGGCTTGAGCCCGGCACCGGCAAGTACGTCTACAGCCTGGGCTCGCTGGAAGATTTCACAACGCGGCAGTCCGCTGGCGAATCGCAGTGGGCCGTCCAGGCCACCCTGCGCTACGAGTT
>JBBQAW010000212.1:0-7433 GCA_038316815.1 Burkholderiales bacterium
GCCCGTGGCCGACCGTGGCGCCTGCCTGGCGCGCATGTCTGGCCAGGGCACGGCAAGCGGCAGCGTCGCCGGCGGCGGCATCTTGCGCGAACTGCGAACCGTGGTGCCAGCGGCGTCGGCACCTGCTGTCATGCCGGCGTCGGCGGCTTCGCGCTAAACAATCTCGGCTGCTGCGCGGTAGCCGTTATCGGCTAATGCGCGCCGGGGTCGGTTTTCTGCGTCAAGCCAAGGCTGGCGTCAGCATGCGAACAGTTAAGCCCAGAGCCGCGCAGACGGCCAGCACCGTCATCACGCCCCAATTCAAGCGGAACAGCGCCAGCGCAGCGCCCGCAACGATCACTGTCGCGACCCCGTCCACACCCCCCGCCGCGCCCTGCGGCCACAGCACATGCCAGGCGAAGAACAGCGCCAGGTTGACGATCACGCCGACAACGGCGGCCGTGATGGCCGATAGCGGTGCCGTGAAGCCCAGACGGCCATGCGTGGCCTCGACCAGCGGCCCGCCCGCCAGGATGAAGATGAACGACGGCAGGAAGGTGAAGAACGTGACCACCGCCGCAGCCAGTGCACCGCCCAGGAACATCTGTTCAGACCCCAGCACTTGCTGACCCCACCCGCCGACGAAGGCGACAAAGGCCACCACCATGATCAAAGGGCCGGGCGTGCTTTCGCCCAAGGCCAGGCCGTCGATCATCTGCGTGGGCGTGACCCAGCCGTGCGTGTCCACCGCGCCCTGGAAGACATAAGGCAGCACCGCATACGCCCCGCCGAAGGTCAGCAAGGCCGCCTTGGTGAAGAACCAGCCCATCTGCGTCAGCGTGCCTTGCCAGCCCTGCGTGACCAGCAGCGCAGCCATGGCCGACAACCACAGGCCGAAGCCCACCCCCAGCACCCGCAACAGCCGACTGCGGCTGGCGCGGGCATGTTCAGGCGTGGGGGTGTCGTCGTCGACCACGGCCGGAGGGTGCGCTGCACTGGCTTGGCCTGGCGACGCTTGGCCGCCCAGGGCAAAGACTTCGGGCGCGCGCCGCGAACCGAAGTGGCCGATCAATGCTGCGGCCAGAACGATGGCCGGGAAGGGTGTCGAAAACACGAAGATGGCCACGAAAGAAGCCACGGCAATGCCCACCATCCAGCGGTTCTTCAGTGCCCGCGTGCCGATGCGCCAGGCCGCGTGCAGCACGATGGCCACCACGGCAGGTTTGATGCCGTAGAACAGGCCCGCCACCACCGGCTGGTCGCCAAACCGCAGGTAGACCCAGCCCAGTGCCACCAGGATGAAGAACGAGGGCAGCACGAACAGCACACCGGCCACGATGCCGCCCCAAGTGCGGTGCAGCAGCCAGCCGATGTAGGTCGCCAGCTGCTGTGCTTCCGGGCCGGGCAGCAGCATGCAGTAGTTCAAGGCATGCAGGAAGCGGCGTTCGCTGATCCAGCGGCGGCGTTCGACCAGTTCGCTGTGCATCAACGCAATCTGGCCTGCCGGCCCGCCGAAGCTGATGAAGCCCAGCTTGAGCCAGAAGCGCCAGGCTTCTGAAAATGGCACGGCGTCGCGGCCTTTGTCAAGGCTGTTGTCAGGGTCGCTGTCCACGCGTGCAGCCCAGCTCAGCGCAGGGTGGAAGCTGCGCTCAGAGGCTGAGAGTTTTTCGAGCGTGACCTAGCAGCGCGTCAAAAGGCGTCCGGTCCAGGCGCAACGCACAGCCATAGCTCGGGCTATGGCGCGCATTTGCAACGACGAGCGGGCGTCTTTTGGCGTGATGAGTGGGCATGATCGAAAGACTCTCAGCCTCTCAGTGGTAACGCGACCCGCGTGGCTTGGCGCCGGGTGCGGGCTTGGCGGTTGCAGGAGTTGCTGATTTAGCCGCTGATTTAGCCGCTGATTTAGCCGCAAATTTCGCTGCGGGTTTTGCTACGGATTTAGTGGCCGAGCCGCCGCCGCCCGTGCCACCGCTCAAGGCCAGTGCCGGCCCGGTGATGCCGGCAAACAGTTGGGCCGCGCGTACCTTGATCTCCAGCAGTTCGGTCGCGCTGACGCTGTATTGGCCCGTCACCTGGTTCACGTCGACCTTGAACTCGACGTCCTTGCCGTTGTTGGACAAGGTGCCGCTGGTGAATTCGTAGTCCTCGCCTTCCCAGGGCAGACCACGTTCGGCCACGTCCCAATCCTGGTAGTCGATGCGCAAGATTTCGCCACTGGCCAGGTCCAGCAAGCCGGTGGCGTTGATCACTTCTTCGCTGAGTTCGTCGGTGATGGCGATCGGTACTTTCAAATCCACATGCGGCTTTCGTCTAAGGCTGGGCAACCATTGTGCATGGGTGCCCCGCGCCAGTGTCTGGGCCCGTGTCTGGGCCCGTTTCTGTGCCCGTGTCTGGGTCCGTGTAAGGAGCCTGTGTGCGGGCAGGGCGCGGTCGATCAACCGTGTGCGGCCTCGAACTCGGCCATCCAGGCCACCAGGGCCTGCACGCCGGCCAGCGGCATGGCGTTGTAGATCGAAGCCCGCACACCGCCCAGCACGCGGTGGCCTCTCAGCTGCACCATGCCGCGCGCTTGGGCGCCGGCCAGGAACGGGGCCGTCAGGGCCTCGTCGCGCAGGTGGAAGGTAACGTTCATGCGGCTGCGGCATTCGCGCGCCACGCGCGCGACGAACAGGCCGCCGCGTTCCAGCCCGCTGCGGTCCAGCGCGTCGTACAGCAGGCCTGCCTTCTCGGCATTGCGCGCCGCCATCGCAGCCAGGCCGCCCTGGTCTTCGATCCACTTAAACACCAGGCCTGCGATGTAGATGGCATAGGTGGGCGGGGTGTTGTACATGCTGCCGTTCTCAGCCACCACGCGGTAGTTGAAGGCCGTGGGCGTGCAGGGCAGGGCACGGCCGAGCAAAGACGTTTTGACGATGACGATGGTCAGCCCGGCCGGGCCGATGTTCTTCTGCGCCCCGCCATAGATCAGCCCGTACTTCGACACGTCCACCGGCTGGCTGAGGATGCTGCTGGACATGTCGGCCACCAGCGGTACGCGGCCCACATCAGGCGTGAAGCCGTATTCGACGCCGCCGATGGTTTCGTTGCTGCAGATGTGCACGTAGGCGGCGTTCGCGTCCAGCTGCCAGGTTTCGCGCGCGGGGATGCGGGTGTAGCTGCCCGCGGGGTCTTCGGCACTGCTGGCGGCGACGTTCACGCGCGCATACCGTGCTGCTTCTTGCATCGACTTCTTCGACCATTCGCCGGTGTCGATGAAGTCGATGCTGTGCTGGTCGCCCAGCAGGTTCATCGGCACGATGGCGTTCTCGCCCAGGGCGCCGCCTTGCATGAAAAGCACCTCGTAGCCGGGCGGTACGCCTAGCAATGCGCGCAGGCGCGACAAGGCGTCGGCCATGATGGCCATGAACTGCGGGCCGCGGTGGCTCATTTCCATCACCGACATGCCCGAGCCTTGCCAGTCCAGCATCTCGTCGGCGGCCTGGCGCAGAACGGGTTCGGGCAAGGTGGCGGGGCCGGCGCTGAAATTGAAGACACGCGTCATGAACGGGGCTCTGGGTGTTGATGCACCGAAAGATTATCGGCCGCGCCCGGGGAATGACCGCTCCAAAGAACGTTGTATTGCCGGTGTCAGGTAGCAGTGAGAGCATCCGCCCCACACCCCCCACCGGAGATGACGCCATGGCCAAGCCCCTGATCGATCCCGAAGCCCTGATCTCGATGTTCGAAAACGCCACTGCCAAGCAGGGCGCGCAGCTGAAGAAGGGCGTCACCGAAGCCACGCTGGCGGCGCTGCAGGCGCGCGAACTTTCGCTGAAGAACATTCGCAGCACGCTGAAGACGGTGTCCGAAGCCGCCAGCACCGGCGCGGCGAAGAATGTCATGCCCAACATGAACCCCGAAGCCTTGCTCGAACAAGCCGTCGCCGGCATGGACGCCGCCTTGCTGAAGGCGGTGGACGCCAACCGCGTGGCCCTGGAAACCCTGGTGGCCCAGGGTGCCGACCTGCGCGAAAAGCACCTGAAAAAGGCCTTGAGCGATCTGGAGAACTTCGAAGACACGATGTTTGCCGCACTGAAGAAAACAGCCGCAGGTGCAGGCGCGCCCATGGCCGGAGCCTGGGGCCAGGTGCTGGAGAAAATGCAGGCCGGCGGCACGCTTTCAGGCGCGCAGGCTGCGATGACGGCCGAACAGCTGGCCCAGCAGATGCATGACGCGGTGCGCAGCACGCGTGCGGCTTCGATGCGTGCCGCGCAGGCCATGGCCGAAAGCTACACGGCCATGGTCAGTGGCGTGTTGATTGGCATGAGCGAGGCTTTTCAAGTGACGCCTGCAGCGAAGAAGACCCCGAAACCTTGAGGCTTGCGCCTACAAGCTTCGGTGCTGTGCAGTGTTACGGTTATGAGCTACTTTTAATTTCTACGAGGAAAAAACCATGTCCGACCTGACCGCCACCCAACGCGACAAGCTTGTGGCTGACCTGAAACTTGTTGTTTCCGATGCAGAAGAACTGCTCAAGCTGACGGCCAACGACGTCAGCGAAAGCACCACCAGCCTGCGCGCGCGCTTGCAGGACCGGCTGGCCGAATCCAAGCATCGCCTGCTTGATTTGCAGCACAGCGCAACAGAAAAGGCCAAGGCCGCCGGCCATGCCGCCGACGACTATGTGCACGAAAATCCCTGGAGGTCGGTGGCCATTGGGGCCGGTGCTGGCCTGATCGTGGGCCTGCTCATCAGCCGGCGTTGATGGAAGAAGGAACAGGCCCGCACATGAAGCTGCGCGTGCCAGGCAGCGGTTTGTTCGAAAGCGGCAAGCGCGCGTTCAATTCGCTGATCGACCTGGCCCTGGTGCGGCTGGAACTCTTCGGCACTGAACTGGAAGCCGAGAAACTGCGCCTGTTCAACGCCCTGGTGCAGGGCGCTGTGGCCCTGGTGATGCTGGCCTTGTCCCTGGTGCTGGCACTGGGCTTCGTGGTGCTGTTGTTCTGGGACGGCTACCGCCTTGCTGCCATGGGCGTACTGACGCTGCTGTTCGCTGGCGCTGGCGTTGCGCTGTTGCTGCGGGCACGCAAGGCGCTTGTCGCCGGCGATGGCGGACCTTTCGCGCTGACTTTGGGCGAATTGCGCCGCGACCGCGACAGCCTGCGGCCGGCCGACACCCAGCCGCCGGGCCCGTGAACGAAGCTCGCACCCTGGCCTTGGCGCTGCGCCAGCAGCAACTGCTGTCACGCAGCGCGCAATTGCGCAAGCAGGTGGCCGTGAACATGTCGCCTTGGCAGGTTCGGCTGGGGCAGGTCGATCAGGTGCGTGCGGCTGTCTCAACTGGCTGGCAATGGCTGCGCGCCCACCCCGAAGTGCCGGCCGGTGCCGCCGCTTTACTGCTGCTGCTGCGCCCCAAACGCGCCTTGTCCCTGGCCTGGCGCTGGGGCCGCCGCGGCTGGCTGGGCTGGCAGATATGGAGCCGCGTACAACGCCAGGCCGAAGCACGCGGCGTCGACCTGGCGGGCCTGATCGCCAGACGATGATGGGCTCGACGGCGACCAAGGCGTCGTCAGCGCGGCCGCTGAAGGTGGCGCAGATGGCGCAGGTGGTGCAGGTAGCGCAGGTGGTGCAGGTGGCGGCTTAACGCCCAGGTGCATCGCCGTTGCCGGCCTCTGGTAGCCAGCAAACTGACGACCGGGCCGCCCAGCTTCAAACCGGCCGCGATTGAATGTTTGTAGCTCAGCTTCGCAGCGACTTCTGTACCGCGTCGGCAGACCTCTGCCGAGACCGAACGCGCCCTGTCTGTCTGTTGTGCTGACCCACGAGGCCCAACCAAAAAGCCAGAAAACAGCGCTTGATTTGCCCAGGCTCGCAGCGTCTTTGGCGGTGCGAAATCTACTGGGCTTGTGCCCCAGATTTGCGGCGGGCGGGGCCCCTGCCGCGCGCCAGCACTGGGGCGGCGGCCAGCAGCCCCAGTAAAAGCATCTGCCAGGCGGCAGGCTCGGGTACCACCGAAGCCTGGCTCACACCCGACAGGTTCAGGCGCCAGAAGCCGCCTTTCTGGTCATTGGCGTTCGGGTCGTAACTGGGCTGGTTCCAATCGGTCAGCAAGATGGGCGTTTCGCTGCCGTAGCTGAAGCCCTGCGACAGCAGATTGCCGTTGGCGGCATTGAAGGCGGCCACCAGGGTGACGCGATAGCTGCCGGCCGCCAGCGTGGGCAGCAGGAAGCCGGTGTCATAGAAGCCCTGGCCGGCAGCAATGCCGTCGTCGTCGTCCACTTCGGCCAGCAGGCTGAAGTCGCTGCCTGCGGCCTGCCACAGCGCCGCGGCGGGGTCGAAGTTCAGACCGCCCTGCCAGCTGTCAGTCCACAAGCGCACGTTCGCGGCGGCTTCGGCCAGGCTGAAGTCGATCTGCACGACGTCGTTGTGGAAGCTGATCTGGCCGCTGAAAGTGAAGTCGGCGGCCATCGCCGGCAGGCTGGCGCACAGGCTGAGGACAGCGGCCGTGGCAACAGCAACGCCGTGGCGGAATCGGGTGGGGTTGGCTTGCATGATCTTGCTCCGTGAATCCTTTAAGGCGCCAGGGCAGGCGGGTTGGCGGGCGGCGTGGTCTGGGCAGAGGGCTGCAGGCGGTTGGTGCCGTTCTGGGTCTCGAAGGCGTTGCCGAAGGTCTGCACGTTGCTGACACTGACGACCGTATCCACAAACCACCATTCGGCCACCACGCGCTGCGGCGTCACGTCCACCAGCATGTAGCCGCGTTGGTTCAGCTCGATGTACTTGAAGTGCGGGTTGATGCTGCGAAGCAAGGCCGCAGTGCTGCCGGTCGGGTCGCTGACGCCGGGTGACGACACCGAGGTGCCGACGAATTCAACCGCGCGCGATCCGGTGCCGGTGGCCGCGTCGTAGCCGCCAGTGGCAGTGTTGGGATTGTTGGGGTCCTGGCTCAGGTCGGCGGCCCAACTGCTGTGGATGTCGCCGGTCAACACAACGCAGTTGTTCACCGCGGGCTGCGTGGCCGTGCCCTTGAACATGTCGTAGACGCGGTTGCGGGCAGGCTGGTAGCCGTCCCACTGGTCGGTGTTCAGGAACACGCCGCCGCCTTGCGCCAGTGGCGCGCCCTGCAGCTTCAGCTGGGCGAACATCACGCCCTGGCCCAGGAACTTCCAGCGTGCCGGTGTCGTGCGCAGGGTGTTGGCCAGCCAGGCTTCCTGGGTGGTGCCCAGCAGTTGCCGCGAAGGGTCGGCGAAAGCACCCGTCTGCACGAAGCCGTTGCCGAAAGGCGTGGGAACGGTTGCCGTGAGCTGCTCGCTGCGGGCCGACAACCGCTGTTCCAGCATGACAAGTTCCAGCAGGTCGCCGAAGCGGAAAGTGCGTTGGTTCGCGCGCCGATTCCTCACGTCGGGGATGCGGACCGGCATCCATTCGTAGTAGGCCTGCAAACCGACATTGACTCGCGTTTCCCAGCTGCCTTC
>JBBQAW010000213.1:0-7401 GCA_038316815.1 Burkholderiales bacterium
GGCTTTCATTGAACGCATCGAACGTCACCCATCCATTGCCGCCGAGCTGGTCGAGCTGTCAGGCCTGCTGCAGGCCCGCAGCACGTTGAGCGCCAAGGCCGTGCCAGGGCTCGAAGACACGCCGCTGTGCCTGCACGCCGCTTACGGCGCTCGCGAGGTGCTCACGGCGGTAGGTTGGTTGACGGCGGCGCGCCGTGCGCCATTCCAGGCCGGCGTGCTGCCGCTGACCAGCCGCAAGACCGAGCTGCTGTTTGTCACCCTCGACAAGAGCGAGGGCTACCACGACCGCATCGCGTACCACGACTACGCGATCAGCGCCGAGCGCTTCCACTGGCAGACACAGAACAGCGCCGGCCCCGACACGCCAGGTGGCCGGCGCTATCTGGAAAGTTCGACCAACGGCTGGCAGTTCCAGCTGTTCGTGCGGCCGCGCAAAGGAGATACATACCGCGCCTGCGGGCGGGTGATGCTGGACTCGGCCGAAGGCGACCGGCCCATGAGCATCGTCTGGAACCTGCAAACGCCGCTGCCGGCGCGGCTGTTCAGGGAGTTCAGCGTGCTGCGCGGGGCGTAGTGCCAGCCAGCACAACCTACCTAGAAATTGTTCACCAGAGCGTGCCGGCCGCATTGGCGCGGCGAGATTGATTTCTCGAACTTCAGCTTAGGGTCGACTGCGGCCAGCCGCTTCGCCCATCGAGCTGACGGACTGCAGTCGTTCAACCTGAACTGCCGGGCAGCCGATATTCGGGAAAACCTGATATCGGCCATCACTTGACGGTCCCGACCGGCCGGTCTGCCGGGGCTCATCCACTTCGGCGATCAAACTGTTCCGCGTCCGCCGGGCTGCGCCACTGTGTTCCACGGGTTAATCAGTGGCGCTCCGGTCGCTGCGAAGTCAGCCACGTTGCGGGTGACCACGGTCATGTTGTGGACCATCGCCGTTGCGGCGATCAGGGCATCACGGTCTGATCTCGGGTCGGGCACATGCAGGGCTGCACACCGTTGTGCCACGGCGGTGTCCACCGGTAGTACGCGATCCGAGAACGCAGGCAATACATACTGATCCAGCCAAGCCCTGAGCAAGGCGCCCTGTTTGGGGTCGCGACGTAGCACTAGCAGAACGCCGGTTTCCAATTCCAGGATGGTGATGGCAGAAACGAAAAGAGAATTGGCGGGCACTCTGGACGCCCACGCCGCCACGTTCCGATCGGCCTTGCCCGCCTTGGCCTTGCGCAGTTCGGAAACGACGTTGGTGTCAAGGACGAACATCAGCTCAGATCTGCTGGCCGGGCGATGCGGCCCACACGCGGGGGTTCGAACGCGATGTCGGCTATACCGGGCATGGCCAGCAGGTCGGCGATGCTGGCCGTCTTCTGAGTGAGCTTCTGGTAGGCCTCGATGGTCAGCAACACATGCGCCGGGCGACCGCGATCCGTGATGATCACAGGGCCCTTGCTGGCAGCCCGCTTTGCACCGCTGGCGTCCTGGTTGAACTCTCGGCTGGAAACGGTGGTGATGGGCACGGGCGGTCTCCTGATCTGATGCGTCACACTGTAGGTACGTTACTACATAGTGACGCGTGCGACAAGCTCAGGCGGTCTCTGGCAATGACTCCGCGCCAACACTTTGAGGAAGTAATCACAGCAGGGCGGGGTTGACCCACGATTGATTCTGGCGGCAACAGGTCCACGGCTTCAGTCTCCTTCGAACGGCAGGTTCACGGCGACCAATTCACGGTCGGCTACGACCGCACCGGGTCGGTGCGGGTGTTGCCGGGCCGGAGCAGCAGACGTTTGGTCGGGCACCGCGGCGGGACGGCGTCGGCAGCCTTCTGAATGTGAGCAGTACCTTCCCTTCCGGTCGTTGGCCCGCCGGCCGCCCACGATGGTTGAATGTTCGCTCAGTGGCCGGCACCGTGAGTACGCAGGTCAAGATCGACTGACCGGAACCGCTGCATAGCGTTCAGTTGCATGCCCCTCGCGGAGAGGCGGACCCAGGCCAAACGCGATCGGACGGGCTGACAACCCCAGCTAAGGGCCATGCCGATCCATTCCACCGCGGTCACGTGTCGCGCGTTGAATATGACATGAAGCAACAGACTGAGTTGAACTCCACCCCATCAGGGCCTGCATGCAGGCCCTGATGTCATTGGGCGGTGGCCACAGCATCGCAAATCCATGCCCGCACACGAATCCGCCACCTCGCCAGCGAATAGAGGCGGATTTAAATCAGCGGCAACACTGGGCCAGACCCGTCCGCGATGCGAGTTCATCGACGTCGCCTGCCGAACGGAAACGCAATCACGTTGTTCGCAGCGCACTGCAGGTGTGGCGCAATCTCCAGTTGGGATGAGCTGGGTCGCGCTGGCTTTGAAGGCGCGGCGTTGGCTGAATGAACCATCGGCACCATCGCCACCACCGGCCCAAAAGCCGCACTCGCCGAACGCGAGCGACCAGGCTCATCGACGCCCGCATCAGTGGAGGCAGCCGACCATGGCAGTTCAACATCGCTCCGGCGCGAGCGCGGGAGCTTCTTCAGCCCGTTCGGCAGTTGCGAGCGTGGCATGGGGCGAGGACAGGGCAGCTGCTCTTCCGCCCGCGTGAGCGCGAGAGACACATTGCCGCGGGCGATGTTGTCGTACACCTCCGCCATGGCAGTGGTGCGGTGGGCAAGGGCCTGCCGCAACTCGTGGGCGTTGAGCACACGCGCATAGAACGGCTCGGAAGCGGCCGGTCGCACAGGCACTGAGGCCCCCGAAGGTGGAAGAGGGGATGGGCAATGTCTTCTATCCGGCCCTGAACCGCATGGCGCTGGAACTGGCCGCGCGCAGTGGCCAACGCGTCTGGCGGTGCTGAAGGCCTATGCGGGCTGAGAGCGCCCCTCCCCAGACCTGCCGCCGCGCGTCAGGCCCCCCCGAGGGGGACGAGCGGCTGCTCATTTGCCCGCAGCCGGCGTGCGGCCAACGCCGGGCTGGCTACAGTGCCCTCTCTTACGTCTGAATTGCCGCCACGAAAGCTGACCATGAGCGCCTCTGACCTGTTGCAACGCCTGCTTTCCACGGGCCTGTCCACCCTGGGTGGTGACGCCCGTTCAGCCCAGGCCACCGACGGCTTCGGGCGCGGCAAGACCTCCGGCGGTGTCACCGGGGGTGCGTTGGGCATGTTGATGGGTTCGCGCGGGGGTCGCAAGCTGGGCGGCACTGCCGTCAAGACCGGCGGTGCGGCAGCGCTGGGCATGCTGGCCTACAAGGCCTACACGCATTGGCAAAGCCAGCAGGCGGCGCAGGCAGGAAAGTCGGCGACAGCGGCCCAGGGAACAAGTGCCATCGCAGCACCCGCACCCGCACCCGCGCCCACACCCGCACCCGCACCCGCTGCAAGTCTGTCGGCACCGCTGCTGCAGCGCCTGCCTGCCCCGGCCACCGAGGACCACAGCCGCGCCCTGCTGCGCGCCATGATCGCCGCCGCCAAATCCGACGGCCATCTGGACGAGCACGAACGGGAGCGTGTCGAAGGCGAGCTGAACCGACAGATCGAGGCCGGCGGCGGCGACGCCCCGCTGCGCCAGTGGCTGGACGCCGAGTTGCGCCGCCCGGTCGAGCCGGCCGAGGTCGCCGCCGGCGTCACCAGCCCCGAGGCTGCGGCCGAGGTCTACCTGGCCAGCGTGCTGATGGTGGACCGCGCTTCCTTCATGGAACGCGCCTACCTGGACGCCCTGGCCCGTGAACTGCGCCTGGCGCCGTCGCTGCAGCGCGAACTGGAAGCCCAGGTGGCCCTGGCCTGAGCCAGGACGGCAGCGGGTCGACCCGTTTGTCCACGGCTGGCGGGGAAGACTGGAGATCGGCCTTGTTGCCAGCACGGCGGTTAAGCTGGCAGTCGAAAAAAGTCTTCATGCGCCGATTGCGGCATTGAGGCAAAGTCGGTGTCCAAGGCCACCCTCAGGTTTGAGCGTGTTTTGTTGATTCGACGTTTTTGACCTGAGGCCGACCGTGAACCCCCGACTGCTCCCCTCGTTCCACTTCCCCGGCGCCACCCGTTTCGCACAGTCCAAGCAACCTGCTGCAGAGCGGGTCACGCTGGACTCGCCTGCGCTGCTGGTCATGACGGACCTCGAGCTGGTGCGTGCGGCCACCGTGCGCCCTGAAGAGACGCTGCACATGGCGCGCCAGCACATGATCCACCAGGGCGTGCGGCTGCTGTTCGTGGTCAGCGAGATGCCCTGTGTGGACGGCCTCATCACCACCACCGACATGGATGGGGAGCGCCCGTTGCAGGTGATCTCGCGCCGCAGCGTGCACTATGACGATCTGGTGGTGGCCGACGTGATGTCGCCGCTGGACACCCTGGACGCGGTGGGCATGGACCACTTGCGCCGCGCCACGGTGGCCAAGGTGATCGCGACCATTCGCCACCTGGGGCGGCGCCACATGCTGGTGGTCGATCACGGGCAGGACGGCCAGACCCCGGTGCTGCGCGGCATCATTTCCCAGGCGCAGATCGAGCGTCAGCTCGGCCAACAGATCGACGTGATCGAGCAAGCCCACAACTTCGCTGAAATCACTGCTTCGCTGACACCCTGATCGGGCACAGCTTGGCGGCCAATTCCTGGACCAGATCCGCACGCTTGACGGTGCGCTCCTGGGCAAGCGCCGGCGTGCGCTGAGACCGTCCAGGAACCGACCCGTCGCTCCGGCCGAGAAGATCCGGAAACAAACAAGCCGCTGTCGAGCATCGCTCGCAGCGGCTTCGTCCTATCTGCGCCTCGGTGGGCTTCTTGGGGCGGAACCCGTGCGACAGCGTTCGAGCTGATGCTGCGGCTGGGCCGGCGCGGCCTCAGCGGCTTGCGAGCCTGTCTTCGCCCAGCTGATGCTCAAGCCGCTCGAGCCGCTCGAGCCGCGCTGCGACGACTTGGCGCACGCAAGTGTCGCGCGCCGCGCGATCTCTCGACGATTCACAGCGCGAGACCTGCGCCATCACTTCAGGCGTAGGCGGGAGCCACTGCCCGGGCGTCGCAGCATCGAACTGCGCAAGCAGACTTGCGAACGAGCCCAGACTCACGAGTACTGCTGCAACGGCCGAGGGCGCGCGATGTGGCAACGCCGGAGAGCGAAACTCTTTGGCTTCCATGATCGTGACTCCGAATATCGACCCGAAATTGGGTGAGCTCACCTTATTCATTTGGCCCGGCGGCTACATCGTCATGCGAGTTGAAGTTGCGGGGTGGGGCTGACCTTTGGGAAGCGTGGACGAAAGCCGGGCGGCGTCGAATCCGAAGCGCAACACCCGGTTCAATGCAAGGGCGAAGAGGGCTGGTGGGAGTTGACCAGGCCCCGTGCGTACCCCATAGGCGGTGTATGCCACTCATGCGTGGGTCGGCGTCTGCCTTCAAGAACTTCGGAGAGGCGGCCGATCTCTTCCTGGCTGCACACACTGAGTTCGGTACCCCGGAATAGGGTCTGCCAGATGAGGCCGTTTGTGTTCTCGCAGGTGCCGCGCTGCTTTCAGATTCAAGGCGGCCGCAGCCATCAGAAGCGGGTCGGCAGTGTCCTGAGCAGGCGTAACAAGCGCCCTTCACTGGCAACGTAACCGCCCATCTCCAGTTCCTTCATGACCCGGCTGACCATGGGTCGGGTGCATGCCAGCAGGTTCGCCATTTGTTGGTGCGTCAGCGGGCCGGCAAGCCTGCTGCCGTCGGCCTGCAGCTCGGCGCGCTGGTTCAGCAGCCAGGCCACACGGCCATAAACGTCGTTCAAGGCCACTGCGCGCAGGCTCAGCGTGGCGGCGCGTGTTCGGCGGATCACCTTGGACAGCAATTCGAACGCGAATTCAGGGCAACTTGCGATATTTTGCTCCAGGGTCGCGCGCGTCACCGTAACCACCCAAGCTTCCGTCAGCGCAATGACGTCTGCCGACCGACGCCCGCCGTCCAGGCTGAGTTCGCCCAAATACTCACCCGGCAGGTACTCGCCATAGGTCACCTCGCGCCCGCCATCAGCGCTGCAGGAGAAAGCCCGCAGGCGGCCGCTGAGGATGATGTAGATCGTGTTGCCGACGTCGCCTTCTTGAATGAGCAGGCGCCCCTTGGTCACGAACCTGGGTTCGCCGGGCACGCAGCGCGCGGCAGGCGCAGGGTGGGCAGTCTGGCCAGACCGGTCCATCTGGGCAATTGGGCCAGGGCGGCCAGAGCGGCCAGAGCGGCCAGGGCAGCCACGGCGGCGACGGCGGTTCCGGCCCAGCGACAGCCATCGGCCATCACTTGACGGTCACGACAGGCCGGTTTGCCGAAGTTCATCCACTTCGGCGCTCAAGTTTTTCCGCGTCCGCCTGGCTGCGCCACTGTGTCCCATGGGTTAATCAGTGGCGCTCCGGTCGCTGCGAAGTCAGCCACGTTGCGGGTGACCACGGTCATGTTGTGGACCATCGCCGTTGTGGCGATCAGGGCATCACGGTCTGATCTCGGGTCGGGCACATGCAGGGCTGCACACCGCTGCGCCACGGCGGTGTCCACCGGTAGAACGCGACCCGAGAACGCAGGCAATACATACTGATCCAGCCAAGCCCTGAGCAAGGCGCCCTGTTTGGGGTCGCGACGTAGCACCAGCAGAACGCCGGTTTCCAGTTCCAGGATGGTGATGGCAGAAACAAAGAGAGAATTGGCAGGCACTCTGGACGCCCACGCCGCCACGTTCCGGTCGGCCTTTCCCGCCTTGGCCTTGCGCAGTTCAGAAACAACGTTGGTGTCGAGGACAAACATCAGCTCAGATCTGCTGGCCGGGCGATGCGGCCCACACGCGGGGGTTCGAACGCGATATCGGCTATACCGGGCATGGCCAGCAGGTCGGCGATGCTGGCCGTCTTCTGAGTGAGCTTCTGGTAGGCCTCGATGGTCAGCAACACATGCGCCGGGCGACCGCGGTCCGTGATGATGACAGGGCCCTTGCTGGCAGCCCGCTTTGCACCGCTGGCGTCCTGGTTGAACTCCCGGCTGGAAACGGTGGTGATAGGCACGGGCCGTCTCCTGATCTGATGCGTCACAATGTAGGTACGTTACTACATATTGACGCCTGCGACAAGCTCTGGCGGTCTCTGGCAACGACTCCGCGCCAACACTTTGAGGAATTACTGACCTTATGGCGGGGTTGACCCACGATTGATTCCGGCTGCAACAGGTCCACGGCTTCAGACTCCTTCGAACGGCAGCTTCGCGGCGACGAATTCATGGTCGGCTACGACCGCACCGGGTGTGCGCCGTGAAAAGGCGGCGCTTTCCAGTGGGTGCAAGCCCCACCCGGCAACCGCTCCAGCCGGAAGTAACCGGAGCAGGCATGGAGGTGACGAAATGTCTGAAGCCTTCGGGTAAGCGTGCCACGCATTGGTGGCAGCGCGAGTGTGCGGGCCGTAA
>JBBQAW010000214.1:0-7388 GCA_038316815.1 Burkholderiales bacterium
GAAGGCGATTTCGGCAAGCCGATGATTGGCGTGGCCAATGGGCACAGCACCATCACGCCATGCAACAGCGGCTTGCAGAAGCTGGCTGATGCCGCCGTCGCGGGCCTGAAAGCCGCCGGGGCCAACCCGCAGGTCTTCGGCACACCCACCATCAGCGACGGCATGGCCATGGGCACCGAAGGCATGAAGTACAGCCTGGTCAGCCGCGAGGTCATCGCCGATTGCGTAGAGACCTGCGTAGGCGGCCAGTGGATGGACGGCGTGCTCGTCATCGGCGGCTGCGACAAGAACATGCCCGGCGGCATGCTGGGCATGCTGCGCGCCAATGTGCCGGCCATCTATGTCTACGGCGGCACCATTTTGCCCGGGCGCTACAAGGGCCAGGACCTGAACATCGTCAGCGTTTTCGAGGCCGTGGGCCAGTTCAGTGCCGGCAACATGAGCGAAGAAGACTTCTGCCAGATCGAGCGGCGCGCCATTCCCGGCAGCGGCAGCTGCGGTGGCATGTACACAGCCAACACGATGAGCTCGGCCTTCGAAGCCCTGGGCATGAGCCTGCCGTTCGGGTCGACCATGGCCAACGTCGAAGACCCCATCGTCGCGCACACAGCAGAAGCGGCGCGGGTGCTGGTCGAGGCCGTGAAGGCCGATCTGAAGCCGCGCGACATCGTCACCCGGAAGTCGATCGAAAACGCCGTGGCCGTGATCATGGCCATCGGCGGCAGCTCGAACGCCGTGCTGCACTTTTTGGCCATCGCCCATGCCGCCGGGGTCGAATGGACCATCGACGACTTCGAACGCATGCGCCAACGCACGCCCGTGTTGTGCGACCTGAAACCCAGCGGCAAGTACCTGGCCATCGACCTGCACCGCGCCGGCGGCATTCCGGCGGTGATGCGCGCGCTGATGGACGCCGGGCTGCTGCACGGGGACTGCATCACCATCACCGGCAAGACCGTTGCCGAGACCCTGGACGCCCTGCCCCCGCTGCGCACCGACCAGGACGTCATCCGCCCGGCAACGAACCCGATCTACGTCGACGGCCACCTGGCCATCCTGAAAGGCAACCTCAGCCCCGAGGGCTGCGTGGCCAAGATCACCGGGCTGAAGAACCCGGTGATGACCGGCCCGGCGCGTGTTTTCGAAGACGAGCAAAGCGCGCTGGCGGCCATCATGGCCAAGCAGATCGTGGCCGGCGACGTGATGGTGCTGCGCTACCTGGGCCCCACGGGCGGCCCGGGCATGCCTGAGATGCTGGCGCCCACCGGGGCGCTGATTGGCCAGGGCCTGGGCGAAAGCGTGGGCCTGATCACCGACGGGCGCTTCAGCGGCGGCACCTGGGGCATGGTGGTGGGGCATGTGGCACCCGAAGCCTTTGCAGGCGGGCTGATTGCCCTGGTGCACGAAGGCGACAGCATCACCATCGACGCCCATCAGCGGCTGCTGCAGCTGAACGTGGATGACGCAGAAATCGAACGCCGGCGTGCCTTGTGGCAACAGCCCGCACCGCGCTACACCCGCGGGGTTTTGGCGAAGTTCGCACGCAACGCCACCAGCGCCAGCCGCGGCGCGGTGCTGGATGCCGACTAGGCTGGCTTCGCAGAGGCAGGATCAAATGCCCGAGCCTGCCAAGCGCAAAGCTACAAGCGCGGCTCTTTCGGGGCCGCAGGTCGATTGCCCGCGGAATCTGTGACAGTGGCAGACCGCCGGGCATGGCCTTGCAGGGATTTGTCCGCCTGCTTTTTGCGGCCTGTGTCGAGGCCCAGTTGCACCATCGCCCGTTCGCGACGCTCCGTCTTGCGGTCTTCCATTTTTTGCATCGCGCGGCGCTGGGTCAATCCGGTGGCATCGGCCACGGCCCACCACGCTGCTGCCAGGCCGAAAGGGACCAGGAACCACCACCAGTCCAGGGTCGCCAAAGGGCCCCATCCCAGCAGCCTGGCGGCCAGCAAGATCAAACCGACAATGACCAGGGCCATTTGCTTTACTCCTTCCGGGGCCCGAAGAAAACCCACTGCTTCAATGTAGCCTAGCTCGGGGGTTGCGATTCCAGGAAGCCGCCCCCAATATCAAGCGATGCGTGGCTTTAGCACACCCCTTTGCACGGCCTTTGGCACATCCCTTTGCCCACCACTTTGCAAAGTTGCGGCCCTGGCCGCTTTGCTGCTTGCCGGTGCCGGCAACGCCCATGCTGTCGAACGCATCATCGACCTGTCCAGCGGCAAGGGTTCGTTCGCAGGTGACGGCCCGCTGTTGCGGGATGGCGACGATCTCATCACCTTCACGAACCTCGCCCCGGGCACCTACAGTTACAAATTCACGCTGTCCGGCCAAGGTATCGAAGGTTTGTCGGCCAGCGTCAACGGCCAGACAGCGGGCACCTTCACTGTGGGCGAACGCAGCTTTGCAGGTCTGGAAGGCAAGGACGCCGGTTCGTTCACGGTACAGATCACAGGCCGGCCCGCTGGCAATGCCAGCTACCAGGGCATGGTGACCGTAACACCCGAATCCGTGCCAGAACCCGCCGGACCCGCCCTGCTGCTGGCGGGGCTGGCAGCCCTGGTCGGCCTTGGGGCCTGGCGGCGGCACAGGCCGAAAGGCAAGCCAGTAACCTGATGCGCAACCCCGGCGGGCCGGGATCAGTCCCTGACCAAGCCGCGGCAACCCGTTCTCAGGCCGTGTACAGGTCCGCTTGCTGGCCGCGTGCGATCAGTTGGCCTGCGTCAACTGGTCAAGGATGGCCGGGTTCTCCAGCGTGCTGGTGTCCTGGGTGATGGCCTCGCCCTTGGCGATGCTGCGCAGCAAGCGGCGCATGATCTTGCCGCTGCGGGTTTTGGGCAGGTTGTCGCCAAAGCGAATGTCCTTGGGCTTGGCGATGGGGCCAATCTCTTTGGCCACCCAGTTGCGCAGTTGGGCGGCAATCTTCTTGGCTTCTTCGCCCGTGGGCCGCGCGCCTTTCAGCACCACGAAGGCACAGATGGCCTCACCCGTGGTGTCGTCCGGCCGGCCCACAACGGCAGCTTCGGCCACCAGCTCGGTGCAGCTGACGAGCGCACTTTCGATTTCCATCGTGCCCATGCGGTGGCCGCTGACGTTCAGCACGTCATCGATGCGGCCCGTAATCGTGAAGTAGCCGGTTTCCTTGTCGCGAATGGCGCCGTCGCCTGCCAAGTAGTAGCCCTTCAGTTCCGGCGGGTAGTAGCTCTTGATGAAGCGCTCGGGGTCGCCGTAAATGGTGCGGATCATGCTCGGCCACGGCTTCTTGATGACCAGAATACCGCCCTGACCGTCGGGCACGTCATTGCCGGTTTCGTCGACGATGGCGGCGTCTATGCCCGGAAAAGCCAGGGTGCACGAACCCGGCACCATGGGTGTGGCCCCGGGCAGCGGGGTGATGACGTGGCCGCCGGTTTCCGTCTGCCAGAAGGTGTCGACGACCGGGCAACGGCCGCCGCCGATGTGCTGGTAGTACCACTCCCAGGCAGCGGGGTTGATGGGTTCACCCACGCTGCCCAGAATGCGCAGGCTGCTCAAGTCGCTGTGTTTCGGGTGCACGGCCTCGTTGCCTTCGGCGGCCTTGATCAGGCTGCGGATGGCCGTGGGCGCGGTGTAGAAGATCGTGACCTTGTGCTTCTCGATCGTTTTCCAGAAGCGCGCCGCATCGGGAAAGGTGGGAATGCCTTCGAAAACGATCTCAGTGCCGCCCAGGGCCAGCGGGCCGTAGGTGATGTAGCTGTGGCCGGTAACCCAGCCGATGTCGGCCGTGCACCAGAAAACGTCGTCGGGCTTCAGGTCGAAGGTCCAGGCTGTCGTCAACGCGGCATGCAGCAAGTAGCCGCCGCTGCTGTGCTGCACGCCCTTGGGCTTGCCGGTGCTGCCGCTGGTATACAGCAGGAACAGCGGGTGCTCGGCGCTCACCCATTCGGGTTCGCAGGTGGTGGGCTGGGCGGCCATCTCATCGTGCAGCCAATGGTCGCGGCCTTCGGTCCAGCCGATCTTGCCGCCAGTGCGCTTGTAGACGATGACGTTCTTGACGCTGTCGCAGCCACCTTGGGCCAGCGCGTCGTCGACGATGGCCTTCAGCGGCAGGGCCTTGCCGCCGCGCGCCTGCTCATCCGCGGTGATGACGAGACTGGCGCCGGTATCCATGATGCGGTCGCGCAAAGCCTGGGCCGAAAAGCCACCGAATACCACCGAATGCGGCGCACCGATGCGGGCGCAGGCCTGCATGGCCACCACGCCCTCGATGCTCATGCTCATGTAGATGACGACGCGGTCACCCTTCTTCACGCCGCGGGCCTTCAGCGCATTGGCCAACTGGCTGACCTTGGCCAGCAGTTCGCTGTAGGTCGCCTTCGTCACCGTGCCGTCGTCGGCCTCGAAGATGATGGCAAGCTTGTCGCCCAACCCGCGCTCGACGTTGCGGTCCAGGCAGTTGTAAGACACGTTCAGCGTGCCGTCCTCGAACCACTTGAAGAACGGTGCATTGTTGCTGTCAAGCACCTTCGTGAACGGCGTCTTCCAGCTCACGAACTCGCGCGCCAGGCGGCCCCAGTAGCCTTCGAAATCGGCGTTGGCTTCATCGACCAGGGCTTGGTAGGCAGCCATGCCGCTGATGGTGGCCGCCGCCACCAGGCTGGCGGGCGGTTGATGAACCATGACCTCGGTGCGTTCGCTCATTGCGGGTCTCCTGTCTCGTTGTGCGTTGGGGCGTCGGGTAGGCCCAGCCGCGCTGGCGCGCAAGGCTCGACGTCCGGAAAAAACTTGCCGTGTTCACTGTGGCCCGCGGCGCTGACGAAGCCCTTACTTTACGTTCTGCGGGGCATTAGATCGTTGCGCGCGCCGGCAGGGGCATTCCCGCCCAAACGGGCAGGCCAATGTGAACCGCGGGCCGGCAAGGGCACAATCTCGCCCTTTTGGCTGCCTGTCCAGCCTGCGGACCCTCCATCCGCCAAGGCGTCCGCCTACCCGCAACCCACCGGCCGCCTGCGCTCTGTCGATTCGGCCGCGAGCCCCAACCCACCGTGACCGACCTGCCCACCCCCGCACTGCGCTCGACACTGGCTGCGTTCCTGGAGCGACCGAGGGTCCAACACGTCATTTTGGCGCTGATCATCATCAATGCGGTGATCCTGGGTTTGGAGACCTCATCCGCGCTCATGGCTCGGTATGGCTACTGGCTTGTCGCGTTGGACAAATCCATCCTGGCGGTCTTCGTGGTCGAGATCGGCATGCGCATCTATGTGCACCGAACGCGCTTTTTTCGCGACCCTTGGAGCGTGTTCGACTTCCTGGTCGTGGCCATTGCGCTGGTGCCAGCCAGCGGGCAGCTGGCGGTGCTGCGCGCCCTGCGCGTGCTGCGAGTGCTGCGTATCCTGACCATCGTGCCGTCGATGCGGCGCGTGGTGGGCGGCCTGCTGGCGGCCATTCCCGGGCTGGCCTCGATCGGCATGGTGCTTGCCCTGGTGTTCTACGTGTTCGCCGTCATTACCACCAACGTGTTCGGCGCTGCCTTCCCGGACTGGTTCGGCACCCTGGGCCGCTCGCTCTACACGCTGTTCCAGGTCATGACGCTGGAGAGCTGGAGCATGGGCATTGCGCGCCCGGTGATGGCGGTCTACCCCTATGCCTGGGTCTTCTTCATTCCCTTCATCCTGATTGCCACCTTCACGATGTTGAACCTTTTCATAGGTGTCATAGTGAGTGCGATGCAAAGTTTCAGCGACGACGACAAGGCCGACCCCGCAACCGCGAACTCAACCGTCACCGCAACGGCAACCGCAACCGCTGCAGCACCCGCAACAGCACCCGGCCCGACCCCTGACGCAACCCCTGACTCGACAGCCCAACTGCAGACCGAGCTGCGTGCTCTGCGCGGCGAGATGGCTGAATTGCGAGAGCTGCTGCGCCGCAGCCCCACCCCCGGAGACGCCGCATGCTGATGCAAACATTGCTGTTCGTGGGCGGCCTGATCGGGCTGATCGTGGGCGCTGACCTGCTCGTGCGCGGCGCCTCGAAACTGGCGCTGAGTTTCGGTATCTCGCCCCTGGTGGTGGGGCTGACGGTGGTGGCCTTTGGTACCAGTGCGCCCGAGATGGCGGTTTCCACCGGGGCGGTACTCAATGGCCAAGTCGACCTGGCGCTGGGCAACGTCATCGGCAGCAACATCTTCAACGTGCTCTTCATCCTGGGTATCAGCGCCCTGATCACGCCGCTGGTGGTGAATGTGCAGCTCATCCGGCAGGAAGTGCCCATCATGATCGGCGCCAGCCTGTTGATGACCGTTCTGGCGCTGGACGGGCGCATCACCGCCAGTGACGCCGCGCTGCTGTTCGGGCTGGTCATCGCCTACACCGTGTTCCTGGTGCTGCAGTCACGCGCAGAGACACAGGCTGCGCGCGACGAGTACGCAGCCGAAATCAAACCCGCACAGGCCGGCAGTTGGGACAGCCACTGGGGCGCACAGCTGGGCCTGATCCTCGTCGGCCTGGTCCTGCTGGTGGGCGGCTCGGAAGCGCTGGTGACCTCAGCCGTCAGCTTCGCGCGCGCCCTGGGCATCAGCGAACTGGTCATTGGTTTGACCATCATTGCCGCCGGCACCTCGATGCCTGAAGTGGCGGCCTCGGTGGTGGCGGCATTGAAGGGCGAGCGCGACATTGCGGTGGGCAACGTGGTGGGCAGTTGCGTTTTCAACGTGTTGGGCTGCGTGGGACTGGCCGGGCTGGCCGCGGCCATCAGCGGTGCCGGCGGCGGCGCCTTGGTGGTGCCCAATGCAGCGCTGAATTTCGACCTGTGGGTGATGCTGGCGGTGGCGCTGGCCTGCCTGCCGGTGTTCCTGACCGGGCGCGAAATCGCGCGCTGGGAAGGCGGCATCTTCCTGGGCTACTACGTCGCCTATGTCGCCTACCTCATCTTGGCGGCGAAGGACCACGCCGCCCTGCCCGCTTACAGCCAGGCCATGCTGGGTTTCGTGATTCCGCTGACGGTGGTGACGCTGGTGGCCTCGTCGATACGGCGGCCCAAGGCCTGAAGCCCCAGCTTCAGTTTCAGATTCAGAACATCAGCAGCACCGACACCAGCACACCCCCCAGCACCAGAACCACCAGGCAGGGAACGAGCGTACGCCGCAGGACTTCTGCTTCGCGCCCCGCCAGGCCCACGGTCGCAGCCCCGGCGACGATGTTGTGCGGGCAAATGATGTTGCCCACGGCCGCACCCAGCCCCTGCGCGTCGCGGGCCGCTCGTCCAGCGATGCCACGAACGCGCGAACAGCTGCGCGTGCTCGCGGACGGAGATTGCGACATGCCTTCAACGCTTTCGTTGAAGAGAGCATGGAGACGAACGGACGCCCGATGCGCGCCTGCCACGCCACGACGGCAGCGGCTTCG
>JBBQAW010000215.1:0-7333 GCA_038316815.1 Burkholderiales bacterium
GGAATCCTCGAATCAAGGGCCCGCCCGGGCAGGATGCCGGGCGGCGGGCAGCGTGTGCCGCGCAGGGCGAAGATGCTACCCGTTTGCGCAGCGGGTCAGCTTCAGGGGCTCAGGGATACAAGCCCCGCTCTTCGCGCGCCGTCAGAATGCGTTCGCAGGCCACCGCAAAGGTGGCGGTGCGCAGGGTGATCTGGTGCCTGTCGGCGGTGTCCCAAATCTTCTTGAGCGCGCCGATCATGATCTTGTCCAGGCGCACATTGATCTCATCTTCGGTCCAGAAGAAGCTGCTGAAGTCCTGCACCCATTCGAAGTAGCTCACCGTTACGCCACCCGCGTTGCAGATGACGTCGGGCACCACCAGCACGCCGCGTTCGGCCAGGATGTCGTCGGCGCTCGGCACGGTCGGGCCGTTGGCGCCTTCCAGCACCAGACGGGCCTGAATGCGCCCGGCGCGTTCGGCCGTGATCTGGCCTTCCAGCGCGGCCGGAATCAGGACGTCGCACTTCACGTCCCAGAACTCTTCCTTGCCCATCCATTCGCCACCCTTGAAGCCGCCCACACCACCGGTTTCCTTCACGTGGGCCACCAAGTCCAGCATGTCGAAACCGCCGTCGTTGTAGATCGTCCCGGAATGGTCCTGCGCGGCAACGATCGTGCTGCCGGCCTGCACAAACAGTTCAGCCGCGGCCGAACCCACGTTGCCGAAGCCCTGAACCGCCACGCGCGCGCCATTCAGGTCCAGATTGATGCGGCGCGCCGCTTCACGGCCGGTGACGAACACGCCGCGGCCCGTGGCCTTCACGCGGCCCAGGCTGCCCCCCAGGTGAATGGGTTTGCCCGTGACCACGCCGGTGGCGGTGGTGCCGGTGTTCATGCTGTAGGTGTCCATCATCCACGCCATGATCTGCGGGTTGGTGTTCACGTCGGGCGCGGGAATGTCTTGCTGCGGGCCGATGATGATGCCGATCTCGCTGGTGTAGCGCCGCGTCATGCGCTCCAGTTCCTTCAGACTCAGGCGCTTGGGGTCGACGCGAATGCCGCCTTTGGCACCGCCAAAAGGCAGGTTGACGGCGGCGTTCTTCACGCTCATCCAGGCCGAGAGCGCCATCACCTCTTCCAGCGTCACGTCGGGGTGGTAGCGCACACCGCCCTTGCCTGGGCCGCGGCTCATGTTGTGCTGCACGCGGTAGCCCTCGAAATGGGTCACCGTGCCGTCGTCCAGCTCGATCGGAATGTCGACGATCAACGCACGCTTGGGGCGCTTCAGCGTTTCAACCCAGCGCGCCAGGTGGCCCAAGTACGGCACGACGCGGTCCACCTGCATCAGGTAGGTGCCCCAGGGGCTGTCGGGGGTGGGGTTGACGAAGGACAGGGGGGCAGTGGGCAAGGACATTCGGGGTCTCCGTGGGATGCTGGGCGCGATGGTTTTCCGGCCTCTTGAGCGCTGGCCGCCGCGTGGATGCAGACTGTAGGCGGGGCGCGGCCGAATTAATCTCGGTTCGCCATGCTGCCTTTGCATGACGCCGTGCATGGCCCGTGAATACACTGCCCCCCATGACACAGATCACGGCTTTCATCGGCGGCGGCAACATGGCACAGGCGCTCATCGGCGGGCTGCTGAAGGCGGGCTGCACGCCCGCGTCCATCCTGGTGGTTGAACCCTCTGAAGCGCAGCGCTTGGCTTTGGCCAGCCGCTTCGGCCTGCACCCACTGGCAGCAGCCGGGCCGGCGCTGGCCGGCGCGGGCATGGTGGTCTGGGCGGTCAAGCCGCAGGTTTTTGCCGAAGCTGCCGCACCTTGCGCCGCCTTCGTGGCGCACGCACTCCAGGTCAGCGTGATGGCCGGCGTGCGCTGCGGCCAGATCAGCGCTGCCACCGGCAGCGCCGCCATCGTGCGGGCCATGCCCAACACGCCCGCGCTCATCGGCCAGGGCATCGCCGGCCTGTACGCATTGCAGGGCGTGGACGCCGCCGCCCGGGCCAGTGTGGATGCGCTGTTCGCACCCACCGGCCAGGCCATCTGGGTGGAAGAGGAAACCGCGCTCGACGCCGTCACCGCGCTGTCGGGCTCGGGCCCGGCTTACGTCTTCTACTTTCTGGAAGCCATGGTGCAAGCCGGGGGCGAGATGGGCTTGTCGCCCGAACAGGCGCGCCAGCTGGCCCAGGCCACCTTTGCCGGTGCGGCAGCACTGGCCATGCAAAGCCCGTTGTCGCCGACGGCATTGCGCGAACAGGTCACGTCGAAAGGCGGCACCACGCACGCCGCCATCACGGCCTTGGACGCGGCCGGCGTGAAGGCCGCCTTCGTGCAGGCACTGCATGCGGCATGCAAGCGGGCGGCGGAGCTGGGGCGCGGCTGAGGCTGCAGCGAAGTGCGTGCGGGCAGGCAGGCCCCTGCCCAGCCCCCGGGGCCCGGGGCCCATCAACGCAGGGCCAGGTCCAGCGCCACGCCAACAAACACCGCCAACCCCACCCAGTGGTTCAGCCGAAAGGCCTTGAAGCAACCCTCACGCGTGCGGCCCCGAATCAGCGTGTAGTGCCAAAGCGCCTGCGCCGCCGCCACGCCGATGCCCGCCAGGAACCACCCGCCCAGGCCCAACGAGCGGCCCAGCAGCGCCCACGACAACAGGTAGACGGCATAGAAGCCCATCACCGCCGCCACGTCCCAGCGGCCCAGCGTGATGGCGCTCGTCTTCATGCCCAGGCGGATATCGTCGTCGCGGTCGACCATGGCGTATTCGGTGTCGTAGGCCAGCACCCAGAACAGGTTGCCCAGCAGCAGCCAGGCGGCCTGCGGTGGCACCGACGACAGGTTCCACTCCAGCCCACCCAGCGCGGCGGCGAATGCCATCGGAATGCCAAAGCTGAAGGCCAGGCCCAGCACCGCCTGCGGCATCGACAACATGCGCTTGGCATAAGGGTAGGCCAGGGTCACGGCCAGGGCCGCAAGAGACAGCAGGATGGTCGGCGGGTTGGTCGTCAAAACCAAACCGAAAGCCAACAGGGCCAGCACCGCGCCCAGCCCCAGGGCGGCCTTCACCGACAAGGCGCCGCGCGTCACCGGGCGCTGCGCGGTGCGCTTGACGTGGCGGTCGAAGTTGCGGTCGGCCACATCGTTGATGCAGCAACCGGCGCTGCGCATCAGGATGGTGCCGGCTACGAACACGGCCAGCAGGTGCCAGCCCGGCCAGCCGTCAGCGGCGATCCACAGCGCGCTGAGCGTGGGCCACAGCAGCAGTAGCCAGCCGGCCGGACGGTTCCAGCGGATCAGGTCCAGGTACAGGGCCAGGCGAGAAGGGGCCGGCTGCGGCGCAGGCGTAAGCTGGGTGGCGTTCACGCGTCGATTATCGGCAGCCGCGGTGCCATCATCCAGCGCTCATGAACCGCTTCCTCGACATCCATCCCGAAGTGGCCGCCGCGCTGCAGGCCGGCCGGCCTGTGGTGGCGCTGGAATCGACCATCATCAGCCACGGCATGCCCTGGCCGCAGAACGTGCAAACGGCGTTGCGCGTCGAGGCCGCGGTGCGCAGTGCCGGCGCCGTACCGGCCACGGTGGCCGTGCTGGACGGGCGGTTGTGCGCCGGCCTGACGCAGGCGCAGATCGAAACGCTGGGCCGCAGCGGCACGGCCATGCGCAAGTTGAGCCGTCGTGACCTGCCTTTCGCGCTGGCGGCCAGCGGCAGCGGTGCCACGACGGTGGCCGCCACCATGATCGTGGCCGCTTTGGCCGGCATTCGCATCTTCGCCACCGGTGGCATTGGCGGCGTGCACCGCGGGGCCGAACGCAGCTTCGACATATCGGCCGACTTGCTGGAACTGGCGCGCACGCCCGTGGCCGTGGTGTGTGCCGGCGCCAAGGCCGTCCTGGACTTGCGGTTGACGCTGGAAGTGCTGGAAACGCAGGGTGTGCCGATCGTGGGTTATGGCACCGACGTGCTGCCCGCCTTCTATTCACGCGACAACGGCATGGGCTTGACGCTGCCCTGGCGCCTCGACACGCCCGAGGCCGTGGCGCGCGTGTTGCGGGCGCAGGACGCGGTGATGCCGGACCAGGGCCTGGTGCTGGCGCAGCCGATAACGCCTGAGCACGAGATTGCGGGTGAACTCATCCAGGCGCACATCGAACAAGCCCTGACCGAGGCAGCGCGCCAAGGCGTTGCCGGTGCCGCCACGACGCCCTTCCTGCTGGCGCGCGTGGCGGCGCTGACCGGCGGCGCCAGCCTGGCCGCCAACATCGAACTGGTACTGGCCAACGCGCGGCTGGCCGGGCGGGTGGCGGCGGCCTATGCGGGGCTGGCGGCGGCGGCATAAGGCGGGCACGCCTGGCGCGGTGCCTGGCGGTGGCGGCGGAGCCCGCGTGCGTGTTGGAGCGCATGTTTGAGCGCACGTCTGGGCGCATGTCTAAGCGCATGTCTAAGCGCATGTCTAAGCGCATACACGCACGCATCTCCACGCACAGCGGCCCCTCGCGCCAACGCCGCCGTTGCGGCATGATGCCGCGATGAACCGCGAACAGCTCCTCGCCCTGCTGGCCGAACACAAGCCCGTACTGGCCGAACGCTTCGGCGTGCGGCGGCTGGCGCTGTTCGGCAGCTTCGCACGCGGCACGCAGCGCGACGACAGTGATGTCGACGTGCTGGTCAGCTTCGACCAGTCGCCAACCGGTGACCAATACTTCGGTGCCCAGTTCTACCTCGAAGACCTGCTCGGCCGGCCGGTAGATCTGGTCAGCGAGACAGCGCTTCGTGAACGCCTGCGTCCCTATGTCGAGCGCGACGCCATCCCCGTTTGAACGCGACTATCGCGTGTACCTGGAGGACATGCTGGAGTTCTCCGAGTCAGTCATCGCCTATACGGCGGGGCAGTCCTTCGAAGCCTGGACTGCCGATGGGATGAGGCTGGATGCCACGCTGCGAAAACTGTCGCTGATTGGCGAAGCGGCCAGCAGGGTACCGCCTGCGATTCGCGACAAGGCGCCAGACATTCCGTGGCGAAAGATTGTGGGCGCCCGCAATCGCCTGATGCACGCCTACCCTTCGACCGACCTTTCAGCGATCTGGAGCATCGTCTCGATCGACGTGCCAGCTTTGCGAACGGATTTGCAGGCATTGCTGCCCCAACTGTGACCGGGGGCATGCCTGCGAAGGCTTCCACCCTCTTCACCCCCGCCTCACCCCCGCCTCACCCCGCGTCACCCTTCCAGCTGCTTCTGAAACACCAGCCCCGCATGTTCACGCAACGCGTGGAAGCGAATCTTCGGCCAGTTGTCCTGCATCGCGCGCAGTTCGCCAGCGTATTCCAGCAGCACGCATGGCGCGTCAACGGCATCCAGCGCCACACGGTGGCTGTTGCCGTCGATGAAGCGTTTCAGTTCACGCTCGTCGGCGGCCGCACCACTGCCAGTGTCAGCCGTCACCCAGCGCGCCACGTTGTAGCGCGCCGGCATGATGCGGGCCTTGCAGTTGTATTCATGCTCCAGCCTGTGGGCAACCACCTCGAACTGCAATTGCCCCACGGCGCCCAACAGCAGCATGCCGCCGCTCACCGGGCGGAAGACCTGGATGGCGCCTTCTTCGCCCAGCTGCGTCAGCCCGGCGCGCAGCTGCTTGGTGCGCAAGGGGTCGGCCACCTCCACGCTGCGGAACATTTCGGGCGCGAAGAAGGGCAAGCCGGTGAATTGCAGCGACTCGCCTTCAGTGATGGTGTCGCCCAGCTGCAGCACGCCGTGGTTGGGGATGCCGATGATGTCGCCGGCAAAGGCTTCGTCCAGCAGTTCGCGCCGTTGCGACAGGAAGCTCACCACCGTGTTCGGCCGCATTTCCTTGCCGCTGCGCACCACCTTCAGCCGCATGCCACGTTCGAAGTGGCCGCTGGCCACGCGCAGGAAGGCAATGCGGTCGCGGTGCGCCGGGTCCATGTTGGCCTGGATCTTGAACACTACGCCAGTGAACTTGGGTTCTTCAGGCTTGACGGTGCGCTGAATGGCGTCACGGTCGCCCGGTGGCGGCGCCAGGTCGACCAGGGCGTCCAGCACTTCGCGCACACCAAAGTTGTTGACGGCACTGCCGAAGAACATCGGCGTCTGCTTGCCCGACAGAAAGGCCGCCTTGTCGAAGGGCGGTGCGGCCTCGGTCAGCAGCTCGATCTCGCCTTCGGCCTGCGCGTACTGCTGCCCGAAGCGTTCGGCATAGGCCGGGTTGTGCAGGCCCAGCAAGATCTCGTCTTCCGCCCCTTTTCGGTCTTCACCCGGGCTGAACACGCGCATCTGCTTTTCGCGCAGGTCCATCACACCGTGGAAGGCCTTGCCCATGCCCACCGGCCAGGTGAAGGGCACCACTTCCATGCCGAGTTCGCGTTCGATCTCTTCCATCAACACCAGCGGGTCTTTGACCTCGCGGTCCATCTTGTTGACGAAGGTCAGGATGGGCGTGTTGCGGGCGCGGCAAACCTGCAGCAGGCGCCGCGTTTGCGGTTCCACACCGTTGGCCGCGTCGATGACCATCAGGGCTGCATCCACCGCCGTCAGCACGCGGTAGGTGTCTTCGCTGAAGTCCTGGTGGCCGGGCGTGTCGAGCAGGTTGATGACGCAGTCGCGGTACTCCATCTGCATCACGCTGGACGCGACCGAGATGCCGCGCTGCTTCTCGATTTCCATCCAGTCCGATGTCGCATGCCGTGTCGCCTTGCGCGCCTTCACGCTGCCGGCGATCTGGATCGCGCCGCTGAAAAGCAGCAGCTTCTCGGTCAGCGTCGTCTTGCCGGCGTCGGGGTGGGAAATGATGGCGAAAGTGCGGCGGCGGCGCACCTGCGGGGCAAGGTCGGTGGACATGGCGCAAAGCAAGCGGCCCGCTGCAAGGCGGGCCGCAGGTGGAGTGATGGCCCGATTATCTCGCGCCGGCTTCGCTCAGACTTGCTTCGTTCAGGCTTGCGTCATTCAGCCTCGCGTACTTCACTCTTGCAACAGCGAGCGCAGCATCCACGCCGTCTGTTCGTGCACCGTCAGGCGCTGCGTCAACAGATCGGCCGTCGGCTCGTCGCCCGCCTTGTCGGCCAGCGGGAAGACGCTGCGCGCGGTGCGTGCCACGGCTTCGTGGCCTTCCTTGAGGATGCGCACCATCTCCAGCGCCGCTGGCGGCATGGCCGGGGCGTCGGGAATGCTGGCCAGGACACTGTAGGCCGCATAGCTGCCCGGTGCCGGGTGGCCCAGGCTGCGAATGCGTTCAGCCACCGGATCCACGGCGGTCCACAGTTCGGTGTACTGCACCATGAACATGGCATGCAGGGTGTTGAACATCGGCCCGGTCACGTTCCAGTGGAAGTTGTGCGTGGTCAGAT
>JBBQAW010000216.1:0-7294 GCA_038316815.1 Burkholderiales bacterium
CCGCGTTGTTGCGGGCTTGCTGGCAGGCGCCGCCAATTTCGACGTCGGCCACCTGGCTTTGGGTGGCAACGGCGGCGGCGTCGCGAGCTTGGGCGGCGTTGGCCTGAACGCCAAGGCTCAGGGCTGCACCGGCATCAACCCGCCGACCGGCGACCTCTGGGCCATCGACTTCGTAGCCCACGAACTCGGCCACCAGTTTGCCGGCAACCACACCTTCAACGGCACGCTTGGCAACTGCAGCGGTGGCAACCGGAACTCTGCCAACTCGGTTGAACCCGGCAGTGGTTCGTCGGTGATGGCCTATGCCGGCATCTGCGGCAACGACAACATCCAGAGCAACAGCGACCCGTACTTCTCGCAGCGCAGCTTCGACGAGATCACCACGCACACCAGCGCAGCCGAGTTCAATCTGAACGAGATTCAGCAGGCTGCATTGAGGGGCTTCGCCACGCCCGGCCAGCAGTTTCAGCTGAGCTTCAACGGCGTCGACTCGGCACCCATCGTGTCTGGGACGAATTACACGGCGGCCGGTGTGAAGGCGGCCGTTGAGGCCATCGCAGGCTGGCCGGCAGGCGGCACGGTGACGATCGGGGCGCTGTCCAACAACGGCTTCACCGTCAACTATGCCGGCACGCTGGCGGGCACGGACGTGCCGAACCTGCTGCTCGTGAACTGCTCGGGTGGCTGTACCGGCTTCATCAACGACATCACCAAGGGCGGTGCGAGCACCCGGCGCGGCGGCACCAGCATTACGGGTAACAGCCCCCCCGCGGTGACCTCGCCGGCCGGCTTCACGATTCCCATTCGCACGCCCTTCGCCCTGACCGGCGCTGCGGTGGACGCGGAAGGCGACACGGTCACTTATCTGTGGGAGCAGAACGACCGGGGCGCAGCCACCGGCACGAGCCTGGTCAACAACATCAAGGCCAACGGCCCGCTGTTCACGCAGTTTGGCAACCGGGCGGTGTTCAACGCCGGCATCTACAACCCGCCAGGCCAGAACCAGGTGACGACGAATCCGACGCGCGTGTTTCCCGACCTCGCGCAGATTCTGGCCAACAACACCAACGCCGAAACCGGTAATTGCGGCCCAATCCCAGGCGCTCCGACCTTGGCGCAGATCGACTGCTTGTCTGAATTCCTGCCGACCGCGGACTACGTGGGCTTTGCGGGTGTCAACGCTTCGCCAGCACGGCTGAACATGCGCGTCACAGTGCGTGACGGCCGCGGCGGTGTGAACAGTGCCGATACGGTGCTGACACTGGCGCCGCTTGCCGGCCCGTTCCTGGTGACGTATCCGAACACGGCGCTGGCACTGCGGAGCGAGTCGCTGCAAACGGTGACCTGGTCTGTGGCCAACACCGATGCTGCCCCCGTGAGTGCAGCCAACGTTCGCATCTCGCTGTCGACAGACGGTGGTCTGACCTACCCGTTCCTGTTGGCTTCCGTGGTGCCGAACACGGGTTCGCGCTCGGTCTTCCTGCCGAACGTGGGAAGCACGCAGGCCCGCGTGCGGGTTGAAGCGGTTGGCAATGTGTTCTTCGATGTCTCGAACGCGAATTTCGTCATCGACCAGGTGTCAGACGTGAACAGTGACGGTGTAGTCAACTGCACGGACTTCAACCTGGTTCGCAGTTTGCAGGGCGTTTCTACCGGACAACCTGGCTTCGTTTTGCGTGCCGACATCAACGGCAACGGTACGATCGACGCCCGCGACCTGACATACATATCGCAACGTTTGTCGGTTCGTTGCCCTGCCTGAGGTGCTGTCCTGAGGGCTGTGAATCGGCGGCACATGCGCTGATCGGCCCGCTCTGACATTTGCCTCCCGCGGCCGCGTGGGTCTGCCCTGAAACCGGGGCGGCCCACCCGGCCGCATCAATTTGCTGAGGGCCATGGATGATCGAGACCCGGACCAGCCGAATTCACGGCACTGGCGCGTTCGCCGCCCAGGACCTGAAGGCTGGCGACCGCATTGGCCAGTACGAAGGACGTCGCTACACGGCCAGACAGGCCGAGAAGCGCGACTGGGACCACACTTTGACCTACGTCTTTGGGCTGTCGAATGGTTCAGTCATAGACGCTTCTGAGGGCGGCAACGCCACGCGTCATCTCAACCATTCCTGCGAACCCAATGTCGAGGCATTCGAAGAGCCGGGGCCCAAGGGCCGGCAGCAGATCGTTTTCTACGCCATGCGCAAGGTGAAGGAGGGCGAAGAACTGCTGCTGGACTACAGCTTGGTGGTGGACGATCTGCAGGACAAAGGCAGCTATCGCTGCGGGTGCAAAGCCGCCGCATGCCGGGGCACCATGCTGGGGGTGGCCGCACCGGCTGGGACAGCCGCGCTGCCTGCACTGGCCGTGCCGGCCTGAAGCGCCTTCAAAACCACAACCAGATGCGCCAGGCCCAGCGTGGCAGGCGGTCCGGCTGGGGCTGATAGGTCTGGCGGTAGTGGTGTCGGCTCATGGCAAGCTCTCGAGGAAGGGCGTGCCGTGACTGTATATAAATACAGTAACCAGAGCAAGTGGCTAACAGGCTGTTGCGCCGGGCTCTTCGTTCTGTGTCTTATCCAGCTTCAAGTCAGCGTGGCCGTGGCCAGCAGCGCAGCGCTGCCATCGGGACCTTGGGCCTGCAACGCCACTTCGTCGCCTTCCAGAGTGCCCACCAGGCGCATCGGCCCCAGGTCGAACAGCGGCGCAACACCGCGAAACTTGAAGGCGCGCAGAGGTCTGGCGGTCGAACGCCGCACCAGGTCAGACAGCAGCATGGCTGTCAGCGGGCCGTGCACCACCCGGCCCGGGTAGCCCTCGACTTCAGACGCATAAACGGCGTCGTAGTGGATGCGGTGCGCGTTGAAGGTCAGCGCGGAAAAGCGAAACAGCAGCCGCGAATCAGGCTGCAATTCGCGCGTCCAGCTGCCTTCGGGCAGTGCAGGCCATGCTGCCGCTGCGGGGGCGATGACGCGACCACCGGGTTCGCGGTAGACGATGTCCTGCTCTTCTTCCAGGCACAGCTGACCGTGCTGCATGAAGCGGCAGCTGACAGTCACAAACGCCAGCCGCCCAGTCTTGCCAGACTTCATCTGCACGTCGTTGATGCGTGCTTCGCGCTGCGCCGGCGCACCCACGACCAGTGGCCGATGCCACTGCAGACGGGACCCGGCGAACATGCGGCGGGGGTACGGAATGGGGGGCAAGAAGCCGCCCCGCCGCGGGTGACCGTCGTCGTCCAGCCCGGCTTGCGGCGCGCGCGGCAGGAAGTAGAACCAATGCCACAGCGGTGGCAGTGCGTCGCCATCCGACAGCGCCGGGCCCGCGTCGTCGAGCATGGCTTGAGCCGACTGCGCCTGAGTGCAGGACAGTGGGTCGGTGGTCGTTTCCGTACGGCCGATCCAGGCCCCGAAGTCTTCATTCATCAGCGATTCCCATAACAACTTCAAAAAGTTTTAAATAAAGCGCGGGATTCCACCCGGCTTCTTGCTGTTCGCGCAAATCTAACCTGACGTTCGCAAAAACCGAAGGCTCAGCCCCCATAAAAGCGGCCGGGCAAGACACCGTGAACGAAACAACGCCCAACACCGCCAGCCCCGCGCCGCAGCCGCTTTCGGGTGTGCGTGTGATCGACGTTGGCAACTTCCTGGCCGGCCCTTTTGCCGCCGGTTTGATGGGCGAATTCGGCGCCGAAGTCATCAAGGTCGAACACCCCATTGGCGGCGACCCGATGCGGCGCTTCGGCACGGCCACGGCGCGCCCGGACGCCACGCTGGCGTGGTTGAGCGAAAGCCGCAACAAGCGTTCGGTCACGATGGACCTGCTGCAGCCCGAGGGCGTGCAATTGTTTCTGAAGCTGGTCGCCAAGTCCGACGTGCTGGTCGAGAACTTCCGCCCCGGCACAATGGAAAGCTGGGGCCTGACCTGGGAAGCGCTGCGCGAGGCGAACCCCAAACTGGTGATGCTGCGCGTCACCGGCTATGGCCAGACAGGCCCCTACCGACGCCGCCACGGTTTCGCCCACATTGCACAAGCCTTTGGTGGGTTGAATTACCTGGCGGGTTATCCCGGAGAGACGCCGGTACTGCCAGGCACGGTGCCGTTGGGCGACTACATCGCCAGTTTGTTCGGTGCCATCGGCGTGCTGATCGCGTTGCGCCATGCGCAGGTCACCGGCCGCGGCCAGATCATCGACGTCGGCATCTACGAAGCGGTGTTTCGCGTGCTCGAAGAACTGCCTGCCGTCTACGGGTTGCACGGCAAGATTCGCGAACGCGAAGGCTCGGGCAGTTTCGTGGCTTGCCCGCATGGCCACTTCCGGACGAAGAACGACAAGTGGATCGCCATTGCCTGCACCACCGACAAGATGTTCGAGCGCCTCGCGGCCGCGATGGACCGGCCCGAACTGGCTTCGGCTTCGATGTACGGCGACCAGCGCAAGCGCCTGGCTGCGCGCGACGAGGTCAACCGCATCGTCAGCGAATGGGTGGGTTCGCTCGACCGCACCGAGGTGCTGGAGAAGTGCCTGACCGAAGAAGTGCCGGCCGGCAAGGTGAATTCGATCGCCGACATTTTTGTCGACGAGCAGTACCTGGCCCGGGGCAACCTGGCGCATGTGCCGGCTGAGGAGCTTGGCGAGGTCGTCGTGCCCGGCGTGGTGCCGCGCCTGTCCGCCACACCGGGACGCATCAACCATCTCGGGCCGACGCTGGGCAATGCCACCACCGACGTGCTGCAGGGGCTGCTGGGCCTGCACGCCGATGAACTGCGCCGGCTGCGCGAGCACCGCACCATTTAAGGGGCCACAGCACCATGGGCACAACTACAGACATTGAGAAGGCGGCGCTGCCGCTGGCCGGCATTCGCGTCATCGACATGGCCACCGTCATCGCCGCGCCTTTCTGCGCGACTGTGCTGGGCGAATTCGGCGCCGACGTGGTGAAAGTCGAACACCCGGATGGCGGCGACGCCCTGCGCCGTTTCGGCACGCCGTCTGAGCGCGGCGACACGCTGACCTGGCTGAGCGAGGGTCGCAACAAGCGTTCGCTGACCCTGGACCTGCGCCACAAGGAAGGCGTGGAGATCTTCAAGGGACTGGTCGCGCAGACCGACGTGGTGTGCGAGAACTTTCGTACCGGCACGCTCGAGAAGTGGGGCCTGGGTTGGGAAGTGCTGCACAAGATCAACCCGAAGCTGGTGATGCTGCGCGTCACCGGCTATGGGCAAACCGGACCCTACAAAGACCGCCCGGGTTTCGCGCGCGTGGCGCATGCCGTGGGTGGCATTGCGTACCTGGCCGGCATGCCCAAAGGCACGCCCCTGACGCCGGGCTCGACCACCCTGGGCGACTACATGACGGGGCTGTACGGCTGCCTGGGCGTGCTCATGGCGCTGCGCCACCGCGACCTGACGGGAGAGGGCCAGTACATCGACGCGGCGCTTTACGAGTCGGTTTTTCGCTGCACCGAAGAACTGGCGCCCGCATACGGCATGTTCGGCATCGTGCGCGAACGCGCGGGCTCATCGCACAACGACTTTGCCGTGCCGCACGGCCACTTCTCCACCAAGGACGGCAAGTGGGTCGCCATCAGCTGCGCCACCGACCTGCTGTTTGCGCGCCTGGCCAAGGCCATGGGACGGCCTGAACTGGCGTCTTCAAGCACCTATGGCGAACAGAAGACGCGGCTGGCACACCGTCACGACGTCAACGAGATCGTGCGTGACTGGTGCGGTGCGCTCACGCGCGAAGAAGCCCTGGAACGTTGCTACGCCACCGACACGCCGGCCGGGCCGCTGAACAACATCGCCGACATCTTCGGCGACCGGCAGTTCCACGCCCGTCGCAACCTGGTAGCCATGGATGCCCCGGACACGGGCGAACAGGTCATCGTGCCTGCCCCCGTGCCCCGCTTGTCGGAAACGCCAGGCAGCATCCGGTCGCTGGGCCCCAAGCTGGGCGAGCACAGCGCCGAAGTGCTGCGCGAACTGCTGGGCCTGGACGACGCGCAGATTGACGCGTTGCGCGTCAAGAACGTCATCTGAAGGGCGGAGCGTGAAAGGCATTCTTCAAGGTCTGCGCATCGTCGAAGGTTCGGCCTTCGTTGCTGCACCGCTGGGCGGCATGACGCTGGCCCAGCTGGGCGCCGACGTCATTCGCTTCGACCCCATCGGCGGCGGTCTGGACCATGGCCGCTGGCCCGTGACAGCGCAAGGGCGTTCGCTGTTCTGGGCCGGGAAGAACAAGGGCAAGCGCTCGATCGCGGTCGACATCAAGCAGCCCCGCGGCCAGGAACTGTTGACTCTTCTCATCTGCGCGCCGGGGGCTGACGCCGGGCTGTTCAGCACCAACTTCCCGGCCCGGGGATGGCTGGCCTACGAGAAGCTGGCCGCGCAACGCACTGATCTGGTCATGGTCAACCTGCTGGGGCGGCGCGATGGCGGCTCTGAGGTCGACTACACCGTCAACCCGCAACTCGGCTTTCCTTCGCTGACCGGCCCCACCGACAGCGCTGCGCCGACCAACCATGTCTTCCCGGCCTGGGACGCCATCGCCGGGCAGATGATCTGCACTGCGTTGCTGGCAGCCTTGCGCCACCGCGACCGCCATGGCGCGGGCCAGCTCGTCACGCTGGCGCTGAAAGACGTCGGCCTGGCCATGCTGGGCCATCTGGGCATGCTGGCCGAAGTGCAGGTCAATGACGTCGACCGCCCGCGTTACGGCAACGACCTGTACGGCGCCTTCGGCCGCGACTTCGCTACCCAAGACGGCGAACGTGCCATGGTCGTGGGGCTGACCGACATGCAGTGGTCTTGTCTGCTGAAGGCGACCGGTCTGGCGGACGCTGTCTCAGCACTGGGCGCGCAGCTGGCCCTGAACATGACCGATGAGGGCCACCGCTTCCAGGCGCGTGACGCGCTGGCAGCCCTGTTCGCGCCCTGGTTCGCCACGCGCACGCTGGCCGAAGTGGCGGCCGCCTTCGAGACCCATCGCGTCACCTGGGGCCCTTACCGCACCGTGCGTCAGGCAATCGAACGCGACGCCGACTTGTCTACCGCGCACCCGATGTTCTCGATGCTGGCCCAGCCCGGCATCGGCACCTACCTGACCCCCGCTTGCCCGCTGGACTTCAGCGCAGTACCCCGCCTGCCGGCAGCACCGGCGCCCGCCCTGGGCCAGCACACCGACGAGATCTTGCTCGAGGTGCTGGGCCTGTCCTCGGCCCAGGTCGGCCTGCTGCACGACGACGGCGTCGTGGCGGGTCCGGCGTCTTGATCCTTCAACACGAACGCTGCCCATGAAACT
>JBBQAW010000217.1:0-7292 GCA_038316815.1 Burkholderiales bacterium
TTCCAACGCGCGGCGCAGCGCCATGGGCTCGGTGCCGGCCTCCAGCACGCGCGGGGCCAGTGCGCCGACGAAGAGGTTGAAGTCTTGCCGCCAGGTATGCGCCGGCAGCAGCTGGGCCAGTGCGCGTGTGCGCGCGGCCCAGCCGGGCGCCAGGAACAGGCGCGTCACCAAGGCCTGCAGGCCCTGTGCGGCGTTGAGCAGGCGCACGCGGTTGGGTGGCAGCACGGCCAGTGGCAGGCGCGCTGCTTCGTGAAAGGGCAGGGGCGTGGCAAAGGCGCGCAGCGCGGCAAGGCGCCACCAGGCAGCAGCGTTCAGGCCTGCCACAGGTTCGCCGCACAGCTGTGCACGCGTGGCGCGGCGCAGGGCTTCCAGCACGTCGACGCCGGCGCGGGCCCGCGCCGCAGCGTGGCTCATCACCGCCAGGTTGCCGGCGGCATAGCCCGCCTGCGGGTTCAGGCGCTCGACCACCAGCGCTTCGGCATGCCCGGCCGGCCCGCCCAGCGGGCAGCGCAACACCGGGCAGTGGTGCGCATGCTGGGGTGAATGCAGCTGCGCCAGGTAGTGCGCGTTGACCTGCTGGCCTTCGAAGGGGATGCCCTGGCGCCAAGCCAGCGTGCGCAGCGCCAGCCATTGGCGTGTGGCGCGGCCGTTGCTCAGCGTGCGGCGGCCGAAGACCGCGCGGCCGGCACGCCAGCCTTGGCCGATCGGCGTGCCGTCCAGCAGCAGTTCGGCCGGTGGCACCAGCCCGTGGTGGGCGTGGTCCCAGCCAAGGTCGAAGCCAGTGGCATCGGCCGCGGTGGTGATGTTCGGCGCGGCACTCGCGTCGGGGCGGGCGATCAGTTCAAGGGTGGCCTGGTTTATCTGCATCTCGATCTCCATCGGAAAACCGGGCCCCTTGCCCGGGTATGGAGGCAGTTTCCGATGGCGGTGGCTCAAAGCGTGAGCCAGCTAGCGGCTGATCGTGGACGGGGCGTGAACCTCGCGCGCGAGTTGTTCAACGTCTGCAACACGCAGCCGGTGGCGAACTTATCGCTTATGCAAGCGAACCAGCCTGCGCAGCGCGGTGATCAGCGCCACGCCCAAAGCCACACCGACGGCGTCAGCCGCGGCATCCTGCGCGTCGCCGAAGCGGCCGGGAATCTGCGTCTGCAGCAGTTCGATGAGCACGCCGTACGCCAGCATGCTGGTGGCTGCCAGCATGCTGCCGCGCCACCCGGGCGTCAGCGCCAGAAGGCCGGCGGCGGTCAGCACGGCAAAGCTGAGCAGGTGGTCCACCTTGTCACTGGCGGTGACGGTGGGCGCCACATCGCCGGGCGCCAACGCGGCCACAGCCACGGCGACACACAGGGCGGCCCAGAGCCAGGCCCATCTGCGGCGCATGCCGGGTTCATGCAAGAGAGTTTGAAGGTGCTTGAGCATCGTGAGGTGGGGGCGCAGGCGCGCGCTTCAGTGCGTTATGATTCGCAGCTGTTCGGTGGATGCGGGTGATAGAGACATTCCGCGCCGCCGATCATGCCCGTGTAGCTCAGTTGGTAGAGCAGCGCATTCGTAATGCGAAGGTCACCAGTTCGACTCCGGTCTCGGGCACCAACTTCGACGAAGCGGAGCTGACGAAAGTCGGTTCCGCTTTTTCTTTGGTGCCGTGACTGGTGTGGGCGCAGATCTGCTCTTGATCGCTGCGCTTCGGGTGGCGGCCGTCTGGCGCCCGCGCGCGCGCCCGCTGTGCTTCGGCTCCCCTCCATTGGCCCAGCATGCGCGGGCGGCCGGCCGTTCCACGGCCGGTATCTGCGTTAATCCAACATATCTGATCAGACCCAATCGATTGTTCGTCGCAAAGGGCGGCCGTCAGTCGATGGCTTGTTGCTCTTCAGCAACGAGTCCTGCATTCTGCGGCAGCCGAGGGTGCCAAGAGTGGGACGCAAGAGGTACAACTTGCTGGCAGCACAGTGGAGCCAGAGGTCGTGTGACGCGTACGTGACGGCGTCGTCGCTGGCGGCAGGGCTCCCAGGGGCCGAATTCGGTGCCATCAACTGGCCTTTTGACCTTCCTATCTAGGAGCGAGTGTTCATGTTCAAAAAAACTAAAGTCTGTAGTGGCGTTCTTGTCGCTCTCGGCGGCGCCATGCTGCTGCCGGCAGCGGCGCAGGCGCAGACTGCCGAGCGCATCGAGATCACCGGTTCGCGCATCAAGAGCCTGACGGCAGATTCACCTTCGCCGCTGCAGGTGTTGACGTCGTTGGATATCGAGGCCTCGGGTGTTCTGAACCTGCAGGATCTGCTGCTCAAGAACCCGACGGTCGGCACGCCCGGCATCAGCCGGACCAACTCGAACTTTTCAACCGCCAGCGCCGGCGTTTCCACGATCGATTTGCGCAACCTCGGCACCGCACGCACCTTGGTTCTCGTCAACGGCCGTCGTTACGTGTCAGGCCTGCCGGGCAGCGCCGCTGTCGACTTGAACACCATTCCGACCGACTTTGTGGAGCGCGTTGACCTTCTTACCGGCGGTGCATCGTCGACCTACGGTTCCGACGCCGTCGCGGGTGTGGTCAACCTGGTGCTGAAGCGCAACTTCCAGGGCCTCATCCTCGACGCAAGCAAGGGTCAGAGCGAAAAGAGCGATGACAAGAGAGACAAAGTCTCGTTGACGATGGGCCTCAATGCACCAGACGGCAAGGGCAACCTCATGGCCCACTTCGGTTACACGAAGCAGGGACCAGTGTTCTCCGCCAAGCGGGACATTTCCGCCGTCGACCAGGCATCGCGTGGCGAGTTCATTACAGGCGACCCTGCGGACATATTCACAGTACAACGACCCTTTTTCTCGAGTTTTGCACCGCAGGGACGCGTTTTCATCAGCCCAGGAGTTAACAGCCAATCGCGCACCTTTAACTCGACGGGTGGAATTATTCCCTGGTCCACCAACGGCCCGGCAGGCGACGGTGTCGGTGCAACGGGCTATAACCGATCTGCAATTCGCACGATCGCCATTCCGCTTGAACGTTTCATCTTCTCCAGCAAGGGCGATTACAATCTTTCGGATGATCTTTCGGTCTATTTTGAGGGCACTTATGCCGGTACGAAGGCATCCACTCAACTGGAGCCCCTGCCGCTGCAGGCATCGGACATTTATCCCGGCGTGGCCGCTGTTCCCGCCGAGTTTCTGATCAATGGGGCTCTGGTGCGAAACCCGCTGATCACGGACGGCATTTACAACCTGCTGGGTGCCGCCACCAATGCCGATGGCGCTCGCTTGTATGGTTTTTCCAGGCGCCTCAGTGAAGTCGCGAATCGCGGCAGCACAGCCGACCGCACGACCTTCCGCATCGTTACCGGGGCCAAGGGAAGCGTGTTGGGCAACTGGGACTACGACCTGTACGCCATTTATGGCTCGACCGGCGAGTCTCAAGTCGGCAATGGGCAGGTCAATGTCTCCAACTTCCGCAATGCGCTGGAAGCCATCCCCGGCCCTGCCGGTACGCCGGTCTGCCGTGACCTGATCGCTCGCGCACAAGGTTGCGTGCCGATCAATGTATTCGGCTTCGGCGCCATCACGCCAGCAGCGGCGAACTATGTCAGTGCCCCGAGCAGCCTGTCCACGCTGGTCACGCAGCGCATCCTTGCAGCCAGCATCTCTGGCGAGGCTTTCAGCTTGCCAGCCGGCCCGCTGGGCGTGGCTGCTGGTTTCGAGAACCGCCGCGAGAATTCCCGCAGTGAGTTCGACGCACTGACGCAAGCAGGCCTCAACGCCGGCAACGCCCAGCCCAGCACCAAGGGTGCATTCGACGTGACCGAGTATTACGCCGAGTTGCGCGCACCCCTGCTCAAGAACGCACCTGCCGCCCATTCCCTGACTGTCACGGCGGCTGTTCGCGGCGCCAAGTACTCCACCGTGGGCAGCACCACCAGCTGGAACACGGGGCTCGAGTGGGAGCCGGTGCGGTCGATCAAGGTGCGAGCCACCGGTGCGCAATCAACTCGCGCGCCGAACATCGACGAGCTCTTTTCTCCGCCACAGCAAACCTTCCCGACGGGCATCTCCGATCCTTGCGTCGGCGTTACCGCGACTTCCACCACCGCGTCGTCGGTGGCCTGTCGTGCTGCACCTGGAGTGAACGCCAACATTACGGCCAACGGCGGCGTCTTCACGTTGACACAGGCCGATCAGCAGGGCATCAGCGGTTTCAACCGCGGAAATCCTGCCGTCAAGCAAGAGGTCGGCAAGTCGATGACCTTCGGGCTGGTCTTCACGCCCACGATGGCCGCCTTGCGCGGATTTACCTTCAGCGCGGACTACTTCGATATCAAGATCGATGACGCCATCGTATCGACTCCGCGCCAGTTCATCCTGCAACAGTGCTACACGGGCAACGCCTCGTTCTGCCAGTTCATCACCCGTCGTCCCAACGCTCAAGGCGCGAACAACGCGGGCTCGCTGTCGTTCATCGACTCGTCGGTGACCAATAGCGGCGCGCTGGCGACCAAGGGTCTTGACCTGACGGCCGCCTACTCCGGCAAGGTCGGGCCGGGTGACCTCCGCGCCAACGTGACTTACACCCGCCTTCAGGACGGCTACGTCATCCCGTTGAAAGGGTCTGACAAGGACTACTTCGCTGGCGAAATCGGGGCTGCCCGAGATCGTGCTGTGTTGACGCTGGGCTACAAGTGGCAGGGCTTCGGTGTGTCGACACAGACGACCTACATCGGCAAGTCTTCTCTCGATGACCAGTTCCTGGCCACCTACGATCTTGCAAGGGATGCATTGGGCGTAAAGGCCAAGGTCTACAACGACCTGCAGGTCAGCTACGACTGGAAGAAGGCGCGCGTGTACCTGGGCGTGGACAACGCTTTCGGTGTCAAGCCGCCGGTGATTCCCAGCGGCTTGCCGTCCAACGTCACAGGCGCAGAGACTGCGGCTGATGTCTACGATGCCATCGGTCGCCGTTGGTACGTGGGAGCTCGGTTCACCTTTTGATCGACAGACACGGCCGCTCAGTGATGAGCGGTCGACACAGAAAAAATGTGGGCGGGCCTGATGAGGGCCCGCCCATTTTCGTCAGGGGGTTTCGCAGACGTCAGTGATGCTCGGCGTGCGCCTCGCAACGTTTCAGCAACCTACTTCGGCGCCAACCGTATCGCCCCGTCCAGCCGAATCACCTCACCGTTGAGCATCTCGTTCTCGACGATGTGCTTCACCAGCTTGGCAAAGTCGGCCGGTGTGCCCAGGCGGCTGGGGAAGGGCACGCTGGCGGCCAGCGCGTCTTGCACTTCTTGCGGCATGCCGAACATCATCGGCGTGCCGAAAATGCCCGGTGCGATGGTCATGTTGCGGATGCCGTTGCGCGCCAGGTCGCGCGCGATGGGCAGCGTCATGCCCACGATGCCGCCTTTGCTGGCGGCGTAGGCGGCCTGGCCCATCTGCCCGTCGTAGGCGGCCACGCTGGCGGTGCTGATGATCACGCCGCGTTCGCCGGTCGACTCAGGGGTGTTCTTCGCCATGGCCTCGGCGGCAAGGCGAATCATGTTGAAGCTGCCGATCAGGTTGACCGTGATGGTCTTTGTGAAAGTGGACAGCGGATGCGCGCCTTCCTTGCCCACGGTCTTCACTGCGGGTGCGATGCCGGCGCAGTTCACAAGGCCCATCAATTTGCCGTGGCCCAAGGCCGCAGCGACGACAGTCTGGCCGTCGGCTTCCTGGCTGACATCGCACTTGACGAAGGCGCCCCCAATCTCGGTGGCCACCGCCTGACCACGTTCTACCTGCAGGTCGGCCACCAGCACCTTGGCGCCCGCGGTAGCCAACATGCGCGCAGTGCCTTCGCCCAGACCCGATGCGCCGCCAGTGACGATGAAGACCTTGCCTGCGATGTCCATGCTTTTTTTCCTTGTGCTTGCGTGCCCGAGCGTTCAGCCCTTCAAGCGTTCAACGGTTCAACGCAGCCATCACGCGCGAAGTGATTTCCTCGACGCTGCCGGTGCCGCTGATGCGCTCATAGCGCGGTGCGCCTGCGTTGCCGTTGGCAGCCCATTGGCTGTAGTAATCCACCAGCGGCCGGGTCTGGCTCTGGTAGACCTGCAGGCGCTTGCGCACGGTCGCTTCCTTGTCGTCGTCGCGCTGGATCAGCGGCTCTCCGCTCACGTCGTCCACCCCGTCCACCTTCGGCGGGTTGAACTTCACGTGATAGCTGCGGCCAGATGCCGGGTGCACCCGGCGGCCGCTCATGCGGTCGATGATGGCGTCTTCGGGCACGTCGATTTCCAGCACGACATCGAGCGCGACGCCGGCTTCCTTCATCGCGTCAGCCTGGCGAATGGTGCGCGGGAATCCGTCGAAGAGAAAACCGCCGTTGCAGTCGGTCTGGGTGATGCGTTCCCTGACCAGGCCAATGATGATGTCGTCGCTGACGAGGCCACCGCTGTCCATCACCTTCTTGGCCTCCACACCCAGCGGCGTGCCGGCCTTCACGGCAGCGCGCAGCATGTCGCCGGTGCTGATCTGCGGAATCTCGAACTGCTTGCAGATGAAGCTGGCTTGCGTGCCCTTGCCCGCGCCGGGTGCGCCTAACAGGATGAGTCTCATCGAGTGCCTCGAAAGTTTGATTTCTGGTGGCGCAGAGCGACAGGCTGGACCGCTTCTGCGTTGTCTCTTCGATCGAGAATATCACGCACATCCGTGTGCAAACTGACGCGGCAAACGGCCCACCGGGGCCTCACGAACCTGCGCTGCCGCTGGCAAACAGGGCGCGCACGCGGGCCAGGTCTTCAGGCGTGTCCACACCCGGCCCGGGGCTGCTTTCTGACACGTGCACCGCGATGCGTTCCCCGTGCCACAGCACCCGCAGTTGCTCCAGCGCTTCGGTTTGTTCCAGCGGTGATGCAGGCAGCTCGGGAAAGCGGCGCAGGAAGCCGGCGCGGTAGCCATACAAGCCGACATGGCGCAGCGGTGCGGGCGTGGGCAGCGATGAGGGCGGGCCGAGCGTGGTGTTGCGCGCATCAAGCACGGGCCCGTCGCGCCACCAGGCGATGGGCGCGCGGCTGAAGTAGAGCGCGCGGCCGGCGGCGTCCAGCACCACTTTCACCACGTTCGGATTCAGGTAGTCCGCGTAGTCGCTGATGGCGTGGGCGGCGGTGCTCATCACGCAGTCGCGTCGCTCGGCCAGCAACTCGGCGCAGCGCCGCACCAGCGCGGGGTCGATCAGCGGCTCATCGCCCTGCACGTTGACGACGACATCGTCACCGTCCAGGCCCAGCAGCACGCAGGCCTCGGCCAGGCGGTCGCTGCCGCTGGCGTGG
>JBBQAW010000218.1:0-7279 GCA_038316815.1 Burkholderiales bacterium
CCGACTTCCCTGCGATGCTCGGTCCCGCGGCCCCATCGCGGAACTCGCTTCGTTCGCTTCGCTCTCTACGCTCAAACACCCGCGATGAGTCAGTTCACAACTCGCGCTGCGCGCGAGGCCGCGGGCCCTGCGCTTCTCGGCGCCTCTCGTGCGCGCCGCAGCCAAGCCAAGCCCGCCTTTGCAGCCACCGTGTCTTGCTTTCCACCGTCGCACGCCGTGTTGGGGGCTGGCTGCGGCTGTGGGGTGGCCCCCGCCGCGATGTAATGGTGGAGAGGTCGGCCGCTGGCCGGCGGCGGGGGACATGAGCGGTGGGGGCCACCCGGCTGACGTAGCCAAGGGACAACGGAGACATCCCGAAGGGTCAGCGCCGAACGTCTGCAACAGACGAGGAACGAACGACCGCAATGGGCCGAAAGCCGCCCTAGACCGCGCTTTTCAGATGGTCTCGTTCGCGTCAGTCACCAGCGCGAGACGCCTGCGCCCAAGTCGGCCTTCAAGTAGTGCGCGCCCGCAACCGGGTTGAAGTAGTAGGGCGGCACTTCAACGAAGCCCAGTGTGGCGTACAGGCCGCGCGCAGCTTCCATCTCGTCCAGGGTGTCTAGCAACAGGCTGGAATAGCCGGCCTCGGTAGCGCGGTCCAGCAGCGCCTGGGCCAGCTGGCGGCCCAGGCCGAAGCGGCGGAACGCGGGGCGCACGAACAGGCGCTTCATCTCGCAGGCGTTCGGGTAGTCGACATCGCGCAGGGCGCGCATGGCCACGCAACCTGCGGCCTGGCCGTCTACCTGGGCCAGCAGCAGCGCGCCTGTGGGCGCAAGATACTCGCCTGGCAGGCTGGCAACTTCGGCGTCGAAATTCTGGAAGCCCAGGTCGACCTGCAAACTGGCGGCGTAGTCGCAGAACAGCAAGCGCACCTGGGGCAGGAATTCGTCGTGCTCGCCGTCTTCGGCGGCAAGAATGCGAACTTCAGTTTCCAAGCTGCGACACCCAGATGGCCAGACCCGCGCAGGCCGCCCCCAGCGCCGCGGCCAGCAGCCGCGTGGCAGCCGTGTCGGCGCTGGCCGGGGTGCCCGGCGGCAGCAGCTTGTCGCCCGACAGCATGGGCCGAATGAGGTTGGTCTTGCGCACCAGCAGGTAAGCCAGGATGGCCGCAACATGCACGGCCACCAGGGTGATGACCAGCCACTGCCCCCAGGTCTTGTGCCAGCTGGTGGCCAGCAGGCCCATGTCGGTACTGACAAAACGGTTCAACGGGCCCAGGTTGCTGATTTCGTCGTCGGACACCAGCCCGGTGCTGACCTGCACTGCCAGGATGCCCAGCAGCGCGAACACCGACAACGCCCCCAGCGGGCTGTGGCCGACGTCCAGCTGTTCACCCGGGCGCGGCTGGCCGCGCAGGTAGCGCAGCAGGGTGGCCGGGGCATAGACGAAGCTGGTGAACCGGCTCCAGCGCCCGCCCACCAGGCCCCACACGATGCGAAAGACCAGCAGGGCCAGCACCAGGTAGCCCAAACGAAAGTGCCACACCATCGCACCGGCGCCGATCTTGGCGCTGACGACGCTGCCCAGCACCGTCAAGGCCAGCACCCAGTGGAAGGCGCGGGTCGGGAAGTCCCAGACGCGAACAGGGGAGAAAAATTGCGGCGGGCCGCCAGACGGCTGGGCAGACTGCATGGCGGACGGCGTGTTTGTTTCAAGCATGGGCGTCATCTTTGCAGTCATGGTGCCACTTCGCAAGCCGGCTCTGCGTACACTCCGGTCGCATTCGTTTCCCACCCCCGCCAGGAGAGCCCCCGTATGAAGAGCCTGATTCTCGCTGCCGCTGCCACCCTTGGCCTGCTTGCCGCATTGCCCGCCACGGCCCAGTTCCAGAAGCCGGAAGACGCCGTCAAATACCGCAAAGCAGCCTTCACCGTGATGGGCACACACTTCGGCCGCATAGGCGCGATGGCCAACGGGCGTATCCCCTTCGACGGCGCCGCTGCCGCCGCCAATGCCGAGGTCGTGAACGTCGTCGCCAAGCTGCCCTATGCCGGCTTCGTGGAAGGCACCTCGGGCACCGAGAAGGGCACGCCCAAAGCCAATGTCTGGACCGAACGCGCCAAGTTCGACGCCGCGGCCAAGAAGATGCAAGACGAAGTGGCCAAGCTCAACGTCGCCGCCAAGGCCAACAACCTGGATACGCTGAAGACTGCCTTCACCAGCGCGGCTGGCACCTGCAAGTCCTGCCACGACGACTTCCGCAACCCCTGATCTCCCAGTTTCAACGCTGCGCTGCACAGGCCCGCCAACGCCGGCCTTTTGCCTTTCTGGCGCAGCGTACGCAGCGCCGCAGTCAGCTTGTCAGCACCAGATCGCCCAGCGGCGTGGCCAAAGTCGCCGTGATGGCCACGCCGGGTGCGGCTGACACCGCCACACCCCGCAAACGCAGCACGTCGCGGCTGCGGTCGGGCACGCCTTGCAGGGCCAGGGCCTTCAGCGTCACGCCCGAATCGGGCATGGTCTGGGCCGGGTGCGGGCTGTGCCACTGCAGCAAGGTGGGCAGGGCACCACCGCAGCCGACGCCGCCGTCATCGCGCAGCAGCATTTGCCAGCGCAGTTCGCCACGCGGCGTCACGCGGCTGATGTCGACCGGGTCGCCGGGCTTCTGGCCAACGGTGATCAAGCCCCAGCGGTGCATGTCCAGCATCGTCGAGCGAGCGACGAAGTGGATCAGGCGCGGGCCGTTGTCGCGCAGCTGGGTTTGCAGTGCCGGGTCGTCCAGGCCGAACCAGCGCGGCCGGGCGGGAGTGAGGGCGGGGGTAGGCGCCGGGGCATCGGGGTCGATGGCAATGATCTCGAAATAGGCGTCCGGGTAGGCGGCCGTCGCGATCTTGAACAAGCGGTTGTGCGTGCCCATCAGCGCATGGCGCCCGCCCGGGCCGGGCGTCACACCCAGCGTGGCTTCGCACCATGCCACGCCCTGCTCGAGCGTGGCCGCGGCCACGACCAGGTGGTCCAGCAACACGCTCACAGTGCCACCTCGCCGCTGATGCAGGCAACGACGTCGCCGCCGATCCAGATGTCTGCATCCGTCTGCTGAACAGGCACGCGCCCGGCCCGGCCCAGCGCCGCACCTTGGGCCGCCACATAGCGAATCGGTGCCAGGCCGGCGCCGATCAGCCATTGCGCCAGACCCGCGTTCAGCCTGCCGGTAACGGGGTCTTCAGGCACGCCCATGCCGGGCACGAAAGCGCGCACTTTCAGCGGCTGGTCGGTGAAGGCGTCGGCCTGGTGGAAGCGGCTCGACAGTCGAGATGTCACTGGACTGCGCTCCGCCCTGCACGCTGCGGGATGCGCACCTGGCTGGGGGCGGCCAGGCGCGCTCACTGGACTGCCCTGCGCGCTGCGCGCTGCGGGATGAACGCCTGGGGGCGGCCCGCAGCGCTCATTCCGGTGACTCTTCCAATGCCCGGCGCAACACCCCGCCCAGCGCCGCCACGCCCTGCGTGATGCGGTCGGGCGCCACGGTGACGAAGCTCAGGCGCAGCGTGTGCGCGGCCGGGCTGTCGGCACCCGGGTGGGCGAAGAAAGGTGCGCCTGGCACATAGGCCATGCCGGCTTCCACCGCCCGCGGCAGCAGGGCGGTGGCGTCCAGCCGTGCAGGCAGGGTGACCCAGAAGAACATGCCGCCGCTGGGCACCTGCCAGCGGCAGCCGGGCGGCATGTGGGCTGCCAGCGCCGCTTGCATGGCGTCGCGCTGGGCGCGGTAGCGGGCCCGGATGGTGGGCACGTGCGTGGCCAGGAAACCGTCCTTGATGACCTCATAGACGATGCGCTGGTTGAAGCCCGGGGTGTGCAGGTCGGCCGCCTGTTTGGCCTGCAGCAGCTTGGGGTAAAGCGCCGCCGGCGCCACCATGTAGCCCAGCCGCAGCCCGGGGGCCAGCACCTTGCTGAACGAACCCAGATACAGCGCCTGGTCGCCCAGCTGGGCCGACAGCGGCGGCGGCGGGGGTTCGTCAAACCACAGTTCGCCGTAGGGGTTGTCTTCGACCACCGGCACGCCGGCCTTCAGCGCGGCTGCCACCAACGCGTTGCGCCGGCCGGCTGACAGGCAGCGCCCGCTGGGGTTCTGGAAGTTCGGCAGCAGGTAGGCGAAGCGCGCGGCACCTGCACCGGCACCGGCGGCGGCCAGCGCTTCGGGCAAGGGGCCTTCGTCGTCGCCGGCCAGCGGGTGGAACTCGGGTTCGTAAGGCGCGAAAGCCTGCAGCGCACCCAGGTAGCTGGGTTGTTCGACGGCCACCGGGCTGCCGGGGTCGATCAGCAGCTTGCCGGCCAGGTCCAGGCCCTGCTGCGAACCGGTGGTGATGAGCACCTGCGAAGCCGCCACGCGCATCCCCTGGGTGGCCAATTCAGTGGCCACCCATTCGCGCAGCGGGGCGAAACCTTCGCTGGCGGCGTATTGCAGCGCTTCGCGCGGCTGGTCGCGCAGCACACGCGCAGTGGCTTCGGCCATGGCAGCGACGGGAAAGCTGTCGGGCGAGGGCAGCCCACCGGCCAGCGAGATGACGCCGGGCCGTTCGGTCAGCTTCAAGATCTCGCGGATTGCCGAGGGGTTGAGCCGCTGCGCGCGGCGCGCCATGTTCCAAGTCATGCGTGCCCCTCGTCCGTCGCGTACGCCGGCCGATCCCCCCAGGGGATCGCGGGCCGGCTTGGGGCGGCCCGGCGCTGCCACGGGTGCCCCTCGCCCGTCGAGTGCGCCGGCCGATCCCCCGAGAAGATCGCGGGCCGGCTTGGGGTGGCCCGGCGCTCGCACTGTTGCCCCTCGTCCGTCGAATACGCCGGCCGATCCCCCGAGGGGATCGCGGGCCGGCTTGGGGCGGCCCGGCGCTCGGCCCGCTTGCTTTGATCGGAACTTCGGTTGTTCATGCCAGACCTTTCTTTGCAGACCCCACCGGCATGCGCCGGCCTAGAAAAACCACGCCAATGACGGCGAGCGACACCAGCAGGGTGCCGGGCTTCAACACTTCACCGAGAACCGGCACAGCGAACAGCAGGGCCAGGAAGGGCTGTAGCAGCTGCACCTGGCTGACGCGCACCACCCCGCCCAACGCCAGGCCACGGTACCAGGCAAAAAAGCCCAGCCACATCGAGAAAACCGCGGTGTAGGCAAACCCGCCCCAGGCCGCTGGCAGCACCGGGTCGGTGGGCCAGAACCACAGTGCTGCGGGCACCGTCAGCGGCAACGCGGCCACCAATATCCAGCAGATGACCTGTTCTGCCGGCACGCTGCCCGCCACCCGCGCCCCGGCGACATAAGCGACTGAGGTCGACGCCACGGCCAGCAGCAGCAGCCCGTCGGCGGCCGACAGCCGCCCGCCACCCTGCCAGGCCGCAAAGCCGATGACCAGCCCGCAGCCGGCCAGCGCGCAAGCCCAGAAGCCGGCTGAGGGTCGCTGCCGCAATGTCAAGGCAGCGATTACGGCCGTGCCCAGCGGAATGATGCCGGTGACGACCGCGGCATGCATCGCGTCCACCTGGCGCAGGGCCAGCGCCAGGAAGAGCGGAAAACCAATCACCGTGCCCAGCCCGCTGACGGTCAGCGCCGGCCAGTGCCGACGTGCGGGCACCGGCGCGCGCACCGCCAGCAGGTACAGCACGCTCAGCACCCCGGCCACGGCCGCGCGGGCGGCGGTGACGAAAGCCGGCGGCAGCTGCGGCGCGCTGGCGTCACCCACGGCCAGGCGCGTCATCGGCAAGGTCATGGCAAAGATCACCACGCCCAGCGCACCGAGAGCAAAGCCTTTCTGGCTGTCGGTCACAAGCGGGCCATCCAGACCGCAGTGGCCACCAGCACCGCCGCCAGCACGCGGTTGAAGAACAGCAGCCGCCGGCCCTGCGCCAGCCAGCCGCGCAGGGCAGAACCCACCAGCGCGTAGGTGAAGTTGCTGGCGAACCCGAAGGCCATCATCAGCGGCAGTACCACCGCCAGGCGCGGCGCCATCGGCTCGGCCACCGTCACCCAGCCGGCACTGATGAGCAAGGCGTTCATCCAGGCCTTGATGTTGACGAACTGCAGCGCGACGCCCTTGCCGAAGCCGATATCGAAACCGGTCCCGGTATTGGGCGCCACCTTGGCCAGCGTGCCGGCCTGCGTCAGCTTCCAGGCCAGCCACAGCAGGTAGGCCAGCCCGACCCACTTGATGGCGCCGCGCAACGCCGGCTGCGCCTGCACCAAGGCGCCCAGGCCCAGCGCGCAGGCCAGCAGCAGCAGCGCCCATCCGATGGGCACGGCCAGCACGAAGCGCATGGCGTGCCGCAAGCCATGGTTGGCGGCCAGCGCCGCGGCCAGCGTGGTGTTGGGGCCGGGCGTGAAGCTCATCGCGGTGGCAAAGATCAGCAGTGCGGTGAGTTCGTTCCAGGGCATGGCAGCAGTCTAAGCGGGTGTCGACGCGCAGGGATGCGGGGCCTGCGGGCCTTGCGCAGGACTGCCCGGATTCGCCGGACCGGATCGCGTTCAGCAGTTTGCCGATAGGGCATGTAAGCGCTTAAACGCACAGACGCACAGACGCACAGATGCGCAAATGCGCAAATGCACTGAGGCAAAGACGCACGATGCCGAATTCGCACTCGCTGTATCGACTGCGCCAGCTGCACCAGGCCCAACAGGCCCATGCACCGGTCAGGCCGCCGTCTTCTTCACCGCCACCTTCTTCACCGCAGCTTTCTCTGCAGCACCTTTCGCGGGCACCTTGGCCGCACGCGGTTCGAACTCGAAGCTGACCTTGCCTTCCTTCGCATCGAAGGCCAGAAAGGCCTTGAACTTGCGCCGCGTCTTGTTGCTGACGAAATTTTCCAGCAGGCCGGTCTTGCCAGTGGTCAGCAGCCGGGTCATCTGTTCACGTTCCACCGGCTGCTGCAGGATGATCTTGCCACTCTTGAAGTCGCAGGTCACATGCGTACCCACCGAGTGTTCGCAGACATAGCTGCTGCCACGTTCGAAGACATGGCTCTTGCACTTCGGGCAATTGCCCAGGCTTTGCTGGTCGCTGAAGTCAACCGGCTCGCCATCGCCTTCGCCCTTCTTCGCGTCGTCGCCGAAGTCGAATTCCAGCTTCCAGTTGCTGATCTCTTCGTCATAGGCCAGCTTCATTTCGGCCGTGAAGGGCCAGCCGGCCTTGCTGCGGAAGCCTTCCAACGGGCCGATCTTCTTGTCGCGCAGGAAGGCTTCGACCTCGACAGTCTCAAAAGCGCGGCCGGCGGGTATCTTGGTGATCGAGAAGCCGCAACCTTCTTCGGCGCC
>JBBQAW010000219.1:0-7259 GCA_038316815.1 Burkholderiales bacterium
GCCTTCACGGCGTCGCCGGTGGCCACGATGTTGGCGTCTTGCTGCTTGAAGATGTTGAAGTTGATGGCAGGCTGGCCGTTGATGCGCGCCAGGCTGTCGGGTTCGCGTTCACGCTCGATGAACTGGCCCAGGTCGGCCAGGGTCAAGGCCAGGCCGTTGCGATGCGCCACCACCACTTGTTCGAACTGCCGTGGGTCGCGCACGCGGCCTTCCACGCGCAGCAGGGTGTCTTGCGTGCCGTCGCTCAGCAGACCCACGGGCTGGTCGGCATTGGCTTCCCGCAGTGCCCTGGCAATGTCCGAGGGCGTCACGCCGTAGGCTCGCAGCCGCGTCGGGTCGAGGTCGATACGCACTTCGCGCACCGTCAGGCCATTGATCTCGACCCGCGCCACGCCTGCCACGCGCTGCAGGCGTTTGCCCACCAGCTGTTCGCCCAGCACCGAGAGTTCACGCGTTGAACGTGTTTTCGACAGCAGCGCCATGTTCACCACCGGCTGGCTGTTGTCGTTGTTCCAGCGCGCAATGGTCGGTGCCTTCACGTCTTTCGGGAACCCCGCCTGGACGCTCGCCACACGGTCGCGGATGTCCTGCATCGCGCGGCCCATGTCGGCGTCCAGGCTGAACTCGATGCTCATGTCGCCGCGGCCTTCCAGCGCGCGCGAGGTGATGCGCTTCACACCGGCAATGCTGTTGACGGCTTCTTCCAGCGGCTTGATGACCTCGCGCTCAATGGCCTCGGCGCTGGCGCCGGGGTACTGCACTTCCATCGACGCGCCAGGGAAACTGACATCGGGCATCTGTTCGACGCCCAGCTTGCTGTAGCTGAAGATGCCCAGCACGCAGATGGCCACCATGACCATGGCTGCGAAGACCGGGTTCTGAATCGAGACTCGGGTGATCCACATGGGGCGCCTTCCGTGTCGGCTCAGTTGGCCGGGGTTGAGGTTGACCCAGAGGCTGCGGCCGATGCCACCGCCGCGGCCTTGGTCGCCACCACCAGGGCCTTGGTGCCTTCGCGCAGGTTGTCGAAGCGCGCCGCCAGCACCAGGCTGTCGGCTTGCACGCCCTGCAGCACTTCAACGCGGCCACTGGCGGCGTCGCGCCGGCCCAGCAGCACCGCGCGGCGCGCCAGGCTGCCGCCGTCGATGACCCAGACATGGTCCTGCCCGCTGCTGCTGCCCACCGCAGACTGCGGCAGCGTTAGCCGCGGCTGTTCGTCGGCCAGCACGGCCTGGGCCAGCGCGTACTGGCCGGCACGCAGGGTTTCTTTCGGGTTGTCCAGCGCAATGGTCACGCCAATGGCGCGCGTACCCGGTTCGGCCGCGGGCGCGATGCGCGCAATGCGGCCAGCCACCGGCCGGTCCATGCCTTCCACCTGCACCTGCACCGGCATGCCGGCGCGCAGCCGCGCCACTTCGTGCGTGCCCACCGTGCCCGCCAGTTCCAGGCGCGCCAGGTCCACGATCGTCAACACCTGCTGTTCGGGGCTGAGCTTTTCGCCCGGCAGCACATGGCGCTTGGCCACGATGCCGGCAATCGGCGCCACCAAGGTACCGTCGCGCAGGCCCACACGCAGGGTGTCCAAGGCCGCCTGAGCAGCAGCCAGCTGGGCGCGGGCGCCGTCAAGCGTGCTGCGCGAGGTGTCGAGCGCCGTGGCGCTGATGAACTGCTGCTGGGCCAGACGTTCGTTGTTGGCATGGCTGCGTTCAGCCTGCGCCACGCTGGCGCGGGCTGACGCCATCAGGGCGTCGCGTTCGGCCAGGCGGCTGCCCATCTCGGCCATTTCGATGCGGCCCAGCACCTGGCCAGCCTGCACGCGGCTGCCTTCGGCGGCCGTCAATGCCAGCAGGGTGCCGCCAGCCTTGGCGCGCAGCAGGGCCGTCTGCGGGGCGACCAGCGGGCCGCTGAATTCCACCGTGCTGGCCAGGGTGGCCAGGCTGGGTTGCACCACTTCGCTGGACATGAATTCCAGCGGCGGGTCGGGCTTGTCGACCTTGTCGCCTTTTTTGCCAACCGGCTTGCCCGTGGCCTTCTGCGCCACTTCGGCCGCAGCCACATTTTTCATCCCGCTGCCCGGCAGCTTCAGCAGCCCGGTGGCTACTGCGCCGCCGGCACCGGCTGCCACCACGCCTGCCGCCAGGGCCACCCAGAGCCAGGGGCCCCGCTTCGTTGTTTTCATCGTCAGGCTCCAGCCGTTGCTGCCCGTGCCCAGCGAAAGCAGGCACGGAACGGACGCGAGTCTTGGCGATCACGCGTGCCTGCGCCACCCTGTCTGCGACGAAGCGCCGTTTGCTGGCGACGAACTGCAGCCCAGGGTGCCACCACCATGGAACCCGGCGCGTAAAACGCGCTCAGGCAGGCAGCTTGAACTGCGCCACCTCGCCCGCCAAGTCCACAGCCTGGTCGTTCAACGACGATGCAGCCGCGGCGGTCTGCTCGACCAGGGCGGCGTTCTGCTGCGTCACGGTGTCCATTTCCTGTATCGCCTTGGAGCTTTGGGCGATGCCGGTGGTTTGTTCTTTGGCGCCGACGGCCACTTCGGCCAGCAGTTCGCGCACGCGGCGCGAGCTGCCAACAATTTCGTCGATCGTGCTGCCCGCTTCGCGCACCACGCGCGACCCGGTCTCGACTTGCGCCATGCTGGCGGTGATCAGGGTCTTGATCTCACGCGCAGCCGCGCTTGAACGCTGCGCCAGGGCGCGCACTTCAGAAGCCACGACGGCGAAGCCGCGGCCTTGTTCACCGGCGCGTGCCGCCTCGACGGCCGCGTTCAAGGCCAGGATGTTGGTCTGGAAGGCGATGCCGTCGATGGTGCCGATGATGTCGCCGATGCGGCTGGACGAGCCATTGATGTCCTGCATCGTCTTGACCACCTGGCCGATGATCTGCCCGCCACGTTCAGCCGCCAGGGCATTGGCGCTGGCCAACTTCGTGGCTTCACCCACGGTAACTTCGTTGTTGCGCACGGTGGCCGCAATTTCTTCCATCGCCGATGCGGTCTGTTCCAGATTGGCGGCCGACTGCTCGGTGCGGCCGGACAGGTTTAAAGAGGCGCCTTTGATCTCGGTGCTGGCATGCACGATGCTGTCGGCAGCACTGCGCACCTGGCCGACGATGCAGCGCAGGCTGGCCTGCATGGCGCAGAGCGTGGCCATCAGCCCGGCGGCTTCGTCGGCACCCCAGGCGCGCGGCTGGGTGGTCAGGTCGCCATCGCGCATGGCATTGACGTGAAAGGCCACCTCGCGCAAGCCACCGTCCAGCACCTTGCGAAAGGCGATGAAGAGGTAAAGCACCAACAGCAGGCTCAGAAAAACCACGGTGATCCTGATGTTCCGGGACTGCACCATGCCGTCCACGCGGGCGGCAATCAGCACGTCCAGCTGGGTCAGCGAACGGTCGGCCAGGCTGAACATCGTGTCGAGGCTGTTTTGGGCCGCGCCTGCTGCCACTGGCTGGTGGTTGTCAGAGCGCAGGATGCTTTCTTCCAGCTGCTTCAGGTACTGATTGATGGCCTGGCTGGCTTCTTCAGGCCGAACGAGCTTGGCCATGTCGGGGTTGTAGGCCACGACTTTGGCGACGCCCGCCAAGGTGGCGGCCAGGTGGGTGCTCAGCAGCGTAGTCTGCTCGATGGCCATGCGCTGCTGCTCGGCTTTGGCGTCGCGGGTTTGCGCCGCCGCATAGGCCATCACGGGCAGGCGGAACAGCGCCGCGTCCATCAGGTAATAGCTGTCGATGTCGGGGTCCAGGGTCAGGTTAGACCCGTCGGTGGCGACACCCATCAAGTCCAGCAGAGGCTGGACCGGGCGCGCGCCGCCAGCCTGAACCGCCGTCTTCAGGGTGGCATAGGCGTTGCCGGTGCCCAGTTCCTTGCCCAGAGCAGCTTCAATCTCGCCCAGCTTGGCCAGCAGCGTGTCGGCTTGGGTCTTGTCGGCTTGTGGCTGCAACCAGTTCTGCAGCAGCGGCATCGCTGCCTGGGTGTACTGCACACCCAGGCGTTCCTTGGCCGAGAAGTCGATGTTGGCCTGCTGGGCCTGAAAATAACTCGCCGCAAGCAGCGCGATGGGCACCAGAAACACCGCCGAGATGACCATCGCTTTGCTGCGAAAGCCGATGGAACGGAACAAACGAATCCCCGGCGCCCAGATGCCGTGGTACTGGAAGAACTCGAACAGCGGGTTTCTGGCAACAGGCCCAGTCGCTGCGGTATTCGTCCCAATGCGGGCGTCGAAGGCGGGAATGACGTTCATGGCTTGGGGGCGGGCCGATGCAAGGTGATGGGCAAGGCCGACATGGGCCTGCTTCATTTTCGGCAGATACCTCTGATGACTTGAGCCCAGAACGACGGCGAAGACCCCCCAATTTGCGCTTCAGCTGCAAGCCTTGGCATGCAAAGCGTGATCAGCTGTCCGGCACAACCGCACTTTTACCCGCACCTTTATTCGCAAATTCAGCCGCACGCCAAGCGCAGCCCCAAGCCAGCAGCCCGGCCAAGGCCGCCGCGCCAAAGAGGGTGGTGAAGCCGGCCGCGTCCACCAACCAGCCCCCACCCACGCCGCCCACGACGCCCGAAATGCCGTAGCCCAGCGTCGTGTAAAGCGCCTGCCCGCGCCCGCGCAACCGGCCCGGGAAGTACCGCTGCACCAACTGGATGCAAGCCGAATGGTGCCCGGCGAAGGTAATGGCGTGCGCCAACTGCGACAGCACCAGCAACGCAAGCACCGCCGCCCCCGGCAACCCCCAGCTCACCCCTGCCAGGCCCACGGCCAAAAAGCGCAGCACCGTTGCCACCGCCGCCAGCTTCAGCCAGCCGTGCGCAGACAGCTTGCTGAACCAGCGTCCCTGGAACCAGAAAAAGACGATCTCCACCGCCACGCTGACTGCCCACAAGGCACCCACCGCCGTCTTGCCGAAACCCAGGTGCACGAGGTAAAGCGAGAAGAACGAATACAGGCTGGTGTGCGCCAGCACGGTGAAAAACACCGACGCGAAGAACCAGGCCACTGCCGGCTGGCGCAGCAGGCCCAGCACCGGCGGCGCGGGTTCTTCCTGCGTGACTTCGTCTTGCGTGGCCGGCAGGCGCAGCGCGGCCAGCAGCAGCAGCGCGTTGACGGCAGCAACAAAGACCGGAAACACGGCAATACCCACCCGTTCAAGCAAGGCACCGAAAGCCGTCACGCTGACGAGGAAACCCACCGAACCCCAGACGCGCACCCGCCCGTAACGCTTCGGGTCGACCCCTGTGGGGGTGTTCAGCAATTGCGCCAGCGTGGCTTCGTACAGCGGCACGACGCCCCCATTGGCCAAGAAGAGCAGGGCCGTCACCAGCGCCACCGGCACCGCTTCGCGCACGCCCAGCAGGCCCAATGCCGCCGCCAGCGCGCCAGCGCAGGCCAGCCGGATCAGACCAACGCGCCGGCCGCGGTGGTCGCCCAGCCAGCCCCAGGCATAGGGGGCAAAGACGCGCGTCCAGCTCTGCAGCGAGGCGATAGCGCCAATCATCAGGGTCGAATAACCCAGCGACTGGAACCACAGCGGCGCGTACGGGTTGAACAAGCCGACCGCCGCGAAGTAGGTGCCCGACAGCGCGCCATAGGCGGCCAGCGGGGACTTCATTCGGGCAGGCTGCTGGGCGCTTGTGCAGGAATGGCGGGCATGGGCAGACGCACGTCACCGCACTGCGCGCGGTGGCGCAGCGCGTGGTCCATCACCACCAGCGCCAGCAACGCTTCGGCAATCGGCGTGGCGCGAATGCCCACGCAGGGGTCGTGGCGGCCGAAGGTCTCGACCGCCGTGGCTTCGCCCTGGCGGTCGATGCTGCGCCGGGGCGTGCGGATCGAACTGGTGGGCTTGATGGCGATCGACACGACCAGGTCTTGGCCGGTGCTGATGCCGCCCAGCACGCCGCCGGATTTGTTGGCGGCAAAACCGGCCGGCGTCAGTTCGTCGCCGAACTCGCTGCCGCGCGCTGCCACGCAGCCGAAGCCAGCGCCGATCTCCACGCCCTTGACCGCGTTCAAGCCCATCATGGCGTAGGCGATATCAGCATCCAGCTTGTCGAAGATCGGTTCGCCCAGACCCACGGGCATGCCGCGCGCCCGAACCTCGATGCGCGCGCCGCAGCTGTCGCCGGCTTTGCGCAAGGCGTCCATGTGCGCTTCGAGCTGCGGCACCAGGGTGGCATTCGGCGCGTAGAAGGGGTTGAGCGGGATCTGCGCTTCGTCTTCAAAGGGAATGTCGATTTCACCCAGCGCCGACATCCAGCCCACAAACGTGGTGCCGTACTGCTGTTGCAGCCACTTGCGCGCCACGGCGCCTGCGGCCACCGTGGGCGCGGTCAAACGCGCGCTGCTGCGACCGCCGCCACGCGGGTCGCGCAGACCGTATTTGCGCCAGTAGGTGTAGTCGGCATGGCCAGGGCGGAAGGTGTCGAGGATATTGCCGTAGTCGCGGCTGCGCTGGTCGGTGTTGCGAATCAGCAGCGCTATTGGCGTGCCGGTGCTCAGGCCTTCGTAAACGCCGGACAGAATTTCGACCGCGTCGGCTTCGTTGCGCTGGGTCACGTGGCGGCTGGTGCCGGGGCGGCGGCGGTCCAGCTGCTGCTGGATGTCGGCCTCGGAAAGCGCCAGGCCGGGCGGGCAGCCGTCGATGACGCAACCGATGGCCGGGCCGTGGCTTTCGCCGAAGTTCGTGACGCGAAACAGTTCGCCAAGGGTGCTGCCAGACATCCACGGATTGTAGGCAGCGCCGACCTGACGATGGCGCGCTGGCCTACAGACAGCAACCCGGCGCCACATTCAAGATGGCACCAGGATGCCGCCAGCAGCAACCCGGAGCGTGGATTGAAGGTCAAGAACACAGTGCAAGTTTGGCGAGTGGGCTGGCCAGCCATTGCGGCATGCCTGGCCATAGCCATGCCGACCGCCGCGCAAGAGCCGTTGACCCCCGACCCACCGCCAACGGCCGCCGAAGCCGCCATCGGCGAGGCCGCCGAAACGACACAACGGGCCGCCCGCTCTACAGCCGAATGGCTGGCCCGCAGTGTGGACAGCTGGTTCGGTGACGAACCCTTCACCAAAGTCGGTCGGGTCAGCAACGGCCGCTTCGACGTCGGCTTGTTCCATCGCCAGGACCAGGGCACCAGCGTCGATGTGCGATTCGATGCGCGCTTCCGGCTGCCGAATCTGGAAAAGCGGGCCTACGTTTTCGTCGGTCGCGATGACCGCCGCGATGCCATCCAGGACAAAGCCGCTGCGTCGTCG
>JBBQAW010000220.1:0-7241 GCA_038316815.1 Burkholderiales bacterium
CGGCCCCCGACTCTTGTGGCTCTCGGGCTCCGAAACTGCCTGGAGGTGATCGGCCGCTTTCTGTCTAAAGCGGGTGCTCGAGTGGCGCCGGCGAAGGTCAGCAGATGGCCGGGACTTCCAGTTCGCGGGCAGCGCCGACAGCAGCCACTCGACCCAGCGCGGAATGAACGGCCGGTCTTATGACATGCTCGGTTTACTCGAGACAACCGTGCCATTCAGTCGCGCGAGCAGTTAACCGATGCGCGCGAGGGTGCGGGTTTGTTTCTGGAATAGCCACGAGATGTCTAACCGAACAACGCATCTTCCGGCATGCCTGACGTTTTTCCCTGGCAGGACGATTCTGACCTTAAGTAGCCCACTACAAGGTCACCCACACGGGCTGATGATCGGAGTCGCGGGTCATCAAGTCGACCTGCACACGTTTGAGCTTGGGCGCCAGTTCATCGCTGACGAAGACAAAATCGCAGGCCACCGGTTCGGGCCCGTAGGTGCGGTCGAACAGCCGAAAGGTCGGCGGGTGCGCGGTACTACCCTGCACCAGCGGCCAGGCATCGTGCAGACGCGAAGACCCGAAGGGCGACTGAATCAATGCGTACTCCGGCTCAGTCACGCCCAAGTTGAAATCGCCGCACAGAATGGCCTGCGCGGTGTGAGTCTTGGTCTGGAAGGCTGAGCCACTGGCATCGTCAAACGGCGGTGCGGCCGCTTGCGCGCAAGCTTCAACATGCAGCGCACGCAGGGCCTGCGCCTGCGCCATGCGTTGCACGGCTGAGTAGAACTCCAGGTGCGTGGTCATCACGCGCACCGGCCCGAGTTTTGGGTCGTACAGCGTGACGACGGTACACATGCGCGGCATGCTGCGCACGCCTGCGTCGGCCGGCCAGGGCAGGGAATGGTGTTGGACCTGGTTGACCGCTAGCCGTGTGGCGATGAGGTTGCCGAAACGCTGGCGCCGGCCGTCGGGGCTGAATTCATCGACTGCCGCGCCGAAGAAGATCTGAAAGCCCGGCAGCAGCGCCTGCAACTGCGCCGGCTGATCACCTGGCGCGCCAGGCATAGTCTCAAAGCCCTGGGCGATCTCTTGCAGGCATAGGACGTCGAAGTCGACCATCGCCCGCGCCCCAGCCACGATGCGCTCAGGGCTGACTTGGCCATCTAGGCCACGGCACCATTGGGTGTTCCAGGTCACGAGTTCCATTCGTTCAGCTCCGCTTCAGCAACATTACAACTTCAGCTCAGCGTCACTTGATGCCGGCGCGCATGAAACTCTGAACGAACTGGCGCTGGAACAACAAGAAAGCGATGAGCAAGGGCGCCGATGTCATCAGTGTGGCGGCGGTGATGATCGACCAATCAACACCCTGGTCAACGGACGAGAACACCTGCAGCCCCACTGTCAACGGCCGCGAATTGACGCTGTTGGTGACGATCAGCGGCCACAAGAAGTTGTTCCAGTGAAAGCTCACCGACACCAGCGCGAAAGCCGTGTACACCGGCTTGGCCAGTGGCACATAAACGCGCCACAGCGTTTGCATGGCGCTGGCGCCTTCGACGCGGGCCGCGTCGTCCAGCTCTTTCGGAATGCCCATGAAAGTCTGGCGCAGCAAAAAGATCGCAAATGCCGATGCGAAGTAGGGCAGGCCAATGGCCAGCAGGGTGTCGACCAGGCCCAGGCTGGCCATGGTCTTGTAGTTCTCGACCACCAGGATGTCCGGCATGATCATCAGCTGCACCAGCACCAGCGCAAACACGACATTGCGGCCGCGGAATTCATAGCGCGCAAAAGCGTAGGCAGCCAGTGTGCCCAGCACCAGTTGCACGATCAGGATCATGCCCACCAGCAAGGTGGTATTCAGAAAGTAACGGGCAAACGGTGCCGCGGCCCAGGCGCGTTGGAAGTTGTCCAGCGTCAGAGGCGCAAACAGGCTGAAACGGGTGGAGTATTGCGGCGCGTGAAAGGCCGTCCACACCGCGTACACCAGGGGCAATATCCACAACAAGGCCAGCAGCCAGGCGGCCACAGTGTCGACCCAGGTGGGCTCGTTGAAGGCCAGGTGCTGTGCAGATGAACGGCTCATTTGCAGTTCACCCTCATTTGTAATGCACCCGCTTGTCCAGCACAAAGAACTGAAACAGCGCGATGGCTGCCAGCATCAGCACCAGCACCACCGTGATGGCCGACGCATAAGCCGTGTCCCAGAAGCTGAAACCCACTTCGTACAGGTGGTACAGCAACAGCGTTGACGCATTGTTCGGCCCGCCGCGCGTGAGCACGAACAGATGGTCAACCATGCGAAAGGCGTTGATGCAGGCGTTGATCAGCACGAACAGCGTTGTCGGCATCAGCAGCGGCCATTGCACACGCCGAAAGAAGTACCAGCGCGATGCGCCCTCGATGGCCGCGGCCTCGCGCAGACTGGGGTTCAGTGATTGCAGCGCGGCCAGGTAGAAGATCATGAAGAAGCCGGCTTCTTTCCAGATCGCCACCACGGTGACTGCGCCCAGCGCGGTCGAAGGGCTGCCCAGCCAATTGTGCGAGGGCAGACCCAGCGCACCGGTGATTTGCTCCAGCAGCCCGTATTGCGGCGTGTAGAAGAAGAGCCAGATGTTGGCCACCGCAATCATCGGCAGCACTGTGGGTGTGAAAAAGGCCATGCGCAGAAATGCGCGGCCGGCGATGCGCTCATTGACCCACAGCGCCATCACCAGCGCCAGACCAATCGACGCCGGGATGGTGGCGCTGGCAAACCACAGGTTGTTGCGCAGCGCCTTCCAGAACACCGGGTCTTGCGCCATGACCTGGTAATTCTCGATGCCGACCCAGACGCCGGCACGGCCGGCGCGCGGCGTCGAGAAGAAGCTGTCGACAAGAGTCGACACCGCCGGCCAGTGTGTGAAGGCCACCAGCAGCAGCAGCGCTGGCAGCAGCATCAGCCAGGCATGTACTTCGCGGATCGCCTGGTGCGATGCACGTGCCGGTGTGCCGCCTGCCGAGCCAGCCATGGGACGATTCGGCCCAGGCCTACTTGTAAGCGCGCAGGATTCGGTCGGCTTCCGCCTGGGCGTCCTTCATAGCTTGTGCCGGTGTCTTGGTGCCGGTCAGCGCTGCTTGCAGGCCATCGTTCAGGGCCTTGGTCACACGCTGGTTGTCATGCGTCGAAAACTCGGCCACCGACAGCGGCAGTTGGTCGCGTGCCACCAGAGCTGACGGAAACTCGGCGCCGAACTTCTTCATCGTTGGCGTGTCGTAAGCGGCAGGTGACACGGCCACGTAGCCGGTCTCCATGCTCCACTGCGCGGCGCGCTCCGGTTGTGTCACCCACTTCACAAACTTGAACGCCGCTTCTTGCTGCGCCGGCGTGGTCTTCTTGAAGATGTAGAAGTTGCCGCCGCCGGTGGGTGAGCCCTTGCGCTTGTTGCCGGGGATCATGGCCACGCCGAAATCGAACTTTGCGTTCTTGCGCACATTCGTCAGGTTGCCGGTGGTGGTGAACATGATGGCGGTCTTCTTCTCGAAGAAGTCCTTCGGCGTCGTGCCCCACTCGACCACACCCGGAGGGTGGATGCCGGCTTTGCCCAGGTCTACCCAGAACTGCAGCGCCTCGACAACTGCCGGGTCGTCGAACTTCACCTGGGTGCCGGTGTCGTTGGCCAGGATCGCGCCATTGGTGGTGCTCAGGGTCTGGAACAACCAGTACGGGAAGCCGCTTGAAGGAATCTGCATGCCCCATTGCGAGACATTGCCGTTGGCGTCCTTCTTCGTCAGCTTGGTGGCGGTGGCCTTCAGCTCTGCCCAAGTGGCGGGCGCCTTGTTCGGGTCCAACCCGGCTTCCTTAAAGGCTTCCTTGTTCCAGTACATGACCACGGTGGACCGCTGGAAAGGTACGCCCCAGGTCTTGCCGGCGGTCTGGCTGTTGAGCATGAAGGCCTTGTAGAAACTGTTCAGCCAGGCCTTGTCTTCCGCTGTCTTGGCGAAGTTGTCAAAGGGCACGATGGCGTCTTCGTCGATCAAGGTGAACATGTCGGTGGACAGCACCACCGAAGTGGCGGGCGGCGTGCCCGACTTGTGCGCCGTCAGCGCCTTGACGATGGTCTCCTGATAGGTGCCGGCGTAGATCGGCGTGACCTTGATGCCGGGGTTCTCGCTCATGAATCCCTGGGCAAAACCGTCGATGGTCTTGGCAATGGCGCCGCCCACGGCCACTGGGTAATAGAACTCGATTTCGACCGGCGCCTGTGCACTCAGCGGGCCTGCCGCAAGCGCCAGCATCGAGCCGGTCAGCAGCGGGGCCAAGAACGGAGCCGCCAGGGTCTTCAAGAAGTTTCTGGTTTTCATCGTCGTTTTCCTTTCAAGAAAAGTTCATCCAATACGGTCGCCTGCCGCGTCAAATCCGTGGGCGTCTCGCAACTGCCAAAGCAAGTTGATCTTGTCGCCGGCAGCCGCTTCGGTTTGGCCGGCGGCGCGCACCAGCAAGGTCTCGCTGCCGACCTGGCAGCGCAGCACCAGGTCGGCGCCCAGGTATTCAAGGCTGCGCACCACGGCGGGCATGCCGGTGCTGCTGTCCGTTGTCCCGTCTGCTGAAGTGCCAGCTGTTGCATCCGTTGTTCTACCCACTGAGGTGCCGGCCACATTGCCCAGCGTGATCGACTCGGGCCGCACGCCCAGGGTGGTGGCTTTCAGGCCAGCCGGAATGTTGCTGCCAGCGATGCAGCCGTCGGCCAGCGCCACCAAGTTCATCGCGGGTGTGCCGATGAAGCGGGCCGAAAAAAGTGTAGCCGGGCGCGCATACAGTTCGCGCGGCGGGCCGGCCTGCTCAACACGCCCTTTGTGCAGCAGCACCACCTGGTCGGCCATGCTCATGGCTTCGGCCTGGTCGTGGGTCACATACACCACGGTCAGGCCCAGCTGGCGCTGCAATTCACGCAGTTCCAGGCGCATTTCCTGGCGCAGTTGCGCGTCCAGGTTCGAAAGCGGCTCGTCCATCAGGCAAACGCGCGCCTGGGCCACCAGTGCACGGCCCAACGCCACGCGCTGCTGCTGGCCGCCTGAGAGCTGCCCCGGCCGGCGGTCGAGCAGTTTGTCGAGGCCCAGCAGGCCGGCCGTTTCTTTCAGGCGCTTGGCTGTCTCGTCAGCAGGCGTCTTGCGCACTGAAAGGCCGAAGCAGATGTTGTCGGCCACGGTCAGGTGAGGAAAGAGCGCGTAGTTCTGAAAAACCATCGCGATGCCGCGCTGCGCCGGCGGCAGCCCAGTGACATCGACACCGTCGATCAGCACCCGACCTGCGCTGGCGCTTTCCAGGCCCGCGATGATGCGCAAGGTGGTCGATTTGCCGCAGCCCGAAGGGCCCAGCAGCACACAGAAACTGCCGGCCTCGACCCGCAGGTCCATGGCATGCAGCGCCACGCTTTGGCCCCATGATTTGGCGATGCCCTCAAGAACGATCGAAGCCATTAGCCAGTATAGGCAGCGCATAGCGAGGCACGGGCGGGGGCAATCCCTGCAGTGCATGAGGAAGGCGTCGAGTGCGGCAAGTTGGCAGGCAGGCGAACGACTCTTTGAGATACCGGAAAGCTGTACTTGGCCAACGACAGGATGTGGCCTTTGGAATTTGTGACGGACCGCTACATGGCAACCTGATCCTGATTGACGCGCATGGTCAAGATCACCCATTCACCGGATGCCCAACCCGCAAGGGCTCAGTCTTGGCAGCGGCGCAGGCACGGCTCAGCCGGATCCCGGCTCGGCTTTGAATCGGTCACTCAGCACCAGCAGTGCCTCGAGGTTGTCAGGAATGTGCACACCCAACTGATCACAGGCCTGGCGAAAGGCGCTGAGTCGCGTCGCTTCGTCGGCATCTGGTGAGGTCCTGGACAGCGAATGAGCCCATTCGACCATTGCATGTCTGCGAACCAGTTCGAAGTCGCGCATGAGATCCTGCAGGACGTCGATGCGCCACAAGGGTGGCTGCTGCAGGAACCATCTGGGCGGGACGAATGTGGCCTCGCCTGTGTCTTCGCTGACGTAGCAGCCGCCAAGCTGGCGGGCGCCCGGCTCGACCTCGGCTTTCGTCGGCAGTTTCAGGGTCATGCCGAAATCATTTTCGTATTGCGGGCACATGCCGTGATCTCCCATCATTGCGGGGGTGAGGACCGACTCGGTTCAACCGACGGCCTTTAGCCTGTCCAGGCTGAACGGATATCCAGCGTAGTTTGGGCGTCGTGGCGCGTCAACGCTAGGTCAAATGCAAAACATCTGACGAAACAACCGAGACCCAAACATCGGCGTGAGGTAGCCAGGGTGGCCAGAGGCTGTCCAGTCCAGTTCAAGGCATCTGCCCGAGCAGAGGCTGAGCCAGGAGTTCGTTCCGACGATGACCACGTCAAGTGGTTCGCCGAACCTTGGAGTTCGGCCTCTGCCCCTGACTCATCGATTGGGACCAGACCACACGTGAAGACGACATCGCTCACGCGTCGATCGGCGCCACGCCATCGTCATCTGGCTTCAGCCTGTTTACCTTTAGGGCGTTGGCCGCGAGCGGGCCAGGCCACTTGCGGATGGCGCCAAGATAGGCGCCCGACGCTCGCAGGCGCGCATGACCCGCCAGTTTTGATACAGCCAGCCGCGCTGCCCGGTCGACTTCGGGGTGCACTGGTCCTCCGCCACGGATCGGCGGCGGCACGCCGGTGATGCTGGCGTACGTGTCGCCAAGCCGCTCGTGGCGCAGCCCGTGACCCGTCGCTCCGCGATCGCGCTTGGTGATGCCAAACTTTTCAAGCACGTAGTCGAAGCGGCGCAGGTTGCGCTTCAGGTCGCGGTCCGGATCGCCCATGTGCGCGTCCAGGCCGACCGCCACGTCTTGCGCGTGCTTCACTGCGGCCAGCCGCGCCGGCGAATCCAGCGCCACGAAGCGCAAGCGCCCGCCCTTGCTCCCTTCCTTGATGAGCGCGTATCGATCCGCTTGCCGCTCCTCGGGAGGCAGCCCCGTGGCCTCGAACGCCACCAGGTTGCGGTGCGGCCTGAACATCACCGACTCCTTGCGCCGCAGTCCCAGCGCGAGGCTGAGCCGAAGCGATGCCCCGGCATAGCGGTCATAGTGGCCCACCTTTTCAATCAGCGCGGCCACGTCGATGCCCTGGGCTGACCAGCTCTTGTCCCGCTCGGCCAGGCCCGTGCGCTGGTATTCCGCCAGTTCCAGGCCGTAGTGCTGCGGCTGCCGCACGAACCCGTGCTTGCCCATCCA
>JBBQAW010000221.1:0-7239 GCA_038316815.1 Burkholderiales bacterium
GTTCCATCGTGCGCTGGCGCGACGCCAACGGCGCTTTCGCCGCGCGCTCGCAACTGCTCGACGTGACGGGCCTGGGCCCCAAGACCTTCGAGCAGGCGGCGGGTTTCCTGCGCATTCGCGATGGCGACAACCCGCTGGACCTGACGGGGGTGCACCCCGAGACCTACCCTCTGGTCGAACGCATGCTGGCGGCCGCCGGCCGGCCAGTGAACGAACTGATGGGCAACACCGCGCTGCTGCGCGGCCTGAAGCCTGAGACTTTTGCCGACGGGCACTTCGGCGCCATCACGGTCAAGGACATCCTGGTTGAACTGGAAAAGCCCGGCCGCGACCCGCGCCCGGACTTTGTCGTCGCCCGGCTGAACGAAGCCGTCACCGAACTGAGAGACCTGCAGCCCGGCATGGTGCTGGAAGGCACGGTCAGCAACGTTGCGCAGTTCGGTGCTTTCGTCGACTTGGGCGTGCACCAGGACGGGCTGGTACACGTCAGCCAACTGGCCAACAAGTTCGTCAGCGACGCGCGCGAAGTGGTGCGCACCGGCCAGGTAGTGAAGGTGCGCGTGCTGGAAGTGGACCTGGCGCGCAAGCGTGTTTCGCTGACGATGAAGCTGGATGCGCCAGTGGCCGACCCGCGCGACCGCGTCGACAACAGCTACCAGCCCGCCGCGCGCGGCGAACGTGCGCAGCCCGGCCGCGAACCCGGCCGCGGCCCGGCACGTGCGCCCGAGCCCGCCGCCGGCAGCGCGATGGCTGCTGCCTTCGCCAAGCTGCAGGGCCGGCGGTAGTGCAGTGTTCGATGCTGTGTGGAACTTGAGAAAACCGATGGAATGGGTTGTCTGGCTAGGCGCAAACCACAGCGATGCTCTTTTGCATCGCGCGGATTTGCAACGACGCCAGGCGACCCAAGACGCGGTTTCATGTTCCGCACAGCGTCGAACGCCGCATTAGGCACCGTGCTGGCTTGCCGCCGGGCGGTGTGGCAGCGGGGCTGTATGGCCTTGTGCCTGCTGTCGGCGGAGACAGCGTTTGGGCAGACGACTGCGGCTGCAGCGTCGCCTGCATCCTCGGCTTCACCCGCGTCATCGTCCGCGTCTGCACCCCCGCCTGCACCCCTGCCGGCATCCCCGCCCACATCCCCGCCTACTCGCGCGCCCGCGGCCCCGTCCCCACCCGCGCCCGTCCCTACCCCTGCAGCATCGCCTGCGTCATCGACCGCGGCAGCCCCTCAGCAAGTGGTGGTCGAAGCCCGCATCGACGCCGATACGCAGCGCCGTCTGGCCACGGCTGCCGTCACGGTGCTGGGCCGCGAAGAACTGGACGCGCAAGGCGACCTGAACGTGCTGGACGTGCTGCAGCGCCAGGCCGGCATCAATATCGACGGCGAAACACCCCGCTTGCGCGGATCGGGCGAGGGCGACACGCTGATCTTGCTGAACGGCGAAGCTGCGCCGCCAGGCTTCACACTGGCATCGCTGGCGCCTGCGGAGATCGAACGCATCGAGATCATCAAGGGTCCATCGGCTGAATACGGCGGCACTGCCGGCACCATCAACGTCATCCTGCGTGGCCCGCCACGGCTGAAACAGCGCGAATGGCGCAGCAGCCTGGGTGAGCGGGGCGGCCGTGCGCAGAGTTCGATGAACTTCGGCTGGGGTGGCCGCAGCGGTGCGCTGGGCTGGCATCTGCCCTTCAGCGCCAGCCGCTGGGCCGGCACCACGCGCCTGCAGACGGCGCGGTCCAGCCGCGACCCTGCCGGCCTGGTGAGCCGCCAGGCCCTGTCTGGGCACGACGCTGGCCAAGGCACGGGGCTGAATTTGGCGCCGCGGCTCAACTGGCGCATCGACGCGTTACACAGCCTGCAGGGCCAGATGTTCTTGCAGCGCAACGACAACGACAACCGCAGCACGCGCCAGACGCAAGTTTTGGCGGGCCCGGCGCCATATACGAGCGAGGACGAATCCTTCAGCGGCAACGCCTTTCAGCTGGCCCGGGGCCAGGTGCAGTGGCAGCGCAAGCAACCCGACGGGCAGCGCATCGAACTCAAGGCCAGCGCTCAGTCAAGCCTGATGCGACAAAGCGGCCAAAGCCAAGGCCGCAGCCCGGCTGGCGTGCTGCGGCCGCAACGCGACAGCCTGGCCAGCCTGCGCGAAGGCGGCAGCAGCATGGGCGCCCGTTGGCGTTGGCCTGTCGGCCCCAGCCACGCGCTGACCGTGGGCGCCGACCTGGAAGACCGCCAGCGGCGGGAAGTGCGTCGCCAGTTCGACGATGGCGTCGAACGCCTTGTCGGAGGCCTCGGGCGCGCCAGCGCGGCCCAGGTCCGGCGCGACACCTGGTTCATTCAGGACGACTGGAACCCGGCTGAAGGCTGGTCGGCCAGCGCCGGGCTGCGCGCCGTGCGTACACGCTTGGTCACCCGTGGGCCGGAGGGGGACTTTGCGCAGCACCAGAGCAGCCTGCTGCCCGTCGTCAACCTGCGCCATGCCTTCGACCCTGCCGGCCGGCAACTGCTGCGCGCCAGCGTGGCGCGCAGCCAGCGCCTGCCCGACATCGGCCTGCTGCTGCCGCGTTACGTGCTGAACGGCCAGTACGACCGTGCGACAACGAACACGCCCATTGCCGCCGACAGCGCCGGCAACCCGATGCTGGCGCCCGAGCGCAGCACCAGCATCGACCTGGCCTATGAACACCACCTGCCCGGGGCCGGTGCCGTGCTCAGCATCAGCGTGTTTCGACGACAGATTGACGACCTCGTCCGCCGCCGCATCGGGCTGGAAAACGTGCCTGAGGCGAGCGTGCCGCGCTGGGTTTCACGCCCCGTCAACCTGGGCGGCGCCAGCAGCAGTGGGCTGGAACTGGAATGGAAGGGCCGTGCCCGCCCGGGCCTGCACTTGCGCGCCGCTGCTTCCCTGTACCGTTCCAGCGTGGAGCAGATCGACGACCCCGATGCGCGAATTGAAGGCCAGCCGCCCTGGACCGCCACCCTGGGCTTCGACCAGCAACTGCCAGCCACGCGGCTGAGCTTCGGCGCCAGCCTGGTGCTGGTGCCAGCCTACGCCACCCAGCAAAGCGACCTGCAGCGCCAGGCGCGTGGCCCCAGCCGACGGCTGGACGCCTTCGTGCTGTGGCGCGCCAGCCGCGAACTGCAGTTGCGCCTGTCGGCTGCCAATGTGCTGGCCGAAGACACCTTCAACGCCAACAGCGTGTCCGACATCGACGGCTTCGCGGCCAGCGCCGAGACCAGGCGCCAGACCTTGGCCAGCGTCAACGCCAGCCTGGTATGGCGCTTTTAGTTCACGCCGGCCCGCGCGCTGCGGCCCTGCTGCGCGAACGCGGTTTGCGCGCGCAGGACGTGCGCGCCATTCCGGCCGCAGCCGGCGGCGCCAAGGGCATCGTGCTGAACCCGCTGGACCGTTTCATCTTCGGCCGCTGGCTGCGCGATGCACCGCAGAGCGTGCACCTGCTGGGCGCTTCCATCGGCGCCTGGCGCATGGCCGCGGCCTGTTTGCGAACCGAAGGCGGGGCCGATGCGGCGCTGGCCCAATTGGCCGAGGACTACATCACCCAGCGCTACGACCACGCCCCGGGCCGCATGCCGAAGGCCTCGACCATCAGCCGCGCCTTCGGGCAAAAGATCGAAGAGCGGCTGGGCGTGCGTGCGGCCGAAGTGCTGTCGCACCCGCACTGGCGGCTGCACGTCTTCACCAGCCGCGGCCGGCATGTGCTGGCGCGGCAGGGCAGGGTGCGCACGCCAGTGGGCTACTTCGCTGCCTTCGTGGCCAATGCCGCGCACCGCAGGGCGCTGGGCAGCTTCATCGACCGCGTGGTGTTTGCCGACCCGCGCGAGCCGCTGCCTTTTCCGCTCGCCGACTTTCGCACCCACCACGCTACCTTGACCGTGGACAACCTGGCGCCGGCCATTCTGGCCAGTTGTTCGATTCCGTTCTGGCTGGACGCCGTGCACGATATTCCCGGCGGCCCGCGGGGTGCTTACTGGGACGGCGGCATCACCGACTACCACCTGCATCTGAACTACGCGGCAATGGCCGACGGCCTGGTGCTGTATCCGCACTTTCAGCCTAACGTGGTGCCCGGCTGGCTGGACAAACCCTGGAAGCGCCGCCACCGCGCCAGCCCGATGCTGGACAACCTGGTGGTGCTGTCGCCCAGTGCCGAATGGGTGGCCAGCCTGCCGAATGCCAAGCTGCCCGACCGAAGTGACTTCAAGGCTTATGACTGCGACGACGCCAGCCGTGTGCGCGCCTGGCGCCGCGCGCTGGCCGAAAGCCAGCGGCTGGCAGACGAGTTCGCAGCGCTCGTTGCAGCCGGCGGCCCGGTCCACGCCTTGCCGCTGCCTTGACAGCGGCTAAACTTCGGTTGTCCATCAACGAACAAGGGCAAGAAAGGCACATCAGGTTATGACACCGCGGACTACTTCCTGCTTCGCCGAGGCGCCTTGGGTGGCGTTCACCTCGGCGTTCACTGCGAACAAGTAGCCGCGCGTTCGACAGTTCCCTGTCCAGCCCCACGAAGCGCGGTCTCCACCGCGCTTTTTTGTTGGCGTTTTTGTTCGTTTCTTTGTCATTCGCAAGAGGTTTCCCATGCTCCAGATCACACTGCCGGACGGTTCCCTTCGAGAGTTCGAAGGCCCGGTCACGGTGGCCGAAGTGGCTGCCTCCATTGGCGCTGGCCTGGCCAAGGCCGCACTGGCTGGCAAGGTGGACGGCAAGCTGGTCGACACCAGCCACCGCATCGAAGTCGACGCCAGCCTGGCCATCGTCACCGACAAGGACGCAGACGCCCTGGAAGTCATCCGCCACAGCACAGCCCACCTGCTGGCCTATGCGGTGAAGGAGCTGTTTCCCGAGGCCCAGGTAACGATCGGCCCGGTGATCGAAAACGGCTTCTATTACGACTTTGCCTACAAGCGTCCGTTCACGCCCGAAGACCTGGTGGCGATCGAGAAAAGGATGGGCGAGCTGGCGGCGAAGAACGAACCGGTGGTGCGTCGCGTGTTGGCTCGAGATGATGCCGTGGCGCACTTCAAGGCCCAGGGCGAGATCTACAAGGCCGAGATCATCGGCAGCATCCCAGAAGGCCAGGATGTCAGCCTGTACCGTGAAGGCGCCTTCGAAGACCTGTGCCGTGGCCCGCACGTGCCCAGCACGGGCCGGCTGAAGCACTTCAAGCTGATGAAAGTGGCGGGTGCGTATTGGCGTGGCGACCAGGCCAACGAACAGCTGCAACGCATTTACGGCACGGCCTGGGCCAGCAAGGAAGCACTGGCGCAGTACCTGTTGATGCTGGAAGAAGCCGAGAAGCGCGACCACCGCCGCCTGGGCCGTGAACTGGACCTGTTTCACATCGACGAGCACAGCCCCGGCATGGTGTTCTGGCACCCCAAGGGCTGGACGGTCTGGCAAGAGGTGGAGCAGTACATGCGCCGCGTCTACCGCGACAACGGCTACCAGGAAGTGAAGGGCCCGCAAGTCCTGGACAAAGCGCTGTGGGAAAAGACCGGCCACTGGGACAAGTACCGCGACGCGATGTTCGTGACCGAATCGGAAAAACGCGACTACGCGATCAAGCCGATGAATTGCCCGGGCCACATCCTGATCTTCAAGCAGGGCATCAAGAGCTACCGCGACCTGCCGCTGCGCTACGGCGAATTCGGCAACTGCCACCGCAACGAACCCACGGGCGGCCTGCACGGCATCATGCGCGTGCGCGGCTTCACGCAGGACGACGGCCACATTTTCTGCACCGAAGACCACATCCTGCCCGAATGCCTGGCCTACACCGCGCTGCTGCAGAAGGTTTACGCCGACTTCGGCTTCAGCGAGATCATCTACAAGGTGGCCACGCGCCCGGCGGCGCGCATCGGCAGCGACGAGATCTGGGACAAGGCCGAAAGCGCGCTGATCGAAAGCCTGAAGCAAAGCGGCTGCGACTTCGAGATCGCCCCTGGCGACGGCGCTTTCTATGGCCCGAAGATCGAATACACGTTGAAAGACGCGATTGGCCGGCAGTGGCAGTGCGGCACCATGCAGGTCGACTTTTCGATGGCCGAGCGCCTGGACGCCGTTTACGTGGCCGAGGATTCCAGCCGCCGCCACCCGGTGATGCTGCACCGCGCCATCGTCGGCAGTCTGGAGCGTTTCATCGGCATCCTGATCGAACAGCATGCCGGCGCGCTGCCGGCTTGGCTGGCCCCGGTGCAGGTGGTGGTGGCCTCGATCACCGACGCGCAGGGTGAATATGCTGAAATGGTGGCGAAATCGCTGCAAAAACAAGGAGTTAAGGTGTCCTTGGATTTGCGCAACGAGAAAATCAACCGTAAAATCCGCGAGCATTCAATGCAGAAGGTCCCGTTCATCCTGGTCGCTGGCGACAAGGAGAAGGCCAACGGGACCGTCGCCGTGCGCGCCCGGGGCAACTTGGACCTTGGTGTGATGCCGCTGGCAGACTTCCAATCGAAGATCGGCAGTGACATCCTCATGAAGGTATGAATCAAGGTCTGAAAACCCTTGCGCGCTATCGTTTTGAAGCGGCCCGTCGTGCCTTCGGGTTGCATTAGGAGCTGGAACTATCGCTACTTTCATGGACCGCCGCGTCCCCAACGCGGAACGCAAGCACAGGCTGAACCGGGAAATCATGGCGCTGCAAGTGCGCTTGAACGGGATCGAGAACGAGCCGCTGGGCATCGTCAGCACGATAGACGCGTTGCGCATGGCGGGGGAACTGGACGTTGACTTGGTCGAGATTGCGGCCACGGCAGACCCCCCGGTATGCCGGTTGATGGACTACGGCAAGTTCAAATACCAGGAACAGAAGAAGGCCGCTGAAGCGAAAAGCAAGCAGAAGGTCATCGAGATCAAGGAAGTCAAGTTCCGTCCGGGTACGGACGACGGCGACTACAACATCAAGATGCGCAACCTGCGGCGCTTCATCTCTGAAGACGGCGACAAGGGCAAGGTCACGCTGCGCTACCGCGGCCGCGAGATCACCCACCAGGACATCGGCATGCGCATGCTCGAGCGCATCCGCGACGAGTTGTCCGACGTGGCCGTGGTCGAGCACATGCCCAAACTCGAAGGCCGGCAGATGATCATGGTGCTTGCGCCCAAGCGAAAGTAAGGCGAGTCAGGCACGAGAGGTTTAGAGGTTGTGCCACCCGGGCAGTCCTGTTGAATGGGCAGCCGGGGTGAACAAGAAGCGACTGCAGGCCAACAAGCACACCGG
>JBBQAW010000222.1:0-7220 GCA_038316815.1 Burkholderiales bacterium
TGGCCTGCCGCGACGAATACAAGCGCAGCCTGCCCGGGCGGCTGGTGGGCGTCAGCATCGACAGCCACGGCAACCCGGCGTATCGCCTGGCTTTGCAAACACGTGAACAGCACATTCGCCGCGAAAAGGCGACCAGCAACATCTGCACGGCGCAGGTGCTGCTGGCCGTCATCGCCAGCATGTACGCCGTGTACCACGGCCCAGAAGGCCTGAAGCGCATCGCGCAGCGCGTAGCCTCGTTCACGGCCGTGCTGGCGCAAGGCCTGCGCGACATGGGCGTGGCCGTGCGCAGCACGACGGCGTTCGACGCCATCGTCATCGACAGTGGCACAGCTACAGCCGAGATTGCAGCGCGCGCCGTGGCTGCCGGCATGAACCTGCGCCGCTTCCGCCAGTGGGGCGACACCATGCTGGGCATTGCGCTGGACGAGACCACCACGCGCGACGACCTGCAAGCGCTGTGGCAGTTGTTCGCCCAGCCCGGGCAGGCCTTGCCGACCCTGGCCCAGTTCGAGAAGGGCATCGAGCCGATGATCCCGCCCGAGTTGCGCCGCACCAGCCGCTTTCTCACGCACCCGGTGTTCAACACGCACCACAGCGAAACGCAGATGCTGCGCTACATCCGCAGCCTGAGCGACAAAGACCTGGCGCTGGACCGCAGCATGATTCCGCTGGGCAGCTGCACGATGAAGCTGAACGCCACCAGCGAGATGATTCCCGTCACCTGGCCCGAGTTTGCGCAGATGCACCCCTTCGCGCCGCGCGACCAGCTGGCCGGCTACTGGATGATGAACGACCAGCTGTGCGCCTGGCTCGCGCAAGCCACGGGTTACGCTGGTGTCAGCCTGCAGCCCAACGCCGGCAGCCAGGGCGAATATGCCGGGCTGCTGGTCATCCAGGCCTGGCATGCCAGCCGTGGCGAAGCCCATCGCCACATCTGCCTGATTCCAGAAAGCGCGCACGGCACCAACCCGGCCAGCGCGCAGATGGCGGGCATGACGGTGGTGGTGACGAAGTGCGACGCCATGGGCAACGTCGACATGGACGACCTGCAGGCGAAGTGCGAAAAGCACAGCGCCAACCTGGCCGCGGTGATGATCACCTACCCCAGCACGCACGGCGTGTTCGAGGTGCGCGTGAAAGAGCTGTGCGCCCTGGTGCACCAGCATGGCGGGCGCGTGTATGTGGACGGCGCGAACATGAACGCCCTGGTGGGTGTGGCCGCGCCGGGTGAATTCGGCGGCGATGTGAGCCACCTGAATCTACACAAGACCTTCTGCATCCCGCACGGTGGCGGCGGCCCGGGCGTGGGCCCGGTGGCCGTGGTGGCCGACCTGGTGCCCTTTCTGCCTGCGCACCGCACGGGAGAGGCAGCAACCCCTGGCGGTGTCGGGGAAGACGGCGGCAATTACAGCGTGGGTGCCGAAACTTCTCAATCACGGCGCGTGGGCGCCGTGAGTGCCGCCCCGCTGGGCAATGCCTCCGTACTGCCCATCAGCTGGATGTACTGCCGCATGATGGGCGCTGACGGCCTGCGCGACGCCACCGAAGTGGCCATCCTCAGCGCCAACTACATTGCCGCGCGGCTGGCACCGCACTTCCCGGTGCTTTACAGCGGCGGCGACGAACGTCTGGTTGGTGGCGGCGTGGCGCATGAATGCATCATCGACATTCGCCCACTGGCCAAGACCACGGGCGTGGGCGCAGAAGACGTGGCCAAGCGGCTGGTCGACTATGGCTTCCATGCGCCGACGCTCAGCTTTCCGGTCGCCGGCACGTTGATGATCGAGCCGACCGAAAGCGAACCACTGGCCGAGCTGGACCGTTTCGTCGACGCGATGATTGCCATCCGCGGCGAGATCGCGCGGGTTGAGTCAGCGCAATGGCCGCAGGACGACAACCCGCTGAAGAATGCGCCGCACACGGCTGAATCGCTGCTGAAGAGCGACTGGACCCACCCCTACACGCGCGAGGAAGCAGCCTATCCGCTGCCCGGGCTGCGGCGTCAGAAGTACTGGGTGCCCGTGGGCCGCGTGGACAACGTGCACGGCGACCGCAACCTGTTCTGCAGCTGCGTGCCCCTGTCGGCCTACAGCGAATGAAAGCTGGCAGGGCGGGCAAGGCCGCCCTGCCAATGCGGCGACTCTGTCCCGCATGCCCCCCATGCACGGCCTGCCCGGCCTGCCCCGCCTGCCCCGCCTCCTATTCAACCCGGTGAAATTGCCATGGCCGTCAGCGTCTTCGACCTCTTCAAGATCGGTATCGGCCCCAGCAGCAGCCACACCGTGGGGCCCATGCGCGCGGCGCGCATGTTCGTGCAGAGACTGGTGCACGACGGCCAACTGGCAGCCACGACGCGCGTGCTCAGCCAGCTTTACGGCAGCCTGGGCGCCACCGGCAAGGGCCATGGCAGCGACAAGGCGGTGCTGCTGGGCCTGGCAGGGCACGAGCCCGACACGGTTGACGTCGACGCGGTGCCGGCGCTGCTGGCGTCGATCCGTGACGCCAAGCGAATCGACCTGGGCGGGCAGCATGCGGTCGTGTTCAACGAAACAGACGACCTGAAATTCTTTCGCCGCGAAAGCCTGCCCTTCCACGCCAACGGCCTGCGCTTCACGGCTTTCGGGGCCGACGGCCAAGCGCTCATGTCGCGCACCTACTATTCGGTCGGCGGCGGCTTTGTCGTCAGCGACGAAGTTGCGGCCGACGGCGCACGCCAGAAAGTCATCGCACCCGACACCACGGCCCTGCCCCTGCCCTTTCACAGCGGCGACGAACTGCTGCAGCGCTGCCGCGAAATCAAAGGCGGCATGGCGCAAGTCATGCGCATCAATGAACGCCACTGGCGCAGCGACGCCGACATCGACGCTGGCCTGCTGAACATTTGGCGCGTGATGCAGGACTGCGTCGTGCGCGGCTGCGCCACCGACGGCGTGCTGCCCGGCGGCTTTCGCGTCAAGCGCCGCGCCAAGGCGCTGCGCGAACAGCTCACCGCCGACCCCGAACAAGCCCTGAGAGACCCGTTGCAGGTGCTGGACTGGGTCAACCTGTATGCCCTGGCCGTGAACGAAGAAAACGCCGCTGGCGGCCGCGTGGTGACCGCGCCCACCAACGGCGCGGCAGGCATCGTGCCGGCGGTGCTGCACTACTACACGCGCTTCGTGCCTGGGGCGAACGACCGCAGCGTCGTCGACTTCCTGCTCGTGGCCGCGGCCATCGGCATCCTGTACAAGGAAAACGCCAGCATCAGCGGGGCCGAGGTGGGCTGCCAGGGCGAAGTGGGCGTGGCCTGCAGCATGGCCGCCGCCGCCCTGTGCGCGGTGATGGGTGGCAGCCCCGAACAGGTGGAAAACGCGGCCGAGATCGGCATGGAACATCACCTGGGCCTGACCTGCGACCCCGTGGGCGGCTTGGTGCAGATTCCCTGCATCGAACGCAACGCCATCGCCTCTGTCAAGGCCATCAATGCAGCGCGCATGGCGCTGCGCGGCGACGGCACGCACTTCGTCAGCCTGGACAAGGTCATCAAGACGATGCGCGAGACCGGGGCCGACATGATGAGCAAGTACAAGGAAACATCGCGCGGCGGTCTGGCTGTCAACATCGTCGAATGCTGAGCGCAGTGCTGTAAGACGACAGGCGGCAGCCATTCCGGGCTGCCCGGACTCAAGCCGGGGCCGGCGCGGCCGATAGACAGACTGTCGAGGTCGCCCCCGCGCCCTGGCACCAGCCGCGCCGCCCTTGTCCATCTCCCGTCTGCTGCAGCGCCTGAAGCTGCGCCATAAAGTTGCCGCCCTCGGCGTTGTCGGCATGGCCCTGCTCGCGCTGCCTCTGGTGCAGTTGCTGCGCTTTCAGGGGCTGGAAGTGGCATGGGCCATGGCCGAACGCGACCGTGTCGAGCCAGCGCTGCTGGCCGTCAACCTGCAGCGCGGCCTGGTCGACCACCGGCTGGCCAGCCGACAGGTGCTGAGCGGCCAGAACCAGGCCGAAGCGACCCGTCGCGAACACCAGGCTGCGGTGGATGCCCGGCTGGCGATGCTGGGATACCGGCTTGAACAGGGTACGCACCCGCCAGCGATGCTGGAGATACGCGATATGCGCCTGGACTGGTTGGCCCTGGTGCAGCAAGTGGTGGCACGGCGGTGCAGCGTGCCGGAAAGCGAACTTGCGCACAGCCTGCTGATCGAGCAGACGCTGCAGATCATCGACAGCGTCAGCGCTGCCGCGCCGCAGCCGCAGGACGCCCGGCTGGCGGCCTTGCTGGGCCCGCTGCCGCGCGCGCTGGCTCAGACGCTGGCGCAGACCTCGCTGCCCTCGCGGGCCGTCGCCCCGGCCAGCACCGCGCAGGCACAGGCACAGGCACAGGCACAGGCACAGGCACAGGCAAAGGCACTATCAGCCACCATGGCCCGCCTGCAAGTCGAGGTGCAGCAGACCCAGGCGCGCCGCATCGCCTGGCACCAGGGGCAACGCGCCCTGGCCGGTGCCGGGCTGCTGACGCTGGCCTTGGGCCTGGTTGGCACGCTGGCTTGGCTGCGCCGCAGCCTGGCTGTGCCGCCGCCGTCGCCCGTAGGCACACCCGACAGCGGCCCGGCCACCGGGCAGCCGCCGCCGGCCGACGGCCAGCAAGCCGCATGGCTGGTCCGGCAAGGCCTGCTGCAGCGCCTGCGTGGCCCGCAGCCCCAAGCTGCCAGGCCGCCGCTGGGCGAACCCACACAGCCGCAAGACCTGTGAACCGGCGCGTTCAGGCGCGCAGGAACAAGGTCACCAGCGCGTCCGAACCCAGCTGGCGGCTCCAGTGGCCGTGAAGCTTGTCGTTAAAAACAGCAGCCGGTGGCAGCACATCGGCTGAATAGAAGTGCTGGCCGGGCCCGAAGACACGCGAGCTGCCGTCTTGCAAGCCGATCTCCATCTGCCCCTGCAGGATGAACACCCACTGCGGGTTGCCGGTGCAGTGAAAGCTGCTGCGAAAGCCCGGGGGCGACATGCGCAGCTGCCAGCCACTGCTGGGCGCCAAAGGCGACAGCAGCGCCTGCGGCTGGCCTTCGGTCAGCGCCACCATGTCTTCGCGGAAGCGTGCGCGGCCGTCGGTGTCGGTGTAAAGCACGGTCTTGGCGATGTGGGGCATGGCAGCGTGGCGCGTGGCCGGTAAAAGAGTTGATGAAGCCTTGATGAAGCGTTCGTGAGGCGCTGATAAAGCGCTGATAAAGCGTTAGTGCAGCGCTGGTGAAGTACTGCGGAAGCGCCGGTAAAGCGCCGATGAACCGTTGACAACGCGTTGACAAAGCGTTGACAAATCGTCAATGACCCGGATTGTGCTGACTGCTGAGCGCAGACTGCGAGAATTCCGCCACTCTGTTGAACCCGCCCCGAGACGCTTTATGAAATTGCTTCGCCACGGCCCGAAAGGGCATGAACGACCCGCCCTGCTGGATGCCGACGGCCAGCTGCGCGACCTGTCCGGCGTTGTTGCCGACCTGCGCGCTGAAAGTCTGACGCCCGCCAGCCTGGCCCGGCTGCGCCAGATCGACCCGCACAGCCTGCCGCAGGTTGACACGCCCGGCCGCATCGGCCTGCCCTGGGCTGGCTGCGGCAAGTTCGTCGCCGTGGGCCTGAACTATGCCGACCACGCCGCCGAAGCCGGCATGCCGGTGCCCAAGGAACCGGTGCTCTTCATGAAAGCCACCAGCTGCATGGTGGGTGCCTGCGACGCCGTCGTGCTGCCGCAGGGCAGCACCAAGAGCGACTGGGAAGTCGAACTTGGCATCGTCATCGGCAGCACTGCGCGCTACGTGACCGAGGCCGACGCCTTGCAGCACGTGGCGGGCTACTGCGTCGTGAATGATTTGTCCGAACGTGAATACCAGCTCGAGCGCGGCGGCACCTGGGACAAGGGCAAGAGCTGCGACACCTTCGGTCCGGTCGGCCCGTGGTTGGTAACGACAGATGAATTGCCCGACCCGCAGAACCTGGGCCTGTGGCTGGACCTCAACGGCCGACGCATGCAAACCGGCAGCACGCGCACGATGGTGTTCGGCGTCGCCGCGCTGGTGGCCTACATCAGCCGCTTCATGACCTTGTACCCGGGCGACCTGATCACCACCGGCACGCCGCCCGGCGTGGGCCTGGGCGTCAAGCCCGAGCCCCTGTTCCTGAAACACGGCGACCACATGCACCTGGGTATCGACGGTCTGGGCGAACAGCGCCAGCAGGTGCATGCTTGGGAAGCCAGCCTGCTGGCAAGCTGATGGCCCCAAAAGCTGCTTGCGCCGTGCTGCTGCAACGCGTCAACACGGACGAACTGCAAGCCCTGGCGCAGGGCGATGTGCCTGCCGCCTGGGCCGGCCGCCATGCAGAACAGTCCATGCCCCCGGCCTTCGTGGCACAGCGGACGCTGGCGCTGCGGCAAGGCGCTGGCACCCACCCGCTGGCCGGCGCGCTTTACTGGGTAGTGCAAGCCGAACGTGTCGTCGGCGCCTGCGGCTTCAAGGACGCCGCACAGGACGGCTGGGTCGAGATCGGCTACGGCATCGCCCCCAGTTGCCAGGGCCGCGGCCTGGGCACGCAGGCCGTGGCCAGGCTGTGCCGCATTGCTTTCGACAGCCCCCAGTTGCAATGGGTGCGCGCCTGTATCGAACCCGGCAATGCCGCATCGGCTGCGCTGGCACACAAGCTGGGCTTTGTCGTCGGGCCTGCGGTGACTGAAAACGACGGCACGACGGTGCACATCTGGACGCTGGCGCGTTAAGGTGAGATTCGGTGAAGCGGCTGCATGAAGTCGCTCAAGCAAGCAGCCCGATGAAGTCGGCCATGGGCCCGCCCGCCAAGCTCAATCCCGGTCGGCAGGCATCGGCAGTGGGCCGGCTGAACCACCCGGCTGAATCGCTGCAACACGTGCCCCGGGGCGCAACAAAGGCCGGCGCGCCAGATAGCTGTAGAGCACGGGCACGACCACCAGCGTCAGCAAGGTGCTGGTGATGACGCCGCCGATGATGGCGCGGCCCATGGGCGCTTGCAGTTCGCCGCCGTCGTTCAGGGCCAGGGCCAGTGGCAGCATGCCGAAGACCATGGCCATGGTGGTCATCACGATCGGCCGCATGCGTGTCATGCCGGCGGCCAGCAAAGCCTCATGCATCGAAGCACCAGCGCGGCGCGCGTGGTTGGCGAAGTCGACCAGCAAAATCGCGTTCTTGGTCACCAGGCCCATCAGCATCACCAGA
>JBBQAW010000223.1:0-7108 GCA_038316815.1 Burkholderiales bacterium
CAAGGACACGCGCGCGCTGCAGGCCGCCGCCGAAATGGCCAGCCGATTGCTGGGCTTCACGCGCATGTGGAGCATTCACCCGGCGCAGATTCGTACCATCGTCGAAGCCTTCGCGCCCACCGTGGACGAAGTCGACGACGCCATTGCCATCCTGCAGGCTGCACAAGCCGCCGGCTGGGCCCCCATCCAGCACGGCGGGCAGTTGCAAGACCGTGCCAGCTACCGCTACTGGTGGCAACTGCTGGAACGGGCCGAGCGCACGTCCTTCCACGGCGGCCCGCAACTGCCGGCCGAAGTTCGTTCCGCATGGTTCGGCTTAACAGGGCTGGAACAGCCGAGTCGGATCCCAGTGGAACAGCGGCCACACCACAGAGAGGCTGAGAGTCTTTAGCTCATGCCCACTCATCACGCCAAAAGACGCCCGCTCGTCGTGGCAAATGCGCGCCATAGCCCGAGCGATGGCTGTGCTTTGCGCCTGGACTGGACGCCTTTTGACGCTCTGCTCGGTCAGGCTCGACAAACTCTCAGCCTCTGAGGCCTTCAGGCGCAACACCCCGCGGGCATACTTCCGGCCGGCGTGTGTCGGCCGGGTGGACGTGCCTGCCCGCGGCGCCGCCATCGGAGACAAGCTGCATGCGAAGAATGATTGCCACCCTGGGCCTGGTTGCTGCCGCGATCCTGGCCACCGCTGGCACCCCTTTGGCCCTGGCCCAGCCTGCGGGCGCCGCGGCTGCGGCCGCGCCCGCCAAGAAAGCTGCCAAGCCCCCGCCGCCACGCCAAGCTGCCCGCCCGGCAGCGCGCGCGCCGGCGAAAGCGGCCCCAGCGGCCAAAGCAGCCGTCGTCGCCGATCTGCCCTTGCCCGCAGCCAGCGGCGAACAGATCGCCGCCGCCGCGCTGACGCATTTCGGCCCTTACGACTGCGACTTCGGTCAGAAGGTCAACGTTGCGCTGCACACCCGCACCGAAGGCTATGTCGAAGTGCAGTTCGGCAAGCAGACCTGGGTCATGAAGCCCGTTCTGTCGAGCACCGGCGCGCTGCGCCTGGAAGACGTGCGCGGCCGCACGCTGATGCTGCAGATCGCCAACAAGTCGATGCTGATGGACGTGCTGGCCGGCCGCCGGCTGGTCGACGAATGCGTGCACGAGGCGCAGCGCACGGCCATGGCCAGTGCGGCCGCCCCCAGGGCAGCGGGCCTGTTGGCGGACAACGCCGACCTGAGGCTGCGCATCCTCGAGACGACCGACATCCACGTCAACCTGGTGAATTACGACTATTACCAGGACAAGCCGACCGATGAGTACGGCCTGGTCAAGACGGCCACGCTCATTCGGCAGGCGCGTGCCGAGAACCCGAACAGTCTGCTCTTCGACAACGGCGACCTGCTGCAGGGCAGCCCGCTGGGCGACTGGGTGGCCAAAGTGCGCCCGCCCGCCCCGGGCCAGCCCCACCCGGCGCACCGCATGATGAAAGCCCTGGGTTTTGACGCCGCCAACATTGGCAACCACGAATTCAACTTCGGCCTGCCCTTCCTGAACCGGGCCCTTGAATCAGCCGGCTTCCCCTACGTCAATGCCAACATCGTCATCGACGACGGCAGCGGCAAGCCCGAAGGCATGAAGCCGGCTTACACGCCCTACCTCATCCTGGACCGCAAGTTCAACGACGACGCTGGCAAGCCGGTGCAGCTGAAAGTGGGCGTGATCGGTTTCGTGCCCCCGCAGGTGATGCAGTGGGACCGCCAGCACCTGCTGGGCAAAGTGGTGGCGCTGGACATCCTGGAGACCGCGCGCAGCCTGATTCCGCGCATGAAGACCGAAGGCGCCGACATCGTCGTCGTCATTGCCCATTCAGGCTTCGAACGCGGCGAGACCGTGCGCTTCGCCGAGAACACCGTCGCGCGGCTGGCTGAAGTGCCCGGGGTCGACGCCATCCTCTTCGGCCATTCGCATGGCGAATTTCCGGGCCGCTTTTTCAATGCGCACCCCAAGGTGGACCTGGCTCGCGGCACCATCAACGGCGTGCCTGCCGTGATGGCCGGGCGCTGGGGCGACCACCTGGGCGTCATCGACCTGGTGCTGCGCCAGCAAGGCGGGCGCTGGAAAGTGGCTGAATCGAAGGCCGAACTGCGCCCCATTTACGACCGCAACGCGCGCCGCCCTCTGGTGGACGCCGACCCCGAAATGCTGCGCCTGGTGGCCCCCGAACATGAAGCCACCCTGGCCTACATGCGCAGCCCGGTGGCGCGCACGGCCACTGCCATCCACAGCTATTTCGCCCAGGTGACTGACGACCCTTCGGTGCAGCTGGTGTCGCAGGCCCAGCTGGCTTATGCCCGCAAAGCACTGGCCGACACACCGCACAAGGGTCTGCCCCTGCTGTCGGCAGCGGCCCCGTTCAAGACCGGCGGCCGCCAGGGTTGGGCGGCCTACACCGACATTCCCGCCGGGCCGGTGGCCGTGCGCAACGTGGCTGACCTTTACGTCTTCCCCAATACCGTGAAGGTGGTGAAGCTCAGCGGCGCGCAGGTGCGCGAATGGCTCGAATTCTCGGCCGGCGCCTTCAACCGCATCGACCCCCAAGGCGCGCCCGAACAGGACCTGCTGAACACCATTTTCCCCAGCTTCAATTTCGACACCCTGGACGGCGTGAGCTACCGCATCGACGTCACGCAGCCGGCGCGCTATGAACGCAGCGGCAAGCTGGTGGCGCCAGACGCCAGGCGCATTCGTGACTTGCAGTTCAACGGCCGGCCTGTGGCAGATGCCGACAGCTTCACCGTGGTCACGAACAACTACCGCGCATCGGGCGGCGGCAACTTTCCTGGGCTGGACGGCAGCAACATCATCCTGGACGCACCTGACGAGAACCGCGAAGCGCTGCTGCAGTACCTGCAGGCTGCGGGCACGGTGCAGCCTGCGGCTGACAACAACTGGCGGCTGCTGCCGGTGCCAGGCGTGAAGCTGCGTTTCGTTTCCGGCGCCGCGGGCCAGGCCCACCTTGCCCAGGTGCCGCAAGTCAAGCTGGTGCGCGACAACGGCGACGGATCGGCCCTGTACGAACTGCAGCCTTGAAGCCCGGTCAACCCCTGCGTTGCTGCATTTCTTGAAGCGCATGCAACAGCCGCCGCGCCGCGGCTTCGTCGTCCTGGGCAGCCTGTTGCTGGCGGGCTTGGTCCTGCTGCTGCTGGCGGGCCTGTTTCTGGGCGGCATGGTGCTGTGGCATGCGCAGGACCTGCCGCCACTGGACAAGGCCACGCGCTACCGGCCACAACAGCATCTGCAGGTGCTGACCGCCGATGGCGTGGAAATGGCGCAGTTCGGCAGCGAACGCCGGGTGTTCGTGCCCATCGCCCAGATACCGCTGCCGCTGCGCCAGGCCGTGCTGGCCACCGAAGACCGGCAGTTTTACGAACACGGTGGCATCAGCCCGCGCGGGCTGGCGCGCGCGGTGCTGGCCAACCTCAACGGCGGTGTGCCCCAGGGCGCTTCCACCATCACCCAGCAAGTGGCCCGCACCTTCTTCCTGAGCACCCGGCGCACAGCAGAACGCAAGATCAAGGAAGCCCTGCTGGCACTGCAGCTTGAACGCGAACTGGGCAAGGACCAGATTTTCGAGCTCTACCTGAACCAGATCTTCCTGGGCCAGCGCGCTTACGGCTTCGGTGCTGCTGCCCAGACCTACTTCGGCAAGCCGCTGGACGCGCTGAGCCTGGGTGAAACAGCCCTGCTGGCCGGCCTGCCGCAAAACCCCGTCTACGCCAACCCCGTGGCGAGCCCGCAACGTGCCATCAAGCGCCAGCGCTGGGTGCTGTCGCGCATGGTCGTGGCCGGGTACATCAGCCAGGCGCAAGCCGATGCGGCCCTGGCCGAACCCCTGGTCTTGCGCCGACCCAGCCAGACCGAGCTGCAAGCGCAGCATGCCGCCGAAATGGCGCGGCGCGCGGTCTTCGAACGCGTGGGCGAGCAGGCCTACACCGAAGGCATCCGCGTCATCACTTCGCTGCGCGCAGCCGACCAGCGTGCCGCCCACCTGGCGCTGCGCACTGCCGTGCTGGCGCATGAACGCAAGCAGCCCTGGCGCGGGCCCGAAGACTTCGAGGCCCTGCCCGACAACCCGGCCCAGGCCGAACGCGCCGCCGCCCTGGCCCTGCGCGACGCGCGCGACGACGAAGACCTGCGCGCCGCCATCGTGCTGGCGGCCAGCCCCAGTGAAGTGCGCGCCCAGCTGGCCAGCGGCGAAGTCGTGATCCTCAGCGGCGCAGCGTTAAAGGCCGACGCGCCACGCGGCCTGGCCGCCGCCCTGGCCCCCAAGGCTCCGGCAGCACTGGCCTTGCGGCGCGGGTCCATCGTGCGCCTGCAGCAGTGGCCCCAGGCGCACGGCGCAGGGGGCACGGCGACAACCCCTGAATGGCGCCTGGTGCAATGGCCGCAGGCGGAGGCAGCGTATGTGGCGCTGGACCCCGCCAGCGGCCGTGTGCTGGCCCTGGTCGGCGGCTTCGACTTCAACCGCCAGCAGTTCAACCGCGTCACCAGCGCCTGGCGCCAGCCGGGTTCGGCTTTCAAGCCTTTTCTCTACTCGGCAGCCTTCGAACACGGCGTGATGCCCGAAACCCGGGTCCTGGACGCGCCCTATGCCCCCGCCAATGGCGACAACAGCGGCTGGAACCCGCAGAACAGCGACGGCCAGTTTGACGGCGAGATGACGGTGCGCGAAGCGCTGGTGAAGTCGAAGAACCTGGTCAGCGTTCGGCTGCTGCAGCATGTGGGGCTATCGGGAGCCCAGGAATGGGCGACCCGCTACGGCTTCGACCCCGCCAAGCAGCCCGACAACCTGACTTTCGCGCTCGGTGCCGGCAGCACCACGCCGCTGCAACTGGCCCAGGCCTACGCGGTGCTGGCCAACGGCGGGCACCGGGTGGATGCGGTGCTGATCGAACGCATCGTCGACGCCCAGGGCCGTGTGCTGTTCGAAGCCCCGCCCGCGCCCGTGCTGGGCGAAGCCACGCGGGCGGTGCCGGCGCGCAATGTCGCCCTCGTCAATTCACTGCTGAACGACGTCGCAAGGCGCGGCACCGGCGCACGCGCGCAAGCCAGCCTGAGGCGCGGCGACCTGTACGGCAAGACCGGCACCACCAATGATGCTGTGGACGCCTGGTTCGCGGGCTTTCGCCCGGTCAGCCCGCAGGCCGCCCATGGCCCGGGCGTGGTGGCCGTGGCCTGGATGGGCTATGACGAACCCCGCAGCCTGGGTGACCGTGAATCTGGCGGCGGGCTGGCCCTGCCGATCTGGATCGACGCGCTGGCGCCCGTGCTGCGCGGCGTGCTGGTGCAGGGCGCGCCCGAACCCTTGCCGGGACTGGTCGCCACGGCCACCGATTGGCGCTACGAAGAATGGGCCGCAGGCGGCTTCGTCACGCGTGTGCCAGCCGCCGACGAAGCAGCCCAAACAATCGTGGCAACGCCGCGCTGAATTGCTGACTCAGGCTCACTGACACACAGCGGCGCAGCGAGTGATGAAGCAGCGCAACGCACTGACCCACCGCGCGGCCACGCTGTGCAACGACGGCAAACGGGAGCGTTGCCAGCCATGTCACGCGCTGTCGGGTGCAATGCCTTCGCCGTAGTCGACCAGGGCTTCCAGCAGCGCCTGGGCGCGTTCGTCATCGCGTTCGATGGCGGCTTCGGCCAGCGTGTCGATGCGTTCGAAGTAGGCCGCCAGCGTCAGGGCCCCACCCTGCCCGTGCAACAGGCGGTCGGCCAGGTGCTGTTGCCAGCGTTCGCGCTCGGTGTCGGTCAGCGTGGTGTCGAAATTGCGCGCGCGGTAGCGAAACAGCAGTTCTTCCAGCCGCGGGTCGTCGAAGGCCGGGCGCTTGGCGGCCAGGGCCGTGGGCGACAGTTCGCGCAGGCGCTGCAGGCTGCGCTTGTCGTCGTTGCCGATGAAGCCGTTGTAAAGGTCTTCGTCGACGTCTGGCGGCGTGTCGGGCGGGGCGCGTTCGAAGACCGCCGGCCACAGCGCGTCCAGGCTGCGGCCCAGCGCGGCAGCGTATTCGGCATGCTGCAGCGCCAGCGGCAGGTCCAGGCCCCAGCGCGCAGCCACCGGTTCGACGGTGCGCAAGTTGCCGATGACGATGGGCGACTTGTTGATGTGGATGGTCTTGATCGGCAGGCGCTCCTCGCCTGCGGGCAGTTCGTCCTGGCGCGTGTACAGGCGGCGCCGAACCGTTTCTGGGTCCAGCCCGGCCAGTAGGCGCGGATCGTGGGCCAGGTCCCAGACGATGACTTCGTTCTTGTTCTTCGGGTGCGGGGCCAGCGGCCAGACCACGGCCAGGCAGCCGCGTTCGACCGGGTACATGCCCGACAGGTGGATGAAAGGTTTGCCATTGCCCATCTCGGCCAGCACAGCGTCTTTCTTGCGCAGCTTCAGGCAGAAGTCCCACAGCCGCGGCTGGCGCGTCTTGACCAGCCGGGCCACGGCGATGGTGGCGCGCACGTCGGACAGCGCGTCGTGCGCGGCTTCGTGCGCCAGGCCGTTGGCGCGCGTCAGGTGTTCCAGCTTGAAGCTGGGGCGGCCCTGCATCGGGCCTTCGCCGTGCACGGGCCAGTCAATGCCCTCGGGCCGCAGGGCCCAGGTGGCGCGCACGACATCCAGCAAGTCCCAGCGGCTGCAGCCGTTCTGCCATTCGCGCGCATACGGGTCGATCAGGTTGCGCCAGAACAGGTAGCGCGTGACCTCGTCGTCGAAGCGGATGCTGTTGTAGCCCACGCCCACGGTGCCGTCACGCGCCAGTTCGGCTTCGATGCGCGCGGCGAATTCGTGTTCAGGCAGGCCGTTCTGCAACGCGTGCTGGGGCAGGATGCCGGTGATCAGCACGGCTTCGGGTTCGGGCAGGGTATCGGGTGCGGGGCGGCAATAGAACATCGCCGGCTCGCCCATTTCGTTCAGGTCGGCGTCCGTGCGCACGCCGGCAAACTGCACCGGCCGGTCGCGGCGGGGCACGACGCCAAAGGTCTCGTAGTCGTGCCAGTAGAAGCTGAGTTCGGCCATGCGCGGCACGATAGCGCAAGCTTTGCGCTCCAGACGTAGCATTACTTGTCCTGCCGACCGCAC
>JBBQAW010000224.1:0-7088 GCA_038316815.1 Burkholderiales bacterium
CCTGGACAACCTGAACGACTACTACAGCGTGCAGCTGAAGCAGGACCGGCTGGCCCGACTGACGCCGCATGCCAATTTCCGCTTCGTGCACCTGGATGTGGCCGACCGGCCCGGCATGGAGCACCTGTTCAAGGAAGAGCGCTTCGACCGCGTCATCCACCTGGCCGCCCAGGCGGGGGTGCGCTATTCGCTGCAGAACCCGCACGCCTACGTCGACAGCAACATCGTCGGCTTCATGAACGCGCTGGAAGGCTGCCGCCACAGCGGCGTGCAGCACCTGGTGTACGCCAGCAGTTCCAGCGTCTACGGCGGCAACACGCGCATGCCCTTCAGCGAACACGACAGCGTCGACCACCCGGTCAGCATGTACGCCGCCACCAAGAAGGCCAACGAGCTGATGGCGCACACTTACAGCCACCTGTTCGGCCTGCCCACCACGGGGCTGCGCTTCTTCACGGTCTACGGCCCGTGGGGCCGGCCAGACATGGCGCTGTTCCTGTTCACCAAGGCCATCCTCGAAGGCCGGCCCATCGACGTCTTCAACCACGGCCAGATGCAGCGCGACTTCACGTACGTCGACGACATCGTCGAAGGCGTGATCCGTGTGCTCGACCGCGTGGCCACCCCCGACCCCGCCTACCTGTCCGACACGCCCGACCCCGGCACCAGCAACGCGCCGTTTCGCGTTTTCAACATCGGCAACCACGACCCGGTGCCACTGCTCGACTTCATCGGCTGCATCGAAGAAGCGCTGGGGCAGAAGGCGCAGAAGAACATGCTGCCGTTGCAGGACGGTGATGTGCCGGCGACGTATGCCGACGTCGACGCGCTGACCGCCTGGACGGGGTTCAAGCCGGCCACCGATGTTCGGACCGGCATCGGGCGGTTCGTGGCGTGGTACCGGGGGTACTACAGAGTTTGATCGCCTCGCGGACTGGCGAGCGAGCGTGATCGTTTCGGACTTACCGGCGCTGCTGCTGTCCCGAACTCGCCGACCAGCGACCTGCTGCAGTTGAACTACCGCCAGCGCTACAGCGGTCCCGTTCCAGCACTTCAGGTTTTCGCCGTTATTGCGACTTGTTCCCTGACTACCAGAGCATCTGTACTGTTCCTGGCTTGCTTGCGGCCCGTGCGAGTCTCATGAATTCGACGCTTCCGCGGCGCCGCCCTATCATGCATTTACCCATTTCCGACGCGCGACGCTCGCCATGCGAAACCCTCCAAGCTTTCATGCCTCGAAGTCCAGTTCGCCCAGCGCCCGCTTGCGGCGTACAGCGTGGGCGGTGCTTCTTGCGTCGCTGACCGCGTCGTTGCTCGGGGTGGCTGGCGGGGCCACAGCCGCAGACATCGAGCTGGTGACACAAGAAGGTCGCAAGGTGATCCTCAAGGACGATGGCACGTGGCGATACGCCGACGCTGCGGTGCCGCCGGATCCCGCCGCCAGCGCCGCCGAACCCACCGTGCAGGCCGAGTTGAGCTTGGTGCGTCGCGACGTTCGGGGCGTAGGTTGCCGGTTGTCGTTGAAGCTGGAAAACAAGCTCTCGTACACGATCAACAACCTGGTCCCGTTCTTCTCCGCCCTTCGCCCTGACGGGGTCGTGTACAAGACGGTGAGCACCTCGTTTCTGGGGCTGAGGCCCGGTGACTCGCAGGGGAGCACCGTTGACTTCACCGGCATCACCTGCGACGACATCGGACGCGTTCTGGTGAACGGCGGCGACCGCTGCGACATGGCCGAACTCGACCGCTTCACTGAAGGCAAGGGCCTTTGCCTGGCGCGCGTGAAGGTGCTGCCGAGCAGCCTGATGCGCTTCGAGAAGTAGCGCTCCTCGGTCCGAAAGGCGACGATGGGTGGCTCGGAAGCGTGCGATCCGTACCGATGGCGGGCTGTGCGGCTTACCGCTGGTTCAGAAGCTCGCGCACGTAGCGAATCGGAATCGCGTAGCTGATCCCGGTGGGGTTTGTCAGCGCCGACTCCCGGGTGCCACGCACCAGTACCATGTTGATGACGCCGACGACATTGCCGCTGGCGATGTCGAACACGGGCCCCCCGCTGTTGCCCGGGTACGCTACAGCGTCGAGCTGGTAGATTTCGAACGGCCCAGCACGAAGGCTCGAAACTGCACGCGCGCTAAGCTGCTGGGCCGTTGCCGCCGGCAGGACGATGCTGGTGACCGAGGAAATGATCCCCTGGTGGGTGACTGGGGAGAACCCGAGCACACCGCCGATCGGGAAGCCGATCAAAGCTACGGGGCTGCCTTCAGCCGCCAGTTCAGGGTCAGCCAGTGGTAAGGCCGGCAGTGGACCCCCGTCGAACCGCAGTAGAGCCAGGTCGCGCGCGCGGTCAGTGGACTGCACGCGCGCCATCCTCACTTCGCCCTCGCGCCCGCGCGGAACAAGAACGGCCATCCGCGGGCCGCTGTCCGCTTCGGCGCTGGGGGGCAGGACGTGGAAATTCGTGACGAGCTGGTTACCGTCGCCGACGACGAAGCCCGTGCCACGGAACCCGAATCTTGGGCTGTCCGTAGCCGCGAAGGTCCCCACCGGCAGCACCGACGGCCGAAAGGTGGCCACCAGTTGACGAAGATCGGCCTGAACGGGTAGCGCTGCTGCAATCCCAGCAGCAAACAAGAGCCTGCGTGTAAGCCTACAACAGGTCATGGCGTCCCCTTGGATGCGCTGAAATCGTTGACTCGGCTGCGTATGTTGAAGCTGGTGAGAAGGGTCGACGGGTCATGGGCGAACTGATACGAGCGGAGTCTGCAGGATGGCGCATGTGGCGAGACCAAACGAAATGACATTTATTACAGCAACATGAAGTTACTGTCAAGCCCAATATTTTTAGCTGAACCCCCCCATTTGGGTGCAAGACTTATCTTCAGATACAACTTCTGAAATCTTTCTCCGGCACATTTAGTGCTTCGCTGCGTTCGGACCCGTTCAAAGCCATCCCATGAACCTACATTCCAACCCCGTTGCCGCCGCTGGGCTGAACTCATTGAAAGACGAACGTTGCGAGAGAGAGCCAGGTTTCGACTTGGCGATGGCCGGCCTCACGGATGGTCGTTACTTCAAGATCCGGAAAGCAGACTCCTATGTCAGCCGCCAGTCGGCCAGTCAGCTTCTGGAGCGGCGGTATGGATGGCGTGGGTACAGCATTGTCAGTCTGCCAGATGACCCGACTGCGAACCGCATCACACTCACAGCGACTGATAGGACCGATAGCAGCGTCACGATCGGCACCATTACCGTTGGCCTGGACGGCTCCGAGGGCATCAACTGCGAGGACGTCTTCGAGGACGAGATCGCAGAGATGCGAGGCCGCGGCTTGCGGTTGTGCGAGTTCACGAAGCTTGCTGTTGACCCCGTTTGCGGCAACAAGCGTGTACTGGCTGCGCTTTTCCATGTGGCCTACATCGTGGCGCATTGCATCCGCCGTTACGACATGCTGTTGATGGAAGTGAACCCCAGGCATGTCCGCTACTACGAACGCATGTTGGGCGCACAGGTCGTGGGTGAAGAGCGGATTAACCGTTCCGTTAACGCCCCATCCGTTTTGTTGGCGTTGCACTTTAGTCATATCACCGAGCAGATAGCCCAGATTGCGGGTCGGCCTGAGCTAGCGTCGACCGAACGTACCTTGTATCCCTTCGCTTTTACGGCGCAGGAACAAGAAGGGATCATCTCTCGGCTGATGGGGGCGCAGCCACCGGCATCCCGCTCCATGAACTGAACAGGTACCGCAACTGTCGGCGGCTAGGGCTACCGAAAATTTTGTTACTTTCAAGGCGAAAGATAGCGCTGCTGGCCCCACCCGACGCGCAAAAGAGTGCCACCAAGCACCCCAATGCTGTCGTGAAGGGCTGCGATGGTCGATGGCGAACTCATGCCAACTTCACCTTCGACAGCCCCTTTTGGAAGACTGACGCCCGGAGAACCGGCGGTCCGACACTTCAACGATCGCACCGGAGAAGTCGCATACGCCCATGGCCCCGGTGGAGCACATGACTGGAAACTTCAGCGAGAAGCGCGGGTACTGGCTCAGCGCCGTACCCGTGCACGGCTCCGCGGCCGTTTCCGGCAGCACGCTCACCCACTTGGGTCTGGAACAGATCGAATACGGCAAGTGGCGCTTGCGTGTGTCGAGAGCCCTGAGGCCTTGTGTGCAGACAGAAGAATGGGCTACAGGAGCGCGGGCTTCAACACCGGATAGTTGCTGATGTGCCAACTTCGATTGGGCAACCTGATGTCTGGCAAACTTGGCTCGACGAAGCACCGATGACGTTTCCTCCAATTGGTCTTGACGGCGGCGGCCCGCTCAAAAAGTTCCGGTGCGTCCTGTACGTTCAGATAGCCTCCCACGGCCGGCGAATCTCAGGCGGGCACAGTGGCGACGTCAGCAATTGGCTGGGCTTGCGTGGCCGGGTTGGGCGCGGTGCCATGCGCTGCAGGTTCGCTCGCCTGCCCGGCAGCCCCAGGTGGCGCTGCGTGGCCCTCCAGCCAGTCCACGCAGCGCGACCAGGCGGCGTCGGGCTGATCTATGCGAAGACCGTAAAACTGCCCGCTGTCGCTGCGTGCCACGCGCACCACTTCGGCCACCACCCGGCTTACAACACCCACGCCCAGTTCGGCCTCCATTGTCACGAGGCTGCCGACCAACATTGGCCGCAGCGTGCGCGTCAAGCAACCGTGGCGCGAGATCTCGACTAGCGTCACGCGCAGTGCCGATGCCGACTGCCCGAGTAACGTCAGCACCGCCGGGCACTTCATCGTGTAGCGCGGTTCACTGCGCAGGCCGTTGTGCTGGTCGCCGGGCGGCAGTGGCGGCAGCACAGCCGTCCAAACGGGCTCTTGGTACAGCGCGTGAAGCAGCCGTAGCCGGCGTTCGTCCAGCATGGCGAAGCCCTGTGTGCGGCGGCTGAAGAAGTGGTCCAACAGCGCCGGCGTCAGTACCGGGTCGTTGCTGATATGCCAGGGCCGCGACGGGTACTTGATTTCCGGCAGTTCGGTGTGAACAAAGAACTTGTGCAGATTGCGCCGCCCGGGCTTGTGGCCGTAGGCGGCCTCGAACAGCGCCGGTGCCTCGTGCAGGTCCAGCGTCGCGCCTACGGCAGGCGCGCCGTTGACGAAGTCGTAACGGTCCACCACCGTCTGCGTCAGGCGGCGGAAGAACAGTACAGACTCGTACATCTCGATATGGGCCGGGTTCACCGCAATCACCAGATGCCGTGTGTCGAAGTAGCGGGTGCAGTACCCGTACATGAACTTCAACAGCGGGAACAGGATGCTACCGCCCGTCTTGCGCCAGCGGGGGTGGATGGCCAACGCCGAGATCTCGGCGATGCGCCCCTCCTTGGCACGCACGCTGGACAGATCGAACACCGACTGCATCGGGAAGCCGAACACGCCTTCTCGCACGATGGAAAGCGTACCCACCACCTGCCCGTCCACCTTGGCGCACAGCGTGGTTGTCGTGGGCAGCGCGTGATAGGGCGTGACCCGCAGCCCGCTGGGGTGGGTGCGCATGAAACCGCTGGCCACGTAGGCGTTGTGCAAAAGCGCAAAGCAGGCCTCGAGTTCGACCTGCGTGTTGGCGATCTTCAGCTCCAAGCGGCCCTTCGAGACGGGCTCGCAGTCCACCGTTCGACGGTAAAGCGCGAAGCGCAAGCCTTCGGGCAGGGCGGCGAGCAACCACCGAACATATCGACGAAGCTTCCGCCGCATTGACGACCACATCTGTACCACCTTCATAGCTGCCGCCTACCTCTCGACCCAGACCCTCCGCCCGCGCCGTACCAGGTTTCTCGGCCGTCCGACCCGGCAACTTGAGCGCAGCAGCCTGCCTCGAGCTGCAAATGGATGTAACGAAGGCGCAACCTGCGGCGAACTGCGCTTGTGGCGCTGCGCCAGGTCAGAGCGTTGCCAGCAGCTGCTTGACTTCGGCCTGACCCGCGAACTTGTCGCCCAGCTTCATCAGCGTGTCGAGTTCGGCCCGCGCCTGGGCCTTCTGACCGGCCTGGGCGTAGATCTTCGCCAGCGTCAGCCTAAGGCCGTTGTCCATCGGTGCAGCGGCCATGGCGCGCTTCTGCAAGTCGATGGCGCGCTGGGTCTGGTTCTCCAGCGCCAGCAGGTAAGCCAGCGTGTCCATTAGCGCAGGCTGGTCTGGCAGAATCTCGTTGGCCTTCTCGGCTAGAGCCAGCGCGCCCGGCCGCCTGGACTGGCCCATGATCCAGGCAACGTTGTTCATCGCCAAAGCGTTTTGGGGTTGGATCTCCAACACCTTCTGGTATTGCGCCTCGGCCTGTGCATAGTCCCGGCTGGCCAAGGCCCTGTCGCCGAGGTAGTAGCGAAAGCCTGCGTCCTTCGGGTGTGCCTTCAACCAGGCAGTCGCATGGCGTTCGGCATCGGCACCGCGCTTGGCGATCTCCAGCGCTGCGTGTAGACGTATGGCGACCTCTGCGGTGCCGTTCAGGTCCAGCGCTTTTCGAAGCGGCGGGAGCGCGGATTCGGCTTGGTTGCGCGCCAATTCGATGTCGGCTTCCAGCACGTATCCGACGACCTGCTTAGGTAGCTGCTTCTGTACCGATCGCGCGATGCGCAGCGCTTCTTCGGGGTCGTTCTGCTTCAATGCAATCTGGGCCAGTGCGCGTTGCGCAGGCAAAAGCCCCGGCCTGATCTCCAGCGCCTTGCGCAGGCTGCGCTTGGCCGCATTCAGATCGTTGTTGGCAACATGGGCCTCGGCCTGCCGCAACTCGGGCTCGGGCCGGTCGGGGCGGAGTCCCGCAAGCTTCCCGAAAGTGCTCACGGCCTGCTGTGCTTGCCCGGCGGCCAGTTGCGCCGAGCCGATCGCATCGATTACCTCGAAGTTGTTGGGCAGGGCGCTGCCGGCTTCTTGCGTTGCCGTCAGCGCGGCGGCTGTGTCGCGCTGTAGCAGCAGGTGATTCACGAGCAGGACGCGCGACCGCGCCTCTGCGGGGTTGGCCTGGATCGCTGCTGTAATAGCCGCTGTTACCTCCTCCTTCTTGCCACCCGTGCGTGCCTTCAGCTCGGCCAGCGCAAGCAGCGCCGCCGTATTGCGAGGGTCCAGG
>JBBQAW010000225.1:0-7041 GCA_038316815.1 Burkholderiales bacterium
GCCGGTGTCGATCAGCAGCTGGAAGTCGATCAGCCGGCTCCAGAACTCGCGTCCGAAGAGCAGGATCGGGCGCTTCCTGACCTTGCCGGTCTGCTGCAGCGTCATCACCTCGAACAACTCGTCCAGCGTGCCGAAGCCGCCGGGAAAGCACACCAGCGCGATGCTGCGCATCAGGAAGTGCATCTTGCGCAGCGCGAAGTAGTGGAACTGGAAGCACAGCTCGGGCGTGATGTAGGGGTTGGGCGCCTGCTCGTGCGGCAGCACGATGTTCAGCCCGATGCTCTTGCCCCCGACCTCGAAGGTGCCGCGGTTGCCGGCTTCCATGATGCCCGGACCCCCGCCCGTGACGACGTAGATCGGCGTCTTCAGCTCGCGCGACCGCTCCGCCACCAGGGCCGAGAACTGGCGCGCTTCCTCGTAGTAGCGGCTCATGCTCACGGCCATCTCGGCGCGCGGGCGCTGCTCCGGCGCAGCCGCGGCCAGCTGCGACCGGGCCACGTCCAACGGCAGGATGCGGGCGCTGCCGAAGATGACGATGGTCGATTCGATGCCCAGTTCGCGCTGGATCAGCTCGGGCTTGAGCAGCTCCAGCTGCATTCGCACCGGGCGCAGTTCGTCGCGCAGCAGGAATTCGGTGTCAGAGAAGGCCAGGCGGTAGGCGCTTTCCGGTCCGGCGTAACGCGAGGGTTCGGGGAGTCGGGCTTCCTCTTCGGCGCTTGGAAAGTTACGGGCGGTCAGCGGAGCGGTCGATGCGGTCATGCCGGGAAGCTTAATGCCGATTCACACGCGGCCTGGGGAGCTGCCGCAGACCGGGCAGCCGGGCTGTCGTGCCACCTGGATACGGTCGAAGCCGAGCTGGCGCGCGTCCAGCATCAGCAGCTGCCCGGCCAGCGACTGGCCCGCGCCGACCAGCAGCTTGATGGCCTCGGCCGCCTGCAGGCTGCCGACCACGCCCACCAGCGGCGCCAGCACGCCCATCGTGGCGCAGGCCTCGTCGGTGTGCGTGGCGTCGGGCGGGAACAGGCAGGCGTAGCAGGGCGTGTCGGGCCGGGCGGGGTCGACCACCGACAGCTGCGCGTCCCAGCCGATGGCCGCGCCCCAGACCAGCGGCCGGCCATGGCGCACGCACGCGGCGTTGACGGCGTGACGGGTGCGGAAGTTGTCGCTGCAGTCCAGCACCACGCTGGCCTGCGGCACCAGTTCGTCGAGCAGCGCCGCGTCGGCGCGCCGCACGCAGGCGTCGACCTGCACATCGGGGTTGATGGCGGCGATGCTGGCGCGCGCCGACGTCGCCTTGGGCTGGCCCAGTCGCGACAGGTTGTGGGCGATCTGGCGCTGCAGATTGCCCAGGTCGACGTCGTCGTCGTCGACGATCGTGATCCGCCCGACCCCGGCACTGCCCAGGTACAGCGCCACCGGGGAACCCAGCCCGCCGGCGCCGATGACGAGCGCATGCGCGGCCAGCAGCGCGCGCTGGCCCTCGACCCCCAGGCCGTCGAGCAGCAGGTGGCGGGCGTAGCGCAGCAGTTGGTCGTCGGTCATCGCGTGCGGAGCGGGTCAGAAATGACAAACCCGCCGGACCGGCGGGTTTGCCTGCAGGCCGTGACAGCCCATCACCGGACGGTGCAAGCCTATTTCGCCGTCGGGGCTTCGGCCTTGCGCTCGCTGGCGGTCTTGCTGACCACCACCGGCTGGCCGCGAAGCTGGTTCAATGCCTGCATCAAAGGGAAGTCTTCCAGGCTGCCGAATTCTGGCAAAGGCTTGGGGGGTTCCTTGGTCCTGGCCATCTGTTCCTCGAGCTTGGTACGTGCTTCTTCCCGTGCCTTTTCGCGCGCCTTCTCTTCTTCAGTGCCCTTTTTCTTCTCGTCATCACCTTGCAGGTGCTTTTGAAGGTCGGCCTCGCGCATGCGCAGGGCGGCGAAGACGTTGCCGTCGGCGGTTTCGTCCAGCCAGACATCGGGCACGATGCCGGTGGCCTGGATGCTGCGGCCGTTCGGTGTGTAGTAGCGCGCGGTGGTGATTTTCAGCGCGGTATCGGCCGACAGCGGGCGCACCGTCTGCACCGAACCCTTGCCGAAGGTTTGTGCGCCCATGATGACGGCGCGCTTGTGGTCTTGCAGCGCGCCGGCCACGATCTCACTGGCCGAAGCCGAACCTTCGTTCACCAGCACCACCAGCGGCACCTTCTTCAGCGCTGCCGGCAGGCTGCGCAACGGGTCGCCGCCGCGGCGGGCATAGAACTCTGGGCTGGCGCGGAAAGTGGCGCGTGAATCGGCCACCTGGCCGTTGGTCGATACGACCACCAGATCGCTGGGCAGGAAGGCTGCAGACACCGCCACAGCGGCGTCCAGCAGGCCACCGGGGTCGTTGCGCAGGTCCAGCACCAGACCCTTCAGGTTGGGGTCTTGCTTGTACAGGTCTTCGGCCTTGCGCACGAAGTCGGCGACGGTGCTTTCCTGGAACAGGCTGATGCGAATCCAGCCGTAACCGGGCTCGATCATCTTGGCGCGCACGCTTTGCGTCCGAATTTCTTCGCGCACCAGGGTGACCGGGAAGCTGCGGCTCTCGGCCTTGCGGAAGATGGTCAACTGCACCTTGGTGTTCGGTTCGCCGCGCATGCGCTTCACGGCCTGGTCGACCGTCAGGCCCTTGACCCCCACATCATCGATACGGGTGATCAGATCGCCCGGCTTCAGGCCGGCGCGAAAAGCGGGTGAACCTTCGATGGGCGAAACCACCTTCACCAGGCCGTCTTCCATGCCCATCTCGATGCCGATGCCGACGAACTTGCCAGTCGTGCCTTCACGGAATTCCTTGAAGGACTTCTTGTCGAAATACTGCGAATGCGGGTCGAGCCCGGACACCATGCCGCTGATGGCATCAGAAATGAGTTTTTTCTCATCGACCGGCTCGACGTATTCGCTCTTGACCATGCCGAACACTGCTGCCAGCTGCTGCAGTTCTTGCAGCGGCAGCGGCGCCAGCGTGCTGCGTGCCACGGCTGTCAGTTGCATGGTGGTCAGTGCGCCGGCCACGGCCCCGGCCATCAACAAACCAGCGACCTTGAATTTGCCACCCATGTCGGACTCGCCTTTTAAAGAATGACCCGCCGGCTTGCGCTGGCAATATGAAACTTCATGCTCGTTTCCAGTATAGGACTGGCCTGGCTTTGGTGCCGGCCCGCCAGGAAAGTTGCACCCTGGGCGGAGTGTTTCTTCTCAAGCGGCAGCCGGCAGGCGGGGGAAAGTCACGACGTGGTCGACCTCGGCCCGAATGCCGATCCATTCGCCGACGTGGTGGTCGTGGTGCGAAGGCACGTGCGCCATCACGCGTTCGCCGCTTTTCAGCCGCAGCGTGAGCAGGAATTCCGAGCCGCGGAAGGCCTTGCGTTCGATCAGCGCCCGCACCGGGCTGGCGTCGTCGTGCACGATGTCGTCGGCGCGCAGCAAGACGTCGCAATCCCCCAGTGCCAGGTTGCCTGGCAGCGGGGCCCCAGCCACGTCGTGAATTTCGCCCAGCGGCGTCTGCACGCAGGCACCATGGGCGCAGGTGACGATCTGGGCTGGCGCAAACACCCCGTGGCCGATGAATTCGGCCACGAAGCGCGACACCGGGCGGTGGTACAGCGTGTAGGCGTCGCCCCACTGTTCCAGATGGCCGTTGTTCATCACGCCGATGGTGTCACCGACGGCAAAGGCTTCGAACTGGTCGTGCGTCACCAGCAGGGCCGTGGTGCCGCTTTCTTTCAGGATGGTGCGCACTTCCTGCGCCAGGCGTTCGCGCAAATCGACGTCCAGGCTGGAAAAAGGCTCGTCCAGCAGCAGCAGCCGCGGCTGCGGCGCCAGGGCGCGGGCCAGCGCCACGCGCTGCTGCTGCCCGCCCGACAACTGGTGCGGCGCCTGTTTGGCGGCATGCGCCAGGCCCACCAGGTCCAGCACCTGCTGCACGCGTTTTTCGCGCTGGGCGCGCGGCAGGGCAGAAATACCGAAGGCGATGTTGTCAGCCACGCTCAGGTGCGGGAACAGCGCGTAATCCTGAAACACCATGCCGATGCGCCGCGCCTCGGGCGCCAGGTGAATGCCGGCTGCAGGGTCTGACAGCACCTGGCCGTCGATGCGAATGCTGCCGCTGGCGCAGTTTTCCAAGCCCGCCACGGCACGTAGCAGGCTGGTCTTGCCACAGCCTGAGGGGCCGATCAGCACGCCAATCTGGCCTGCGGCCAGGCCCAGGCTGACGTTGTCCACTGCGGCCCGGCCGGTCGTCGAACGGGCGTAGCGCACGCCCACTGCTTGCAGGTCTAAAAACATGAGGTGAATGATAATCTGTGCGGTTGAATGCGGATTGTTCGCATTACCTTAATCCTTTCTGCATGGCGAGTGGTGCAGCGCTTGCCACTTGGCGGGGGCTTGGCTCGTCACCCACACCGCGCTATCTCTTGCCGCCACCCCCACCCCCATCCCCACCGCGAACCTCAGCGCCACTGTCACCGCCCCGGTTCCGCTTCGTCCTGTCCTTGCTGTTGTTGCCCGCACCTTGCGCCCCTTCCAGAGCTTGCTGACCGTTACCTGCCTGTTCCTGGCCCTGCCCGTGCTGGGCGTGCTGGGCGCCTGGCTGGCGCTGGACGCTGCGGCGCTGGGCGTTTTGAGGCATCAGTGGACCACGGTGTTGCCCGAATACGCCCTGCAGTCGCTGCTGCTGGCAGGCGGCGTGGGCCTGGGCGTCATGCTGCTGGGCTCGGCCCTGGCCGCGGCCGTGACGCTGTTCGACTTTCCCGGCCGTCGGGCCTTCGAATGGGCCTTGCTGCTGCCACTGGCCATGCCCGCTTACGTGCTGGCCTATGCCTGGACCGACGCGCTGCAATTCAGCGGCCCGCTGCAGACCGGCCTGCGCCAGGCCTTCGGCTGGCGAGGCGCGCTCTGGCCGGACGTGCGCAGCCTGGGGGGCGCGGTGCTGCTTTTCGTCCTGTGCCTGTACCCGTATGTGTACCTGCTGGTCCGCACGGCGCTGGCCGAACGCGCGGTGCGAATGATGGAAGCGGCCAGGCTGCTGGGCGCGCCAATGCGCCGCCGCGTGCTGGCCGTGGCCCTGCCCATGGCGCGCCCGGCCATTGCCGCCGGTACCGCGCTGGCGTTGATGGAGACGCTGGCCGACTACGGCGTTGGCGCGTACTTCGGCCTGGCCACCTTTTCCACCGGTATCTACAAGGCCTGGCTGGTGATGGACGACCGCATCGCGGCAGCGCAGCTGGCTTCCATGCTGCTGCTGGTGGTGGCCGTACTGCTGATGGCCGAGCGTGCCGCGCAAAGGAAGCTGCGCTTTGCCAGCAGCCGCAGCGGCAGCAGCCAGGCCACCGAAGCCTTGCCCACCCGGCTGCACGGCCGCGCTGCCGTGGCGGCCTGGTTGCTGTGCGCGGTGCCCGTGCTGCTGGGTTTCGTGCTGCCGGTGCTTTGGCTGGCGCGCATGCTGTGGCAAGAAGCCACGCTGTCGGACTTCGGCCTGCCGCTGGCGCGCTTTGCCGAATGGGGCTGGGCCAGTCTGCGCCTGGCCACCCTGGCCGCGCTGGCCGCTACCGCGCTGGCCCTGGCGCTGGGTTTCGCGCTGCGCGGCCGTGCCGGGCCGGTGCTGCGACCGGCGGCGCGTGTGCTGTCGCTGGGTTACGCCGTGCCGGGCGCCGTCATCGCCGTGGGCATTTTGTTGCCGGTGGGCTGGCTGCAGGCGCAGTTTCCGCAGGCGGGCGTGTCGGCCCTCGTCACCGGCACGGTTTTCGGTCTGGTCTATGCCTATCTGGTGCGGTTTTCTGCCGTCGCGCTGCAGTCGGTCGAGGCGGGGTACGCGCGCCTGCCGGTATCGATCGACGAAACCGCGCGCATGCTGGGCAGCGGGCCGGGGCGCACCTTCTTCCGCCTGCACCTGCCGCTGCTGCAACGTTCGGCCCTGGCCGCGGCATTGCTGGTGTTCGTCGACGTGATGAAGGAATTGCCCGCCACCCTGGTGCTACGCCCCTTCGGCAGCGACACCCTGGCGGTGGTGGCCTACAACTTCGCGCGTGACGAACGCCTGGCCGAAGCTGCGCTGCCATCGCTGGCCATCGTGGCAGTGGGGCTGATTCCGGTGGTCATGCTCAGCCGGGCGCTGCGGGCAGCCCTGGACTGAGTTTCATGATCCCGGGCAACGCCCCGGATCATCGATCGCGTTCATGAGGTGGGGTAGCACTGAACCAGGCTCAAAACCGCGCCCGCATTTCGTCGACGTCGAACTGCAGTTTGAGGAAGGCCTCACTGCCCTGCGACGAATAGCCCCCGCGCGTCCGCCAGCGGCTCGCGCCCAGATAGACCACGGTGCCGGACGACTGCCGCCAGGTGTAGGTGAGCGATTCGACGTGGTTGCTGTCGCGCAAGCCGCTGGTGCGGCGTTCGAGCTTGCCGCGCTGCACGATGGCGCGCAGGGTGCTGCGGGCGTCGAAGTGCCAGACCGCCAGCCACTGCGCGGCTGATTCACGGTAGACCAGGTTGCCGTCGCTCTTCAGCCAGGCCACCGAGAGGCAGGGCTCCAGCGCCAGTCGCGCCAGCGGGCGCAGCCTGGCGCTCAGTTTCCCGCCCCTCCCCGGGCGCAGCTGGTTGTCCAAGGTGTCGGCCAGCCGACCGTAGGCGATGTCGCCGCTGAGCAGGGGGAACCAGTGCGCCGGCGTCACTTCGACCCCGGTGGCGACAAAGCGCTCGGTCAACAGCGGCGCGGCGGCCGAAGTGCGCACCCGCGACTGTGGGTGCAGGTCCAGCCACCACTCGAATTGGCTGGCCGAAGTTGCTGGCCGAAGTGGCTGGTGCCAGTGACCCACAGGCCCGGCCGCACGTCACGGTGAACGACGAGACCGGTCGCGCGGTCGCGTGTTTCTTCGACGTCGAGGCTGAGGTAGAGCTCATTCAACGGCCCCATCCCGTGCCACCCCTTGCTGGCGAAGGCTTTGAGATGACGCACGCCTATCTGGTTGACGAAGCCGGTGTCGTGGCGAAAGCCTGCGCTCGACTCGTCGATAGTGAGGTC
>JBBQAW010000226.1:0-6967 GCA_038316815.1 Burkholderiales bacterium
CTCAAGCTGCGCGGCGACTACCTGGCCATCGTCACGCTGGGCTTCGGCGAAATCATCCGCGTGTTCCTGAACAACCTGGAACACCCGGTCAACATCACCAACGGCCCGCGCGGCCTGGACCGCATCGATTCGCTGACCTTCTTCGGGCTGGACTTCGGCAAACGCTTTGAGGTGATGGGCTTCACCATTCCGTCGGTGACGCTTTACTACTACCTGTTCCTGGTGCTGGTGGTGATCAGCGTCGTCATCTGCCACCGACTGGAGACAAGCCGCATCGGCCGCGCGTGGATGGCCATTCGCGAAGACGAGATTGCTGCCAAGGCCATGGGCATCAATACCCGCAACATGAAGCTGCTGGCCTTTGGCATGGGCGCCACGTTCGGGGGTGTTGCGGGTGCGATGTTCGCGTCGTTCCAGGGCTTCGTCTCGCCCGAATCCTTCAGCCTGCAGGAAAGCATCATGATCGTTGCGATGGTGGTGCTGGGGGGCATGGGCCATCTGCCGGGCGTCATCCTGGGCGCGGTACTGCTGGCGGCCTTGCCTGAGGTCTTGCGCTATGTCGCCGGCCCCTTGCAGCAGATGACGGGCGGGCGCTTGGACGCGTCCATCCTGCGTCAGTTGCTCATCGCCCTGGCGATGATCTCCATCATGCTTTTGCGCCCGCGCGGGCTGTGGCCAGCGCGTGAACATGGCAAGGCGGCAGCCACGCCCGTGCCGGCCAGCGGGGCGGCGGCGTGAGCAGTAGTAGCAGCAGCAGCATGAGCATGAGCATGAGCATGAGCATGAGCGCTGGTAGCAACAAGGCCAGCAGCAACATCGTCCTGAACGTGCAGGGCGTCAGCAAGCGCTTCGGCGGCCTGCAGGCGCTGTCGGACGTGGGCCTGAAGATTCAGGCCGGCCAGGTCTACGGCCTCATCGGCCCCAACGGGGCTGGCAAGACAACCTTCTTCAACGTCATTACGGGCCTGTACACGCCCGACAGTGGCAGCTTCGAACTCGGCGGCCAGCCCTACAAGCCCAGCGCCGTGCATGAGGTGGCCAAACAGGGCATTGCGCGCACCTTCCAGAACATCCGCCTGTTCGCTGAAATGACGGCCTTGGAAAATGTCATGGTCGGCCGGCATGTGCGCACGAAGTCGGGCCTGATCGGTGCCGTACTTCGCACCAAAAGCTTTAAAGCCGAGGAAGCCGCCATTGCCCAGCGTGCGCAGGAATTGCTGGACTACGTGGGCATTGGCCGCTATGCCGATTTCCGCGCCCGCACCTTGAGTTACGGCGACCAGCGGCGCCTGGAGATTGCCCGTGCCCTGGCCACCGACCCGAAACTGATTGCCCTGGACGAACCCGCCGCGGGCATGAACGCCACCGAAAAGGTGGTGCTGCGCGAATTGATCGACCGCATCCGCCAGGACGGCCGCACCATCTTGCTGATCGAACACGATGTGAAGCTGGTGATGGGCTTGTGCGACCGCATGACGGTGCTGGACTACGGCAAACAGATTGCCGAAGGCACGCCGGCGGAGGTGGTGAAAAACGAAAAGGTGATCGAGGCCTACCTGGGCACGAGCCACCACTGAAGGCGCACGATGGCAGCTTGCATGTTGAAGGTTTCCGGCCTGAAGGTTGCTTATGGCGGCATCCAGGCCGTCAAGGGCGTCAGCTTCGATGTCTTCGAAGGTGAACTCGTCAGCCTGATCGGCGCCAACGGCGCCGGCAAGACGACAACGCTGAAGGCCATTACCGGCACCCAGCCCGCGGCCGACGGCACGATTGAATACATGGGCCGGTCCATCAAGGGGCAGGGGCCCTGGGACCTGGTCCGCCAGGGCCTGGTGATGGTGCCGGAAGGGCGTGGCACCTTCACGCGCATGACCATCACCGAAAACCTGCAGATGGGTGCTTTCATTCGCGACGACAACGAGATTGAAGCCGACATCGACAAGGTCTTCCAACTCTTCCCGCGCCTGAAGGAAAGGCGCGCCCAACTGGCCGGAACGATGAGCGGCGGAGAACAGCAGATGTTGGCCATGGGCCGCGGCCTGATGGCCCGGCCCAAGGTGCTGCTTTTGGACGAGCCCAGCATGGGCCTGAGCCCGATCATGGTCGACAAGATCTTCGAGGTCGTGGCCGACATCCACAAGCGCGGCACCACGGTGCTGCTGGTCGAACAGAACGCCAGCCGCGCGTTGGGGCTGGCCGACCGGGGTTATGTGATGGATTCAGGTGAAGTCACGATGAGCGGCAACGCCAAGGTGCTGTTGAAGGACCCGAAGGTGCGCGCGGCGTATTTGGGGGAATGAACGCTTGCTGGCCATTTGCATCCGGTTACGGCCCCAAGCCCTGACGACCCCTGGATTGGGGGCTTGTTGCAACGGGCTGGGTGCCAGAGACTTATCCGTACAAACGGTTGGGCTCACAGCCGCCAAATCAGCCACCTACAAGGAAATTCAATGATCAACAAAAAATTCTTCATTCAACCCCTGGCTGTTGCCGCACTGGTGCTTTCCGCCGGTGTTTCGCACGCTGCTTTCGTCAACACCTTCACGTCACTGGCCTCCTTCAACGCCGGCACGGTGCAGCAAGGCACCGACCTGTTTGACGGGCTGTTGATTACGGGTGGCACGCCTTCGCCGCTGCCACGCGGTACGCAGGTAGGCACCGTCTACAGCTACACGGCCGATGCCACCCCCGCAGGCACCTTCTTTGGCGGCGGCACCTTTGCGAATCCGTTCTTGTCGACCAATATCGCGACCGACACGATCATCCTGACCGGGTTTTCTCCTGCGATTCGTGCCATCGGCGGCAACTTCTTCGGCTCCGACCCGTTTGGCGCGTTCATTGTGGGCACCATGACGATCGAAGTAAGGGATACGTTCGGTGCAACCTTCACGCAGACCATCACCAATGCAGCGCAAGCTGGCTTTCTTGGCGTGTTGTCGAATGGCTTCATCGAAAGCCTGACCATTACTTCGGTCCAGCCTGCTGTAGGCTTCATTTGGCCGTCAGCCGACAATCTCGTCATGGCCATTCCTGAACCTGGTACCTACGCGCTGATGCTGGCCGGCCTGGGCTTCGTGGGCTTCATGGCCCGCCGCCGCCGCGCCTGATCGCGCTATAACGGGCTGACGCCGCGTCCGCGCGGTGTCGGTTCGAGCAAAGAAATCCCCGCGCCTGCTTGCAGGCCCGGGGAATTTTTTTGGCTGCTGCAAAAACTGACCGGGCATCTGCCGACCGAGCCGCAGGCGCCAATCCGGCGCTTGGCACCGGTTGCAAATGGTGCTGCCAGATGCCGTGCAGTGTGTGCGTGGCTTGCCGCCCCTCGCCTGGCGGGGGAAATATCTCGTCCCGCCAAAATCCGTTTTCAACTCTTAGTCTGCCAACCGATGCTTTACGACCTGCTCAAGACCGTCCATGTGCTCTCCATCGTTGTCTGGGTCGGCGGCATGGTGTTTTCGCACTTTTTCCTGCGCCCGGCTGTACTGGTGCTCGAGCCACCTGTGCGCCTGCGCCTGATGCACGACGTGCTGGGTCGCTTCTTCCGCGTCGTTCTGGTGGCCTCGTTGCTGGCACTGGTCAGCGGTGTCTGGATGATCGCCCGCATTGCCAAGCAGACGGTGCAGTCGGGCGGCAGTTTCCAGATGCCGGCTTCGTGGTGGGTGATGACGGTGCTGGGCATCTTGATGGTGGGCATCTTCATGCACATCCGTTTCGCGCTCTTTGCCCGCCTGGGCCGGGCTGTCGCTGCCGGCAACTGGTCAGCCGGCGGCTCTGCCATGGCGCAGTTGCGTTTGTGGGTCGGCATCAACCTGGGCCTGGGGGTGCTGATCATCGTCGCAGTGCAGCTGCGATGGCCGAGTTGATCGCCCACCGCACGTACCGGCCATCCAAAAACTCTGGCGCTACCTTGTTCGTCTGGCAGCCACCGCTGGGCTGGCTGCCAGACGCCGCCGGCTTACTTGAACGTGTAGTTCAGGCTGACGAAAGCGCTGCGGCCGCGCGGGTCGCCGTAGGTCGGGTCCCAGGTGGCCTGGAAGTAGCGTGACTGGTTGCTGAACGGTGGCGCGGTGTCGAGCAGGTTCAACACGCCGGCACGAACGCGCAGCTTGGGCGAAAAGCGGTAGCTGCCGCTCAGGTCCCACAGTGAATAAGCCTCGACGTCGCGGTCGCTCCAGGCCGGTGCGGCCAGGCCAGCGACGTTCTGGTCGCGGTAACCCGACAGGTAAGTGTTGGTCAGGCTCAGGCCCACCGGGCCGCGGTCCCAGTCCACCGTCAGCTTGTGGCGCCAGCGCTGCACGGCCTTGTCGTCGCGGAACCGGCCCAGGCCGTCGACCAGCGGTGAACGCGGGTCGGTCTGGAATTCGTATTCGGTGATGTAGGTGCCTGAGATGCCAACGCCAAAGCGGCCCACGCCGGTTTCGCCGCCGCGCCAATTGACGGCCATATCCAGCCCCGAGGTGTTGAGCTTGCCGCGGTTTTCCTTGCGGACGGTGATGAAGTCGACGGCGCCGCCAGGCAAACGGCGCACGATCGTCGGGTCGTTGAAGTAGATCGGGTTGGAGAAAATTGTTTCTTCGCCGATCTCCGAGATGATGTCGGTCTTGCGAATACTCCAGTAGTCGACGCTGCCGTTCCATGCGCGTGAAGCCTCGTAGACGAAACCGGCCGAGAACTGCTTGGACTTTTCAGGCCGCAGGTCGGGGTTGGAAGCGCGGTCGATGGGCAACTGGTTGGTCTCGCCGGACACCGGGTCGCGCACGAAGCTGGCGGTGATGCCGGCGCGCAGCGGGCGGAACATCTCGCTGATCGACGGGGCACGAAAGCCCGTGCCGTACGAAGCCCGCGCCAGCATGCTGCTGTTGGGCCGGAAGCTCAGGCTGAGCTTCGGGTTGGTGGTGTTCAGGCTCGGTGAAGTGGCGTTGGTCGCGGCGTTGAAGACGCCGTCGTAGCGGTCGTGGCGCAGCGCCAGCTGGCCTTCCCACTGCTTCGTGAAAGGCGCGCTGATCTCGGCAAAGATGCCCTTGACGTTGCGCTTGTTCGATGTGTCTGCCAGCAGCGCGCCCGAAGTGGAACGGTCGCCGATGATGTCGTTGGTTTTCAGGGCAGCGCTGGAGCTGAAGTCGGTCTCCTCACGGCGCACTTCTGCGCCCAGGGCCAGTTGCATGTCGCCGCCAGCCAGCTGGCCCAGAGCGCGCGTCAGGGTCGCGTCCAGGCTGTCAGAACTGCCTTTGGAAATGCGCGCGCCGCCGTCCAGACGAATGGATTCCATGAAGGCCTGACCAGCGGCGCGGTCGGCGACCAACTGGAAGGGGTTGTAGGCGCCGGACTGGATGCCCGCCAGCAGTCTGGTGCGCGAAACCCAGCCCGTCAGGTTGGTGTCGGTGGCCTTGTTCACGCTGTGGTTCAGGGCCGCGTCGTAGTCCCAACCCAGAAGGCTGCCCGTGGCCCCCAGCACCAGGCGCGTAGCTTCGCTTTCCACCTGGTTGGTGCGCTTGCCAGCATCGGACAGGCGGAAGCGGAAGCCCACCGGGGTGGTGATGCCGGTGGCCGTGCGCAGCGCCGCCGGCAGGGTGATGCCCAAGGCCGTGTTCAGGTTGCCCGACGTGGCCGGCGAAGCGGAATAGTCGGTGGTCGTCTTGCTGAACAGGGCCTCGGCAAACAGTTGATGGTTGGCCCCGGCTTGCAGGGTGCCGCGCACCAGTACGTTGCCGCGCTCGGATTTGGGGTAGATCTCGGTGTCGCCCATGTAGTTGTAGGCGCAGCCCTCGGTGCCACCCAGCGAAGTTGCCGCTACCGAATTGGGGTTGGCGCCACCCGTGCACGATGTTCTGGCGAAGTTCACACGCCGCGCCGACGAACCCGGGACGACCGGCGCGTAAATGCCGTTCGCACCCGTACCGCCGCGCAGCGACGAGGCGTTGAGCGTGGCGAGCTGCGCTGCAGTCAGGTCGACGTTGGCGGGAAAGGGGTTGCTCGACAGCAGCGGCGGCAGGCGGCCGGGCAGGTTGTATTCCTGGATGAACTCGCGCTGGCTGGAATTGAGCTTGTCCAGCTGCTGCAGGTCGACCGTGGCCAGGACATTGAAGCCGTCCCTGGTCAGGTCGCCCCATCCGCCCGATGCTGTCAGCGCGCGCTTGCCGCCGCCGCCTTCCTGGGTGGCCAGGGCGTAGACGCTGATGTCGACGCCCTGGTAGTCCTTGCGGGTGATGAAGTTGATGACGCCGCCCATGGCGTCGGTGCCGTAGATGGCCGACGCGCCGTCTTTCAGCACGTCCACGCGCTGAATGGCGCCGGCCGGGATGTTGTTCAAGTCCACCCCGGCGCTGTCGCCCGGGGTGGCGAAGTTGGCCAGCCGACGGCCGTTCAGCAGCACCAGCGTGCTGCTGACGCCCAGGCCGCGCAGGTTGGCGCCGTTGAAGCCGCGTTGCGCGCCGGACTGGTCGCTGATGCTGGCGCCATCGGTCAGGCCACCGACGTTGGCGGTGATCTTCTGCAGCAGTTCAGCCGCCGTCGTCACGCCCAGCTTGTCGATCTCTTCGCGCCTGATGATCTGCACCGGCAGCGCGGTCTCGCCTTCGATGCGCTTGATGCTGGAGCCGGTGATCTCGACACGCTGGGGCTGTGCCGCTTGTGCCGCCTGTGCCGCGCTTGGCGTCTGGGCCTGCGCAAAAGCCGCAGGCCCGGCCAGGGCCAGTGTCATGGTCAACGTCAGGCCACGGCAGGCCATGGCGGTGGCGGTCGGGCGAAAGCGGTGTGTTTGCGGCATGGGGCGCTCTGGAAGGTGGAAGGGGCTGCGGCTGATTGTTGAGAGCAGTGCACGCCAGCGCGCAGCGGGTTGCTGCCCGGTGGTCGCCTGGCCGCAAGTCGGTGTCGCCTGCAGGAAAGCGGCGTGGCGGGCGCGCCGCCGTGCTTGCCAGCAGGCGACACTGAATTGCGCTGAACTGCCCGCTTGCGGGCCAACCCTGGATGC
>JBBQAW010000227.1:0-6959 GCA_038316815.1 Burkholderiales bacterium
GGCTTGTACACGCGCATGCCGTTCGGGCCGGCACCATTGGCGGTCAGATAAACGTTGCGCCAGGCCTGCCACATCGACTGCACGTCGGTGTTTTGCTGTGCCTGCGTAAAGTTGCTGGGCCGGATGCCGTTGGGGTAGTTCACACCGTAGGGAAAGTTCAGCGGCGTGACCACCATGGCGGCCGAGGTGTAGCCTGCCGCCGGGCCGCCGGCGCGGAAGCTGACCACGCGGTAGACGTAACGGGTCAGCGGCTGCAAGTTGGTGTCGGTGTGCGAGCGGCCAGGCTCGCGCACATAGGCTACCTTGGTCCAAGTGTTGCCGCCCGAAGGTCGGCGCTCGATGTCAAACCCAAAGGCGGCCGGTGCCGCGCTCTGCCAGGTCAGCGTGGCGCTGTTCTGGCTTGGGGTGTAGCTGACCGCAAGGGCATAGGGTGCCGTCTGCGCCTGGGCCACACCGAAGGCGGCGCTCAGCAGCAAGCCGCAGGCAGCAAAGGCCTGCGTGAGGAATCGCTTTCTGGAAGTCATGGATTTGTCTCCGTTTATCTTTTTTTGAGATCCGTGCTGATGGGACTGAATGGAATGAAAGTGGGGCTGCTCCTTGGGCTTTTAAGAGTCGGTAAGTCAGGGTTACAAGCCCCGATTGAGGCTTGATCCGAGTAAAGCGCACTCTCTGTACCAGTGGGCCAAGGCTCAATTGCGAAATTGACCAAGCAAGCTCATGTTTTCCAAAAGGCCGTTGCAACAGCCTGTATCGGCGGGCAATATGCCGGTCATGACTTCCAACCTTTCGAGACGCACTTTCAACACCTCCGGCGCGGCCCTGCTGCTGCAGGTCGCCACGCCGGCAGCGCTGGCGCAAGCGGCGGCAACACCGCTTTACAAAAACCCAGCCGCCAATGCTGCCGCCCGGGTCGAAGACCTGCTGCAGCGCATGACCCTGGCCGAGAAGATCGGGCAGATGCTGTGCATCTGGGTCGACAAGGCCAAGATTCAGGATGAGGCCACCCAGTTCGACGCGGCCAAGGCCACAGCCCTGTTGCCCGATGGCATCGGCTCGCTCGCGCGGCCCTCGGACCGCATGGGCACCAAGCCGCCTTCGGGCAACCCGGGCGCCGAAGCCGATGTGGTGAACCGTGGCGCGCTGGAAACCGCCAACTACGCCAACGCCGCGCAGCGCTGGGCCATGGAGGGCACGCGCCTGGGCATCCCGCTGTTCCTGCATGAGGAATGCCTGCACGGTTATGCCGCGCGCGACGCCACCAACTTCCCGCAGGCGATTGCGCTGGCCTCGTCCTTCGACCCCGGGCTGGTCCAGCAGGTCTACGCCGTGTGCGCGCGCGAGATGCGGGCGCGCGGCGCCAACATGGCGATGGCACCGGTCGTCGATGTGGCACGCGACCCGCGCTGGGGCCGCATCGAGGAAACCTTCGGCGAGGACCCGCACCTCTGCGCCGTCATGGGCCGCGCCGCCGTGGTAGGCCTGCAAGGCGAGGGCCGCGCACTCGGGCGCGACAAGGTGTTCGCCACTCTCAAGCACATGACCGGCCACGGCCAGCCCGAGAGCGGCACCAACGTCGGCCCGGCGAGCGTGGGCGAACGCACGTTGCGCGAGGTGTTCTTCCCGCCCTTCGAGCACATCGTCAGGACGACGCAGATCGCTGGCCTGATGCCCTCATACAACGAGGTCGAGGGCGTGCCCTCGCATGCAAACCGCTGGATGCTGACGAACGTGCTACGCGGCGAATGGGGGTTCAGCGGCGTGACGGTGTCCGACTATGGCGGCATCACCGGACTCATCGGCCGCCAGAGAATCGTCGGCAACCCTGCCGACGCTGCGCTGCGCGCGCTGGATGCCGGCGTGGACATCGAAACGGCCAATGCCAGGGCCTACCCCGAACTGGCCGGCCTGGTGCGCAGCGGCCGGGTGCCGGTGAGCAGCATCGACGCCGTGGTGCGGCGCATCCTGCGCCTGAAGTTCGAGGGTGGCCTTTTCGAGCAGCTCTATGTGGACGCGGCCGCCGCCGACGGCCTGACCGGCACGCCGGACGCGGTCGCCCTCGCCCGCCTGGCGGCGCAACGCAGTGCCGTGCTGCTGAAGAACGACGGCGGCCTGCTGCCGCTGGACCCACAGCGCTGCGGACGCGTGCTGGTGCTGGGCACCCATGCGCGGGACACGCCCATCGGCGGCTACTCCGACATCCCGCGCTATGTCGTCTCGGTGCTCGAAGGCATCCAGGCCATGGGCCGCGCGGAGGGCTTCGAGGTGGCCTACAGCGAGGGCGTGCGCATCACCGAGGAGCGCAACTGGCAGGCCGATGCCGTCAACTTCACCGACCCAGCCGTCAACGCCCGGCTGATCGCCGAGGCCGTCGCTGCGGCACGCCAGGCCGACACCATTGTCATGGTGCTGGGCGACAACGAGCAGACCAGCCGCGAGGCCTGGGGCGACAACCACAAGGGCGACCGCGTCGACCTCGGCCTGATGGGTCAACAGAACGACCTGGCCCGGGCCATCTTCGACCTCGGCAAGCCAACGGTTGTCTTCCTGCTGAACGGTCGGCCACTGGCCATCAACCTGCTTCAGGAGCGGGCCGGCGCCATCATCGAAGGCTGGTACCTCGGCCAGGAGACCGGCCATGCCGCAGCCGACCTGCTGTTCGGTCGCGCCAACCCGGGCGGCAAGCTGCCGGTGTCCATCGCGCGCCATGTCGGGCAGTTGCCGGTCTTCTACAACGCCAAGCCCACGGCCCGGCGCGGCTATCTCGACAGCCCGACGACGCCGCTCTACCCCTTCGGTTTCGGCCTGTCGTACACGAGCTTCGAGATCTCCGGCCCGCGGCTGTCGAAGCCCCGCATCGCCGTCGGTGAATCGGTCATGCTGGAAGTGAGCGTCACCAACACCGGCAGCCGCAGCGGTGACGAGGTGGTGCAGGTCTATGTGCGCGACGACATCAGCTCCGTCACGCGTCCGCTGCTGGAACTCAAGGCCTTCAAGCGCGTCACGCTTGAAGCCGGCGCCAGCACGACGCTGCGCTTCACGCTGACGCCGGCCGACCTGGCCTTCTACAACACGGCCATGCGCCGCGTGGTGGAGCCCGGCACATTCACGATCTCGGTCGGGCCGAACAGCGTGACCTTGAAAACAGCCGTGCTGACGGTGGTGCCGAAGAACTCGGGCTGAAAATCCCTGCGCCGGTCACCTTCTCGGCCTGAAACCGATCAATGTTGAGGGCGGGTCGCGACGTTGCGGTCGTCGCATGGAAGACCAAACGTCCAGTGCGCGCCGGCTCGAATGGCCGCACTGGGCTTTGACTGCAAACTGGAAGTACCGGCCATCAAGCGACGTGCGCCATCTCGTCCGAGAGCAGACTGTCAATCGCTCATCGACATCCCGATGCGCCATTTCCGTCAAGCGACATCCCGAACAGCCCTCGCAGAGAATCCGCACGAGGTTGCCACTTGGTAGAACCCCGCGCCGCCGCACCGTTGCCTTCTTTCCCTCGTACAAAATCGAGCTGCAATGAATCGAAATCCCACCATCGATTTCACGCGGGTCAAAACCCTTTCGCCGGGTGCCGACTTTGCCGATTACTGCTGTGAGCTGCTGGGCAGTTTGGGGCAGGTACAAGCCAAGCGAATGTTCCTTGGCTGGGGATTGAGCGTCGATAGCCTTACGGTCGCTGTCATCGCCTGGGACACGCTGTACCTCAAAGCCAACGCCGACTCGCTACCGAATTTCACGGCCGCCGGCTGCCGCGTGTTCGAACATGAATCGAAAGGCGTCACGAGACGGATGCAGTACTACACAGCGCCCGAACTCGCACTTGAATCCCGCACGGCCATGCAGCCCTGGGCCGCGCTGGCCATGCAGGCGGCATTGGCGGCGCGCAAGCCGGTCAGGGCGACCAGACGGAGTTCGCAGAGAAGGCCTTGAGGCCACCTGTCGAGCAACGCCAAGCGCGGACACCGTCCGAATGCTCCTGCAACGACGCTGTCAGGAGCCCCTGGGCAAACTGGGAGGCTTCAACCCGCACTCCAAGGAGCTACCGTATGCCACACACCATCATCAACCCCGAAGGGCTTCACGATCCCATTCCTTTCGGGTACAGCCACACCGTCAGCATTCCAGCGGGCACGGGGTTGGTGCTGATCGCAGGGCAATACGGGTCGAAAGCAGACGGCACCGTCATCTCGCCGAACTTCGCCGAGCAAGTGCTCCAAGCCTTCCGCAACCTGGGTGTCGCGCTTGCTTCCCACGGGCTCAACCTGAGCCATGTCGTGCAGCTCAGGACGTACGTAGTCCAACCGGACTTCGAAAAGCTCGGCGTCATCGGGCAAGCCGTACATGCTGGCTGTGGCAGCGTCCTGCCGACGCAGACGGTCCTCGGGGTGTCCGGTCTTGCCATGCCTGACATACTGTTCGAGGTCGAAGCCATCGCCGCCCGGCCGTGAAGCACTCGGTCAACTGACTCGCCATCGAGCGTGCGCCCTGCCAACCGTCTATTTCAGATCGTCCAACTCATTCGCAGTCGTCGGCTCACGACTGCGGCCTGGTTGGCAGATCGCCTGGAACTGAGCGAGCGCACCGTCTATCGCGACATCGCCCAACTCCAAGCGCAGGGCGTTCCGATCGAGGGCGAGGCTGGCGTCGGCTACCGGATGGGTGCTGGCTTCGACCTCGCACCCCTGATGTTCAGCCAAGTCGAGGCAAAGGCGCTGGTGGCTTGCGCACGGATCGCGCAAAGTCGACTTGATCCCGAACTCGCTGCAGCGGCCGAATACGCCTTGCACAAGATTGTCAGCGTGCTGCCATCGAGCTTGCGCGCATCCGCCGAGAGCCTGGCCTTACATGCACCTGAGAGCTCCCTGGACGACACCACTCGGTGGCAGCTGCAGACACTGCGCCAAGCCATTGAGGCGAAACGCAAGCTGCTGCTACGGTATCGCGATCTAGATGATCGTACTAGTCAGCGCACCGTGCGTCCGCTCGGGTGCTTCTATTGGGACGCTGTGTGGATACTGGGCACGTGGTGTGAGATGCGTGAGGAGTTCCGGAACTTCCGCGTCGATCGCATCGAAGAACTTGGCATCAGCGAACAGCGTTTCCGCGACGAGCCGGGCCAGACGTTGGCTGATCTGCTTCGCGCGGAATGTATGAGTGACAAGCGCTTGCCCAATAAGCCGGGCGGTACTCTGGCGGATCGACTTCGTGTCGACTACTTGCCAAATGGCACGGATCCGCTTTGAATCTGCCGTCGCGCCCCGAGGGCAGCCAGAATCCGCTCCAGACCGAGCAACGCACCTTCGGGCATTGTTAGTCAACCTGACTCTTCGTGAAGCCGCGCGTCGCGTGCCGCCTCCAGAGTGGCAGCAGGTGAGCGTCTGCGGTTCGCCTTCAACGTGACGGTTCGGCTCTCAGTCTGAACGACAGTTATCCTAAACCCGGCAGTTACCCCGTACCTGGAAGCGCCTGAGGCAGCCTAAACGGGGCAATGACTGGCGCCATCTTGTCGCTGACGTAGCGCAGCAGCACGGCCCACCGGTCCGTCGTTTTGATCTGCTCCGCAGCAGCCTTGACGTGCTGTAGAGCCGCATGGATATTGGCGATGAGCGATTTGAGCAAACCCACCTTGCCGTGCAACGGCGTGAGGTGCAGCGTCGTCTGGCCTGAGCTGTTTGTTGCCCGACCCACCGCGGCCAGTAGCAGCGGCCTGCTCGTGATGGCCTCCATGCGCGCCTTCGGGTTGGCCGCCCTGCAGTACCAACTCCACCAGTTGTAGACAAGCGCGCACGCCCGGGCCGTGGTCTGGCAGCGGTTGATGTCCTGGGTTGTGAAGCCGCTCAGGCCCCATTGGTTCTTCAACTCGTCGAAGCCGTTCTCACAATCGGCGCGGTCACGGTACAACTGCGCCACGGCCTCAATTGGGTAGCTCACGTCTGTGACCAGCACCGCGTAATCCCACAGCCTCTCACCCTCATGCACGCTGGCGCCAACCAGGTCCAATTTGAGTTGCTTGCCGTCCACGCGCCGCTCGCGTGCGATGCCGCCCTTGATACGCTGGCGCACGACCACGACACGGCGTTTCTTGCTCCAGCCCAGTAGCTGCAAGTGGTCCTCAACAACTTGGCAGCCCTGGCTGTCGGGCCGGCTCCAGTCCTGACGTTCAAACTGTCGCTTCACCAGACGCTGCACGTTGGCCGTCTGGCGTAGCCGCAGCAGATACGGCTGCCGGCGGCTTTCTAACTCCAGCAGGATGCCTTCGTTGCCGTAGCCCGAGTCACCTCTGACCAGTGCGGGTCCCTTGTCGCCCAAATCGTCCAGCAGACGTCCCAGCGCTGTCTTGGCGTGCACGCTGCTGTGCTGCTTGCCGGAGCTGACTTGCACGTCCAATACCAGTCGCAGGTTGCCCACCCAAAACGTGTGCAGCACGTGGCTGGGTCGGCCGGACTTGCGGGGGTTGTAGCCAAGCTCTGCGCCCTCCTGGCGGCCGTACAGCGGCTTGATGCTGGCGTCGATGTCCAGCACCCACGGGCGGTCCAGCGCTTCACGCACGGAGTGCATCAGCGCGGGCCTCATCCACGCCGCGCTGGCGCTCTCGTCGATACGTTCCAACGCACGGCGCAACGCGTCTTCGCTGACGACTTTGTTCATGCCCAGCGCTTGTGCCGCCACCGCATCACCGCGCAGCGCGGTGATGTGCGAATACCGCCGATGCCCAGCCAACAAGCCCAACATCAGCGTGCCCAGCACGTCGCGCTTGTCGGGTGCGTTGCCGCTGCGGTAGCTCAACGGGCACTCCGACACCCAGCGCTCGAACACGCCGGTAGTGGCCAAGAACTCCGCAAAGAAGACCAGCTGGCCGTGCGGCGGGGCCGCCGCCCCCCCAACCCAACCCACGGGCATGCGTCCGCCCCCACAGTCACCCCCCAACGGCGGGTCGCCCCCGACGGCGCGGTCGG
>JBBQAW010000228.1:0-6955 GCA_038316815.1 Burkholderiales bacterium
GCCATGAGCAGCTGGATTTCTGCTGCCACCAGCTACAGCGTGCATGGCCTGCCGATGTTGCCGGTCTACATCTACTACTCGATGTTCGGCTTTCAGCGTGTGGGCGACCTCATCTGGTCAGCCGCCGACCAACGTTGCCGCGGCTTCCTGTTCGGCGCCACCGCGGGCCGCACCACGTTGGGCGGCGAAGGCCTGCAGCACCAGGACGGCAGCAGCCTGCTGGTGGCCAGCACCGTGCCCAACTGCGTGGCCTGGGACCCGGCGCATGCAGGCGAAGTGGCCGTCATCATGGAACACGCCATGCAGCGCATGCTGGTGCAGCAGCGCGACGAGTTCCATTACGTCGTGATGATGAATGAGAACCACGCCATGCCCAGCCTGCCCGAAGGCGTACAGGGCGACCTGTTGCGCGGCCTGTACCGCTTGCAGGTCTTCGGCGACCTCGGCCATGGCCAGGCGCCTGTGCGGCAAGTGCGCCATGTGCGGCTGTTGGGCTCGGGCGCCATCCTGCGCGAAGTGCTGAAGGCCGCCAAGCTGCTGCACGATGAACACGGCATCACCAGCGAAGTCTTCAGCGCCACCAGCTACAGCGAACTGGCACGCGATGCGCGCGAACAGCAGCGGCTGGACCGCAGCAGCCCTCAGCCGCAGCGCAGGCCGTCGCATGTCGGCCGTCTGCTGGCTGGCGATGCACCGGTCGTCGCCGCCAGCGACTACGTGCGTGCCTGGCCGCAGCTGATTGCCGAATACGTCGACGCCAAGCTGGTGACGCTGGGCACCGACGGCTTCGGCCGCAGTGACACGCGCCAGCGGTTGCGCCGCTTTTTCGAAGTCGACGCGCACGCCGTGGTGGCCGCCGCGCTGGACGCGTTGAGAGACTAGACGCGGCTCAGATCATGTCTTCCACGGTCAAGCTGCCGTAGCGCACCGCCAGCGTGGCGCCGTGCTGGCGCGCGAGTTCGCCCACACGCTGGGCGTCTTCGTCGCTGTCGGTCTTCACCACCAGCCAGCAGTAGCCTTGACGCGCCAGGGCCAGATAGCGGCGCATCAACGTGATCTCGTAGCCGAAGCCGGCCAGGGGGCTGGCGTTGTCGATCAGCGCCTGCATTTCTTCGACGCTCTCGGTCGGTGTCAGCTCGTCGGCGGGCAGTCCCGGCACGCCGGGTACTACCAAGGCCGCCCTCAGCGCCATCAGGTCTGCGCGGCTGGGCAGGCCCACCATCACATGGCCTACCGGCTTGAAGGTTCCGAACGATGTGGCGCGCGCGGCTTCGGCTGCGTTTTCTGCCGCCGCAATGGTCGGCGAAGGGGTGGCGGGCAGGTCGATGAAGGGGGATGGGCTCATGGTCGACAGTCCTGCCTTGACTTGGGGGGTCACCATGTTGTGCGCCACACGTCGCCAGACCTGTCGGTGCAGCGCGCTTGGGCGTGTCAGACGCTTCCGACTCAGCGCCGCGTCCGCGCCCGACGGCGCGTGGCGTAACCGTGCGCCACACTGCAGGCTATGAAAATCAGTACCGGTAGATTTGCTTCGCGTCTGGCCCTGGCCGCCGGCGTCATTGCGCTGCTCACCCTGGGCGGCTGCACCCTGTGGCGGCTGGGAGAAGCGCGTGCCTTGGCCCGTGCCAGCACGCCCTTCCAGCAAACGCCGGCGCAGCCGCTGCTGCGCATGCTGGTGGTGGGCGACAGCACCGGCGTAGGCACCGGCGCAACGCAGCCAACGGCCAGCGTGGCCGGGCTGCTGGGCACGGCTTATCCACGCCTGCTGGTGCAGAACCGCGCCCGCGATGGCGCACTTTTCGACGAGCTGCCGGCCCAGCTGGCCGTTGCGGGCGCGCCTGGCGCTGCAGGCGCCGACTATGACGTCGTGCTGATCCAGGCGGGTGGCAACGACGTCATCCGCGGCACCAACCTTGACGCACTGGCACAAGCGCTGGATTTGAGCTTCAGCGCGGCAAAGGCCCGGCTGCGCCCGGGTGGTGTGGCCATCGTGCAACCGGCTGGCAATGTCGGCAACTCCGCATTCTTCATTCCGCCACTGTCGCAGCTGATGAGCCAGCGCGCCCGTGAAATGCACGCCGCCGTGCGCAGCGCCGCAGCCCGCCACGGCTTGGTGGTGGTGAACCTGTACCAAGAGGCCGAACAAGACCCGTTCGTGCAAAGCCCGGGCCTGCACGCGGCCGATGGCCTGCACCCCAGCGACGCCGGCTACCGCGTCTGGCGCGACGAACTGCTGGCGCAGACCGACCTGACCACGCGTCTGGCACCTGCACGCTGAAGGCGCAAACGCGTGGCTTCGGCCCGTACGGTGTGTTCGCTATCCCGTGCCCAGACGTGCCTGGCAGAGCTCGGTACTGCTTGGCCCTGCCTGGCTTGACCCCAATGCGGAAGGGGGCCCCCGCCAGACACGCTTGAGAAAGCAGAGGGAAGTTCTACGCAGCAGCGTGTAGCGGTGGGCTGCGGCGGCGGGCTGCCACCGCCACCCCCAGCAACCCCAGCGCCATCAACGCCCAGGTGCCTGGTTCCGGCACCTCCACCACCACGAAGGGCACCTGCCCCACCAGCGCGCCGTCGAAGGAATAGCTGGCGGAAAACAGAAAGTCCAGCGGCGTGCTGGGCGAAATCTGGAAGGCCAGCGGCACAGTCAAGCGCAGGTTGGCGCCGACCTGCTGGACCATGCCCGCGCCCGCCAAGGCGTTGTCGGCCAGCACAACCGGCAGCGCCGTGCTCTGCGCCAGGCCGATGGTGTAGCTGCGGGCGATGAAACCATTGTTCTGCACCGTCAGCACGGCACCTTGCTGCGCCAGAACGCCCTGCAAGGCATTCAGCGCAAGGCCTGCGGCAACGTAGTCGGCAAGGCTGGCTTGCTGCACGGTGCCGCCCAGCAGCAGGTCGGCGCTGCCTGCCAGCGCTACTTGCAGACCGGAGGCGGCAAAGCTTTGCGGCGCACCGTACGCGCCCAGCAGCGGCACGCTGCCAAGCAGGTCCAGCTGCAGCCCGCGTAGCGCCACCCTGGTGTCGAACGAGGTCAATGTGCCCAGGTTCAGCGTGCCAGGCAGGCCGAAGGGCGTCAGGTCGATGGGCGGCAGCACGATGCTTTGCGGCACGCTGTACCGCAGCCCGTAGTTCGCCGGGCCGGTGCTGCCCACTGCGGCCGGTCCGGGGGCGATGGCTAAGGCATTGCCCAAGCTACCCACCGCGTTGCGCGCCAATGCGCCCTGGGTGTCCAGGAAGGTGAGGCTTTGCTGCGTCAGGTCGGTGGCAAGCCGGCTGCCGTTGCCGGTGTCGTTCCACAGCGTGATCAGGCTGCCCGCGCCGTTGAGCCCGCCGGCCGGCAGCTGCGCGGTGGCCGTGATCAAAGTGCCGCCAATCTGCGCCGCTGAGCTCACCGCCAGCCGGCTGGCAGTGCCGCCGGTGACGTTGACGAGCGTGAAGTCCAGCGGCGTGGCGCTGGCAAGCCCAGGGGCCAGCGCCAATGCGGCAGCGACCACGGCGCAGGCTATGGCGGATGCGGAAACAGCGGCAAATGCGGGGCGGGGCGTGGGCATGGGCGTGGGCGTGGGCGTGGGCATGGGCGTGTGCGTGTGCGTGTGGATGAGCATGGCAAGTCCTCGTTCAAACCAAGGTCAGCGGCAAGTCTGCCAGCGCCCTGCCCCCGGGGCCATGCGGGGAATCGATGGTTGACCCCGCGATTGCGTGGTTCGCCCGACCCACTGCAAGCGGGAACACCGGAACTCTCGTCGTACGCGAGAGTCACTTGACGAACACGGTGCACCATGCAAAACCTTCTCGGTTTCCTGTTGCGGTGGGTGGGGCGCAACCTGCTCAACCTGCTGTTGATCGTCGTACTGCTGCTGGGCGCGCGGCTGGTGTGGGACGAGTGGCGGCAGCTTGAGCAGCAGTCGCAAAGCTTGCGCGTGCTGCGCGACGCCAGCGCTTCGCTTGGCCTTTGGCGCGATGACGCGGCTGCCAACATCAGTCGCCGAGTGCCCGCTGCCAACGCGCCGCTGAACGCCGTCACACGCCAGCTTGGCGAACTGGAAGCCGCCCTGGTGCAGACGCAGGCCGAGCGTGACGCGCTGTCGAACGCCCACCCCATCGAGCGCCTGTTGCCGACCATGCCGACCTTTCGCCGGCTGGTTGAGATGGACCTGCAGATTGCGCTCGGCCGCCAGGGGCTGGACTATGCGCGACGGCTGCACGACTTCCTGTCGGGCCCGATTCAGGCCGAGGCACGGCTGGTCGAACTGCGCCGGCAATTGGCGCAGGCCGAATTCGAGCTGGCGCAGAACAAGTATGAGCAGTGGCAGCTGTCGGTGGCGCAGCCCTGGGGCTGGCAGATTCCGTTCACGCAGGCCTGGACGCGCATGAAAGCACTCGAGGCGGGCGAGCGCCGTCTGGGGCCGTTGCGCGCAGACAGGCAGGCCCGCGTCGCCGCACAGCAGGTGCTGATCGAGGCCCTGCGCGACCGCCAGGCCCCGCCCGGCTTCGAGATCGACCGCGCACCACTCGAGCGTCTGCTGGCGCCTTACGACGAACAGATCGGCCGCACCGAAGCGCTGCTCGAGGGCTCGGCGCTGCGGCGGCTGCTGCGCCCGGTTATCGAGGTCTTGCCGCAGGCGCTGGCAATTCTGGCGGCTATGGTGCTGTCACCGCTGCTCGTCAAGGGCCTGGCCTATTTCGTCGTGGCCCCGCTGGCAACGCGCCGGCCGCCGCTGCAACTGCTGCCCGAAGAGTCGGGCGCGCTGACGGCAACGGACGGCCAGCGCTTCGGAATGCAGGCCGACGGCGCGGCGCCCGTGGCGGCACTGCTGACACCCGCGGACGGCCGCATATCCGCGCCTTCGCTGTCGCTGCGGCTGGCACCTGGCGAGCAACTGCTGCTGCGTCCGCAGTACCTGCACGGCACGCCGCTGGAAGCGGAGAAGGACACGCGCTGGCTGCTCGACTGGCGCATGCCGCTGACCAGCCTGGCCGCCGGCATGGTGGGCCTGCTGCGCGTCAGGGTGGGGCGCGAGCAGCGCGTCACGGTGTCTTCGACGACCGATCCGCTGGCCGAGTTCTCGTGCATCGACGTGCCCGCGGGCGCGGCGCTGGTGCTGCAGCCGCGCTGCCTGGCGGGCGTGGTGCAACCGGGCGACGCGCCGGTGCGCATCAGCCGCCACTGGCGGCTGGGGCACCTGAGCGCCTGGCTGACGCTGCAGCTGCGCTACCTCATCTTCCACGGCCCGGTGCGGCTGGTGGTGCAGGGGCCGCGCGGGGTTCGCATGGAGGCCGTGAGCAGCGGCCGCAGCGTCAACCAGGCAGCCACGCTGGGCTTCAGCGCCCGGCTGGCCTACGCGGTGGCGCGCAACGAGACCTTCCCCTCGTACCTGTTCGGCCAGCGCGCACTGTTCCAGGACCGCTGGACCGGCGACCGCGGCCACTGCGTGTACGCCGAGACGCCTGCGCCGTCGGCGCGCGGTGGCCTGTTCGGGCGCGGACTGGAAGGCGCACTCGACACCTTGCTGAAGGCCTTCGGGGTTTGAAACGGGTGTTCAGGCCGGAGCTGGAAACACGAGCTTTCTGCGCTGTCCGATGTCCGTATCGGCAAACTCTTCGAGAGACTTCCCGGTACGAACTGAGCCCGCATGAAGCGATCGCCGCGGTCGACGGTTTGTAAGCTGGTTTCACACTTTTTTGCTTAAAAGCCGTAGGCCGTCGAAACAGTCCATTCGGCCATCGGTCCGGTAGCCCAGGCTGAGCTGGTTAGAGGCGATTGGGCCTGCGTCCAGCCTTCGATCTGCAAGTCTTACCGCGTCCCACGGTCAGCGCCCAGCGCAAGTTTGTCACTTGGCACTACGTCACCCAACGGAATCAATAACTGAGGCCAGGATCGCGGCGCGTATGGCACTACTTCTGTGTTGTGCCGCGCGGTGTCGGGCTGAGCGCCGGACTGTTTTTACCCGACCACGCGATGGGTACAGCCAGGGTTGGGCGACAGACCCAGGATCGTGTTGATCTTGTGGTGACGCGCCTCAGGCCGCGTGGCCTTGCGCACATGCACGGCGCGGCCGTCGCGGTGCTGCATCGTGGCTGTCACGCGCTGCTGCGTGGACATCGCTGCGCGCAACGCCTCCCAGCTGTCGTCGACGCCCTTGGCCTTGAGCCGCAGGCGCAGCATGTGCACGAAGTGGTGAGCCAGCACGCTGATGAACAGGTGCCCTTCTACACGGCGCTCCACTCGGCGCTCTACACGGCGCTCCACCTGGTGGAACACCGGGCGCAGGCCCAGGTCGGTCTTCAAGCTGCGGAACACCGACTCCAGGTTGGTCAGCATCGTGTACGTGCGCCACAGCGTGGCGTTGTCGAGCGCCACCAGCGTCGTGCGCAGGCAGTACACGCCGGGGTGCATGGCTGCGCTGCCGGGCTTGATCTTCTTGGTCCAGGTGATGGCCTGCACCAGCAGCCCGGTGTCGTCCTTGGCGATCTCGACGTTGTACTGCTGCGCTGCACGCGAATAGCGCTGCTGGGCACGCCCGAGCCGCTCCATGATCTTGGCCAGACCCTTGGTGCCACGCGGTTTGATCAAGGAATCTTGCAGCTTGGCCAGCACGGCCTCGAAGCCGGCGGCCTTGGTGTCATCAATGGCGCGGTCTTTTTGTTCGCGTGCCGGTGAATGGCAGTACAGCAGCGCGTGCCCCTGCGCGTCCAGCACGCGCTGGATCTTGATCTTCACCCCGCCTGCGGACGCCACCTCGGTGGACTGGGCCGGGTCGAACTGCCGCTCGCGCAGCCGTGAGACCACGACGTAGTGATAGCCCTTCTCGCGCAGCCATGTCAGGTTGGTCTCAGTGGCAATGCCCGCATCCATCACCACCGTGGCCCCGGGCGGTGCACCCAGGCCCGTGAGCATCTGCGCCAGCGTGGCCGGCTCACTGGCGTTGCCTGCAAAGACGCGGCTGCGCCGCGGGAA
>JBBQAW010000229.1:0-6818 GCA_038316815.1 Burkholderiales bacterium
GGCAAGATCGCGCCGATCTTTTTCAATACGCAAGAAGACAGCGGCGCGCTGCCGATCGAAGTCGACGTCTCGGCGCTGGAGATGGGCGACGTCATCGACATCCAGCCCTATGCCGGCAAGATCATGAAGAACGGCGAGCTCGTCACCGAATTCAAGCTGCGCAGCGAAGTGCTGTTCGACGAAGTGCGCGCCGGCGGCCGCATCAACCTGATCATCGGCCGCAGCCTGACGGCCAAGGCGCGTGAATTCCTGGGCCTGCCGGTCAGCAGCCTGTTCCGCCTGCCCCAGCCGCCCATGGCCACGAAGGCCGGCTACACCCTGGCGCAGAAGATGGTGGGCCGCGCCTGTGGGCTTCCAGAGGGTCAAGGCATGCGCCCAGGCACCTACTGCGAACCCCGCATGACCAGCATCGGCAGCCAGGACACCACCGGCCCGATGACGCGCGACGAACTGAAAGACCTGGCCTGCCTGGGCTTCAGTGCCGACCTGGTGATGCAAAGCTTCTGCCACACCGCCGCCTACCCCAAGCCGGTGGACGTGAAGACTCACCGTGAATTGCCCGCCTTCATCAGCAACCGCGGCGGCATCAGCCTGAAGCCGGGCGACGGCATCATCCACAGCTGGTTGAACCGCATGCTGCTGCCCGACACCGTGGGCACCGGCGGCGACAGCCACACGCGGTTTCCGATCGGCATCAGTTTTCCGGCCGGCAGCGGTTTGGTGGCCTTTGGTGCGGCCACCGGCGTGATGCCACTGGACATGCCCGAGAGCGTGCTGGTGCGCTTCAAGGGCGAGATGCAGCCCGGCGTCACGCTGCGCGACTTGGTACACGCCATTCCGCTTTACGCCATCAAGCAAGGTCTGCTGACGGTGGCCAAGTCAGGCAAGGTCAATGCCTTCAGCGGGCGCATTCTTGAAATCGAAGGCCTGCCAAACCTGAAAGTCGAACAAGCCTTCGAGCTGAGCGACGCCAGCGCCGAACGCAGCGCCGCCGGCTGCACCATCCGGCTGAACAAAGAACCGGTCATCGAATACCTGAACAGCAACATCGTGCTGCTGAAAAACATGATCGCGCAGGGCTACCAGGACAAGCGCAGCATCGAGCGCCGCATTGCCAAAATGCAGGCCTGGCTGGCCGCACCCACCCTGCTGCAGCCCGACGCCGATGCCGAATACGCGCACGTGATCGAGATCGACCTGACCGAGATCAAGGAACCCATCCTGTGCTGCCCGAACGACCCGGACGACGCCAAGTTCCTGTCTGAAGTGGCGGGCACCCAGATCGACGAAGCCTTCATCGGCAGCTGCATGACCAACATCGGCCACTTCCGCGCCGCCAGCAAGCTGCTGGAAGGCAAGCGCGACATCCCGGTCAAGCTGTGGATCGCACCACCCACCAAGATGGACGCGGCCGAACTGACCAAGGAAGGTCATTACGCCAACTTCGGCAGCGCTGGCGCGCGCACTGAAATGCCCGGCTGCAGCCTGTGCATGGGCAACCAGGCGCAGGTGCGCGAAGGCGCCACGGTGGTCAGCACCAGCACGCGCAACTTCCCGAACCGGCTGGGCAAGAACGCCAACGTGTTTCTGGCTTCGGCCGAACTGGCGGCCATTGCATCGAAGCTGGGCCGGCTGCCGACCGTGGCCGAATACCACGCCGACATGGGCGTGATCAATGCCGATGGCGACAAGGTCTACCGCTACATGAACTTCGACCAGATCGATGAGTATGCGGAGACTGCTCGCGGCGTGACGGCCTGAGCAAACCGGCCCTGCAGAACGCACAGCGCCTTAAACCTTGACCCGCCGACGAACCCGGCGGGTTTTTTCTTGCGCCGCCGACAAGCTGAGCGCCCGGAACGCAAAAATCCAGAATCACGCGTGGCCCTCAGTTACGTAGACTCAGGGGCTACGACTTCGGTGCGTCGGCTACTTGAACGACACCCATTCAGGCGATCACTTCAGCGCGCGCCCATGCCTTCATCCAATCCAAGCTGCGACCAGCCGACCGTCACTCCGAGCCACGTCGTCAGGGGAGAACAGGTCGAATACGGTTTCATCGGCAAGCTCCGAAACCTCAAGTACGAATACCGCGCCGATATTCACGACCGTGCTGCGCTGGAGCGCAACTTCAGCCGGAAGTTCGAAACTCTGAACCGTGTGCACCTGTCGGATGGCGAATTTGCCCGCCTGCTGGACGGCATCGTCACCGCCGATGTGTTTGCTGCCGCCAGCACCCTGCGCCAGCGCAATGCGTTCACGCGTGACGACGGCACCCCGCTGAACTACACCCTGGTCAACATCAAGGACTGGTGCAAGAACACCTTTGAGGTCCTCAACCAGCTGCGCATCAACACCGACAATAGCCACCACCGCTACGACGTGTTGATCCTCATCAACGGGTGTGCCGTGCGTGCAAGTCGAGCTGAAGACCTTGACACTGAGCCCGCGGCGGGCGATGGAACAGATCGTTGAATACAAGAACGACCCCGGTAACGGCTATTACAGCTTTGTACGGCATGCGGAGTGAAGCATGAGCGAACCGATCCTCTGCACTACCGAAGTCTGCCGCAGCCAAATTATCCTGCTGGGAGTTATCAAGGAAACCTTGGCGACTCAAATGCGGTTGGCTCCTGCGGCAGTTGTCGTGGATTGCTCGACGGTTCGTGGATATGAAGCAGGTCACCCGTGGAACGCGAAAGAGGTCAGGGCATGACCCCAAAAATCATCATCATCGCGGGGCCAAACGGGGCGGGAAAAACCACTTTTGCACGTTCGTTTTTGCCGCAAGAGGCGCAATGCCCGCGCTTCATCAACGCCGACTTGATTGCGGCGGGGCTGTCGCCCTTCGCGCCGGAGCGAGCAGCCATCAAGGCCGGGCGTTTGATGCTGTTAGAAATGGAAGCCTGTACGCGTAAAGGTGACAGTTTTGCCCTTGAGACGACGCTGGCGGGGCTGGCGTATGTGGAGCGCATTAGGCAGTGGCGCGAACAGGGATACCACGTCAGTCTGTTTTTCCTGCGCCTGCCTGATGCCGAGACGGCCATTGCGCGGGTGGCACAGCGGGTGTTGCAAGGCGGACACGACATCCCCGAGGATGTGATCCGTCGCCGTTTTGCGGCAGGCATGGATAATTTTGAACGCGTCTACAAAGGCGCAGTGAACGCTTGGGCTGAATTTGACAACATGGGCGCAGAGCCGGTGCTGTTGCAGTGGGGTGAAAACGAATGAATGCTGACGAAGTGGCAAACGCCAAGGATCCGGATGTGCGCGCGGCTTTGGGCGCGTTGCGCCGCGCGGCGCAATCTGCCCGCAAGACCGCCATACAGACCGATACCCATCTGGTCATCGTCAAAGACGGGCGTTTGCTCCGCATCACGGCCGCAGAGCTGACGCAGCAAAAGGCCACAAAGCCGACAGCCCCATGATTGAACAGAACCAATAGCTTGGCAACACCGTCTGGGCCATTGCCGCGCAGCTGCGCGGGGCGATGGACGCAGACGATTTCCGCGACTGCATGCTTTCGTTCCTGTTCCTGCGCTACTTGTCGGACAACTACGTGACGGCGGCGAAGAAGGAACTTGGCGCGGACTACCTTGCCAAGATCGACAGCGCTGTATCGACACCCTTGCAACGCTGGTACGAGGGCAACCTGGACGACGTGCCCGCGTTCGAGAAGCAAATGCGTCGCCAGGTGCACGACGTTATTGCGGCGCAGCACCTGTGGAACAGCATGGCGCAGATGGCGCGCACGCAGGACAGCGAGTTGCTCAACACGCTGCAGGCCGGGTTCAAATACATCGAAACCGAATCGTTCGAGAGCACGTTCCAGGGGCTGTTTTCAGAGATTGACCTCTGCTCGCCCAAGCTGGGGAAAAACTACACCGAGCGTAATTCCAAGCTCAGCACCGTCATCCAGAAAATCGCCGAAGGGCTGGCGAGCTTTTCCACCGACATTAACGCGCTGGGCGATGCGCATGAATATTTGATTGGCCAGTTTGCGGCAGGCTTGGGCAAGAAGGCGGGTGAGTTCTACACGCCGCAGCAGATCTCCGGCATCCTGTCCACCATCGTCACGCTCGACAGCCAGGAACCCAAGACTGGCCCTCGGACGCGCCCGGACAGCGTGATGAACTTTGCCTGCGGCTCAGGCTCGCTCTTGCTGAACGTGCGCAAGCGCATGGGCCGCACGGTTTTGGCAAGATTTACGGCCATGAGAAGAACATCACCACCTACAACCTGGCGCGCATGAACATGCTGCTGCACGGTGTGAAGGACACCGAGTTCGAGATCTTCCACGGCGACACGCTGATCAACGACTGGGAGATGCTGCGAGAGCTCAACCCGGCCAAGAAGCCCGCGTTCGACGCCATCGTGGCCAACCCGCCTTTCAGCTACCGCTGGGAACCAACGGATGCGCTGACCGACGACGTGCGTTTCAAGAACCACGGCCTGGCCCCCAAGTCGGCGGCCGACTTCGCCTTTCTGCTGCACGGCTTTCACTTTCTGAAGGACGAAGGCGCGATGGCCATCATCCTGCCGCACGGCGTGCTGTTCCGTGGCGGCGCCGAAGGACGCATCCGAACCAAGCTGCTGAGAGACGGCCACATAGACACCGTGATTGGCCTGCCAGCGAATCTGTTTTATTCCACCGGCATCCCGGTGTGCATCCTGGTGCTGAAGATGTGCAAGAAGCCGGATGACGTGCTGTTCATCAACGCGGCCGAGCACTTCGTGAAAGGCAAGCGCCAGAACCAGCTGACCCAAGATCACATTGACAAGATCGTCAACACCTATCAAACCCGCGCGTCACAGCCACGCTATGCGCGCGCAGTGGACATGGCAGAGATCGAGAAAAACGAATTCAACTTGAACATCTCTCGCTACATCAGCACGGCGGTCGGTGAGGCAGAGATTGACCCGGCTGCGACACAGCGCGAATTGGTTGAAATTAAAAAACGATGGCTTCAGCAAATGACAGGCACAACGAATTTTTAAAGGAACCGGGATTGAGTCTGCTGCCTTTAGTCTCGCTGGCGATGGGAAAGGTGCGGAAAGGCTCGCCCCCGGCTCGTCAATGCACGTTGTACCTCAGGCATCGGCAGCCGCAGTTCGTCGGCCGCCGCTGGCCGGCGCGGCGGGAACGCCACACAGTCGCCTCGAAATCCCGGACCCCGCCGGAACACGAGGAGAACTTCATGCCGTCAACCCTGCGCCGCTGGCTTGCGCTGCTGCTGAGCAGTTTCCTGGTCGTTGCCGCGTGGGCCGCACCCGCCGCAACAACAGCATCTACAGCGGCTGAAGGCGGCCAGCAGGGCCGCCTGGTCAGCGTGGCGTGGCTGAAAAAGCACCGCGCGGACGTCGTGCTGCTAGACGCGTCGGTCACGCCGCATCATCTGGCCGGCCACATACCGGGCGCGGTCAGCGCCGACCTGTACCGCTACGGCGTGCGCGAACCCACCCGGGCGGCAATGGCGCAGCGCATCCAGTCCTGGGGCGTCAGCCCTGGCCGCAAGGTCGTTGTCTACGACCAGGGCGGCGACATCATGGCGCCGCGGCTGTTCTACGACTTGTACTACTACGGCGCGGCAGCCACCAACCTGTACATCCTCGACGGTGGCCTGGCGAAGTGGCGCGCCGAAGGCGGCGCCGTCACACAGGAACCGACGCCACCGCCGGCCAGCGGCAGCTTCCGAGTCGGCGCGGTACGCGATGAAGTGCGCGTGCGGCTGCCGGAATTCATGGCCGCTTCGGGCGACCGCAACGGCCATGTGCTGGTCGACGCGCTGGAACCCGAACACCACTTCGGCGCGCAAAAGTTCTTTGACCGCGCCGGCCATGTGCCGAACGCCGTGCTGATGCCCAGCGAAGACTTCTTCAACGCCGACAAGACCTTCAAGTCGCCCGAAGAGATCAAACGAATGGCGCGCTACCTTGGCATCCAATCCACACAGGTGGTGCACACGCACTGCGGCGGCGGCGTGGCGGCAGCGGTGCCATGGTTCGCGTTGAAGTTCCTGGCCGGGCACCCGCAGACCAAGCTGTACCTGGAATCGCAGCGCGAATGGCTGCGCGATGACCGAGGCCTGCCTTTCTGGACCTACAGCGCACCGCAAATTCAGCGCCACAGTGCCTGGCTGGCGGGCTGGAACGCGCCCATGCTGCGTGCCTTCGGCGTGGCGGAGATCAACATCGTCGACGTGCGCGCAGCCACGGCCTACGGGCTGGGCCATGTGCCCTTTGCGCTGAACATTCCCGCCGACACCTTCCGCAGCCACCTCCGCCAGCCCGAGGCCTTGGCCGCCCTGCTGGGCCCGGCCGGCGTGAACCCGGCGCACGAGGTGGTGCTGATGGCCGACGGGGGCATCACGCCGAACGCTGCGCTGGCGTTCCTGGCTTTGGAGCACCTGGGCCACCAGAAGGTGTCGGTGCTGATGGATTCACCCGACGACTGGGCGTTGCGCGGCTTCGAGCTGACCAGGAAGCCCACGACGGTCGGCGCGAATGCGGGACCCACAGGCATGGCGGTGTCAGCCACCACCCAAATCGCACCCAACGCACCCAACGCACCCAATGCCCCCAATGCGCTTGCTGCACAACCCCCGCAACCTCCGCAACCACCGCAAACCCCGCAGACCACTGAATGGGCACCAAAGCGGCAGGCCGTGCTCGTGACGGACCCGCAAGCCACGAAGGGCGAGTTCCCCAAGGTCTTCGTCGCATCAGGCAAGCAGGCCGCGGCGCGCGTGCCAGCAGGCCGTGTGGTGGCGCTGCCCTACACCGAACTGTTGAACGCCGACGGCACACCCAAGACCGCT
>JBBQAW010000230.1:0-6799 GCA_038316815.1 Burkholderiales bacterium
GCCGCAGCCAGCGCACTGGCTGCGCTGGCCACCGGCCTTGCCGTCCCAGCCGCTGCATCGGCCCTGGTGCAGCAGCATTGCGCGACAGCACCTGCGGTCAGCGTGCAGCAGCAGGACCGCCTCTTTCGTTTCGCGGCCTTCATCAAGGCCACGCTGGACGCCAGCGGCCAGCCGCTGGCCATCGTCGCGCGCTCGGGGCTGGACCTGTCGCGCTTCGGCCTGCGCTATTCACACGGCGGCATCAGCCTGCGCGAAAGCCCGAACGCGCCCTGGTCGGTACGCCAGCTTTACTACGACTGCGAAGAGGGCCAACCGCGCCTGTTCGACCAGGGCGTGCCCGGCTTCCTTCTGGGCGCAGAAGACCCCGGCACCGGCTGGTTCAGCGCCGTGCTGCTGCCCACGCCGGCTGCCGAAGCGCTGGCCACGCAGGCGCTGGACAAGGCGCGTGCCTTGCAGGCCCTGCACCCGCGTTACAGCGCCAACGCCCATGCCTGGGCGCTGCAGTACCAGAACTGCAACCAGTGGCTGGTCGAGACGCTGGCGCTGGCCTGGGGCCCGCCGCCCGCGCCCGATGCAGCGCCGCGCGCCGCCGCCCAGGCCTGGCTGCGTGAAGCCGGCTACCAGCCGCAGGTGCTGCGCGTGAACAACCGGCCGCTGATGTGGCTGGCCAGCGCCATGCCCTGGCTGCACGAAGACGACCACCCGGCCGAAGACCTGGCCGCGGCGCAGTACCGCGTCAGCATGCCGGCGGCAATCGAGGCCTTCGTGCGCCAGCGTGAACCCGCCGCCATTCGGCTGGAGTTCTGCCACAACGGCGTTCACATGCTGTTGCGCCGCGGCTGGCAGCCCATCGCTGAGGGCTGTGTGGCTGAACCCGGCGACGAACTGATTTCGTTCTGACAGCGCACGCCAGGCGCAAGGCGCAAGGCCGCAGACGCTGAATCAGGCCAGCACCAGCTTGCGCCCAAACGGCGCCACCGCCGCGGCATGGGCCTCGGGCACCGCCCACAGCACCGGGCAGGCCGGGCGCATGCGGGCGGGGCCGTCCAGGTCGGTCAGCACCACCACCAGGTCGGGGCGGTGTTCGGCGGCCTCGCTCAGCAGCGGCGTGAAGTCGGTGCCGCCGCCGTCGAAGCGCAGCAGCTTCAGCATCTCGGCCAGCGTCGTGCGCCCGGGGCGGTGCGTCAGCACCTGCTGCACATGGTCGCCGCCAATCACCAGCACCAGGCTGGCCGCCAGGCGGCGCGACAGGGCTTCGATCTCGCGCGCGAAGCGCTGCATCAACGCGTCGTCGATCGAGCCCGAAACGTCAACCACCAGCACCAGCCGCGGCACCGGGCGGGTGCTGCTTCGGCCAGGTTCCCAGGGCATGCGGCGCACGGGCACGCCGGCCGGGCCGCGCCTGGGCTGGCCAGGCAAACCGGGGCAGCCACTTCTGATGCGGCCCTGGTTGGCCATGTAGGACCGCGAGGGCCGCGACCAAGACACCGCCGGCTGCTGCGCCAGCGCGCGCGCCACCTGCGTGCGCAGCACCTGTTCCCAGGGCGTGTGCGTGCGCGGCAGGTCGGCCAGCAAGCCGCGCAGCAGCGAATGCGCGCCATCACCCGCATGTGCGCGCTGCAGGCGTTCGCGCCAGTCGCGCGCTTGTTCAGCTTCCACTTCAGGCGCCGACTTCGCCCCGGGTTGCGGCCGCAGGTCCTGCTGCCCGCGCCCGCCGAAGGCGCGGGTGCGCGCCGCACGCGGGCCGTCCTGGCGGCTGTTCTTGGCCGCACGGACCGGCGGCCTGCGGTCGTCCATCGTGCGGTACAGGCGTTCAACGTCCCATTGCGCCAGCGCGGTCTCGGTGTTTTGTTCCAGCGCCAGAGTGGCGGCCAGCAACGGCGGCAGGCGCACGGCGTCCTTGGGCATGCTCAGCCAGCCCAGGTGCGACAGGGCGCTGTTGACGATGGCGTCGGCGCAGGTGTTGAACAAGCGCAGGTCCACGTCGCCCAGTCGCTGCTGCATCTGCAGGAAACGCTGCGGGTGACGCAGCGCGATGTGCAGCACCTGGTGCGCCACCCAGCCGGCCTGTTCTTGCAGCGGCAGCGCGCTGAAGGCGGGGCGGTAGTGCAGGGTTTGACCATCGGTCCAGACGGGGGTGTGCTCGTCACGATCGTCGCCTGGGTCGCCTCGGTCGTCTTCGTCCGTGTTCAGGTCGCGGTGCCGAACCCACAGCGCCAGCCCGCCGGTGGACGGCGCAAACTCGACCAGGCGCTGGATAGCGCGCGTGCCGCGGTGTTCACCCGGCGGCAGTGCCGACACGGGGGAATCTGGCGAAGGCGGCGATGGCGACGGTCTCGGCGCCCCCTGCGCTTCAGCCATCGAGCCCGTCCCGCCGGCGCTGTTCGGCATAACGCTGGTAGGCCGGGCTGTCCAGCACGGCGCCTTCCAGGCCGGTTTCAAGCGCGCGCTGCAGCAGCAGTTCCATCGCCAGCGTCTGCGCCTCGCGCAGTGGCAGGGCCACGCCGCTGCCAATCTGGCCGCGCAGTTCGGGCAGTTGTTCGATGATTTCCAGCGCGCGCGTCAGCTTGGGCGCTTCGGTGCAGGCTGCCAGCAGACCGTAGACCAGGCCGTACAGGCCGTCCAGGCTGCGCGGCAGCAGCGCCAGGGTCTCGGGGCCGCGCTGCGCAGCCAGCAGACGCAGCACGTCGGTGCCGGCCTGCAACTCGCGCAGCACACCGAAGAATTCGGCGGCATTGGCCGCGCCGATGCGGCCCTGCACGAAGACGCGCTGCGCCGCTTCGCCCAGGCCGGACTGCAGCACGCTCGACACGTCTTCCCAGCCGCGCGGGCTGGCGCCGACCAGATGGTCATTCGCCAACTGCGACTGCGTGTCGTCCAGGCGGTCGGGCCGCACGCGCAGATAGGCCATGACCTCGGGCGCAAAACGGTTGCCGGTGGCATGGGCCAGGAAGGCGTCGATGGCGGTCTGCACATTGAAATGGAACATGCGGTCGGCCAGCGCCGTGCCCATGTCGTGGCTGACAGCGCCGTGGAAGCTGGCATTGCCGGCGGCCACCACCTGCCAGCCATCGGGCAGGTGGTAATGGCCCACGCGCCGGTCGAGAATCAATGAATAGGCGCTGATCTGCAGGCGCTGGTCGGCAGCGGTCAGTTCGTCCAGAAACAGCAGGCCCTGGGGTTGATCCGGACCGGGCAGAAATTCAGGCGGAAACCAAACTGTCTTGCCCTGCACTTCGTCGGCATAGATGGCGCCGCGCAGGTCCACAGGTTCGATGGTCGTCAGCCGCAGGTCGACCAAAGGCACGCCAAAGTGCGCCGCCACCTGCCGCACGACCGACGACTTGCCCACGCCCCGCGGCCCCCACAGCATGGTGGCGCGCTGGCGCAGGCGCGGATGGGCAAACTGTTCGATCAACGCCGCCTTGGCAGTGGCAATGGAGACCGGCGGGATGTTGAGCGGGTTGCCGTTCATGGCGCACTTTCTTCGCGGTTCAGGTGGGCCATGGGCGCAGAGGAAAGCCGCATCGGCACCCAGGCATCGGTCGGCAGAGGCCGCGGCAGGGGCGGAATCTCGAAGCGCGGCAGATCGCGCATCGTGAACAGCCACAGCATCAGCAAAGGCGGGGCGTTGAAGATCAGCATGCGGTAGACCGAGCCCGGCCCCAGGTCCAGCAGCGGCACGGCGGCGGCCGCCCCAATCACCAGCAGGCACACCAGAAGCGGAAAGCCGCGCCGCAGCGTGACGCGCCAGCGTGCGCCCCGGTAGGCGTCGTGGAAGGTCGCGGGCAGCGCAGCCAGCACCCGGGCCAGGTGTTCGATGGTGCGGTGGAACTTGGCTTCGGCGTCCAGCCCGCGCGCTGCACCCTCGCCACGCAGGCGCAGGCTGGCGCGCCAGCCGCCGCTGTGCCGGGTCAGGCGCGACCAGTCCAGGCCCAGCACGGCCAGCAGGTCTTCGGGCAAGGCATGGGGGGCCGGTGGGGCCCCCGCCCCCGCGCCCGTAACCGGGCTCAGCTGCAGTTCGGCCGCCACGTTCTTCACGCGAGGCACCGTCATCACGATGGCCAGGCCGGCCAGGCTGGCGGCGGCCCGCATCAGACTCAGGACGGGTTCGGTCTGCCCGCGGCCGGCGGCTTGCAGCTTGTGGCCCAGCGCGATGGTGACGCCCGCAGCCTGCTGCCACTGCCGGGCCGCGGGCAGTGCGTCGACCCAGGCCAGCAGTTCGGCCGGGTTGGCGCCTTCGGCCTGCAGCGTTGCCACTTCGCCTACGGCCAGCGCGGCGGCGGGGTGTACAGACCGGTGCAGGGCAAACCAGCTGTTGCCCGAAGCATCGAGCAGCAAGTCTTCACGAACGGCCGGCATCGCGCTTTCAGCGGCATGCATGCGCGGGCGGAAGGCCAGCCGGCGCGCCAGCCTGTTGCTGGCGGGCAGGTCTACGCTGCGCCCGGCGCGGCTGAAGGGCTCGGCCAGGCGCAGGATCTCGTGGTGGGTCAGTGGCGCAGGGCCGGGCGGTGCTTCCGCCGGCACCACTGCAGCAGGGGCGAAGCGTTCAGCGCGCAACATCGTCGGCAGGCAATAGCGCGGCAGGAAAGGCAAACATCTCGTGCATGGCTTGGGGGGCGGGCCCGCGCCAACAAGGTGCGGGACGGTGCCCGCGATGATGAGGCCAAGTGCCCGCCCTTGCCGACTGGGGCAGTCGGCCGCGCCGTGATTTTCTTGAGCGCAATTTTGGAACTCGTTCACGAATATCTGCCCCGATGAGTATGAAGCGCATCATTTCGAGCAGTGATGCACAGCACTTACATACCCGCCGCAAAAGCCAGACTTATTCAACGAAATAAAGGGCCCGTGGCATCGGTTCGCGGGGCTGCAGGCCTTCAAACATACCCGCATAGTCTGGTCATTCCAAACCCTGTCTACCCAGAAGAAATACCATGAACAAACTGCTGATCGCCGCTGCCCTGAGCCTGCCCATGCTGGCCCCAGCCCAGAACCTGCTGGCCGATGGCAGCTTCGAAGGCGGCCTGACGGGCTGGACCGTTACCCAGTCCGCCGGCACCGCCTACCCGGTCAGCGCCATCGCTTTCAACACGCTGCCCGGCGCGTTTGGCGAACTGGTGCCCACCGACAACAGCACCGGCAACCTGAGCCCCGACGCCGTCGGCAACAGGGCTTACTACTTCGTCGACGACCAGACCGTGCAGACGCTTTCGCAGACGATCACGGTCGCCGCCGATGGCCTGTTCAACGTCGGCATCTCGGGCTACCTGCCCGCCAACGGCATGGCCAATGCCGGCAACGCGATGCTGACAATGAGCATCGGCAGCTTCATTACCAGCGTCGACCTGAGCACCCTGCCCGCCGCCACCTGGATGGCCTACAACGCCGTGCTGCCGCTGCAGGCTGGCAGCTACGCCGTGACCCTGAGCTTCACCACCCTGGGCGGTATGTCCAAGGACCTGGTGCTGGACCGCGCCTACGTGGCTGCCGTGCCTGAACCCGGCACCACCGCGCTGCTGCTGGCGGGCCTGGGGGTCATGGGCCTGCTGGTGCGCCGTCGCCACCGCTGACAACTTGCCCGCCGGGGCGGTCTGCACGGGTGGTTGGCATGGGTGTCTCGCAATAGCAGGCACCCCTTATGCTTGGTTCACCGCTTTCCACCGCAGGCCGCGCATGAGCACCCCCGTCGTTCACCACATCACCCACCCGCTGGTGCAGCACAAGCTGACGCTGATGCGCCAGAAGGACCGCAGCACCAACAACTTCCGCCGTCTGCTGCATGAAATCAGCATGCTGATGGCGTATGAGGTGACGCGCGACATGCCCACGCAGCTGATCGAGATCGAAACGCCGCTCGAAACGATGCAGGCGCCGGTGATCGACGGCAAGAAGACGGTGTTCGTGGTCATCATGCGCGCCGGCAACGGTTTTCTGGACGGCATGCTCGACGTCGTGCCCGGCGCGCGCGTGGGCCATGTGGGCCTGTACCGCGACCCGAAAAGCCTGGTGGCGGTGGAGTACTACTTCAAGATGCCGCACGACATGGCCGACCGCGACGCCATCGTGCTGGACCCGATGCTGGCCACCGGCAATTCGGCCGTGGCCGCCGTCGAAAGGCTGAAGGAGACGAAGCCGAAGTCGATCCGCTTCGTCTGCCTGTTGGCCGCACCCGAGGGCCTGAAGCGCTTTCATGACGCACACCCGGACGTGCCGGTCTACACCGCCGCCATCGACCGGCAGCTGAACGAACACGGCTACATCGTGCCGGGGCTGGGCGATGCGGGCGACAGGCTGTTCGGGACCAAGTAGCTGGGCGAGGGACGGGGCGAAATACGGGCCGAAATACGGGGCGAAAGACGCGGCCGCGCAACGCCGTCGCCGCGCATCCAAATTCCCCCGGAAAGCGTACAACCCGGTTCCTGCCTTTCGAACACACCCGTCACTCATGCGCCTTCACACTCTGGCCTCCGCAGCACTGGCCGCCTGCACCAGCACCACCGCCCTGGCCAACCACGGCGGTCCCGTGACGGGTGCGCCGCAGACCATCATCGTGCAGGGCCACTACGACAACGCCGTCGGCACGCAGGACGCGGCATCGGCCGGCACCATCCGGCGTGAATTGCTGCAAAGCCGCCCGGCCCAGCGCCCGGGCGAGGTGCTGGAATTCGTGCCCGGGGTCATCGTCACGCAGCACAGTGGCGACGGCAAGGCGAACCAGTATTTCCTGCGCGGCTTCAACCTCGACCACGGCACCGACTTCGCCACGCGCATCAACGGCATGCCGGTGAACATGCCCACG
>JBBQAW010000231.1:0-6778 GCA_038316815.1 Burkholderiales bacterium
GGAGCGTCGCAGTATAGAGGTCAAAGCGGGTGGCAAAGCGCAGCCCGCCGCCCCGGCGGTGCAGCGTTTGACCGTCGACGCCGACTCCGCCGGTCAGCGCCTGGACAATTTCTTGATTCGCATCCTGAAAGGCGTGCCCAAGACGCATGTCTACCGCGTCATCCGCTCTGGCGAAGTGCGCGTCAACAAGGGCCGCGCCGCGGCCGATACGCGCGTGGCCGAAGGTGACGAGATCCGCGTGCCGCCGGTGCGCCTGCCCGAGCCTTCGACCGTGTTCGTGCCGGCGCGCGAATTTCCGGTGCTGCTGGAAGATGAATACCTGCTGGCGATTGCCAAACCCGCCGGCGTGGCGGTCCATGGCGGCAGCGGGGTCAGTTTCGGTGTGATCGAACAACTGCGCCAGAGCCGCCAGACCCACCAGAGCCTGGGCGACAAGGCGAAGTTTCTGGAACTGGTGCACCGCCTGGACAAGGAAACATCGGGCGTGCTGCTGCTGGCCAAGAAACGCAGCGCTCTGGTGGCGCTGCAAGAGCAGTTTCGGGCCCGCGACACCGGCAAGACCTACGCCGCGCTGGTATTTGGCGCCTGGCCGAAGAACCTGAAAGTCATCGACCAGGCGCTGCACAAGACGCTGGACGGGGCCGGTGAACGCCATGTCAACGTGGTGCCAGACACGCATGCCGACGGCCGGCGGTCGATCACCCTCATCAAGGCGCAACAGCCCGCCGGGCCCTGCACCCTGTTGGACGTGAGCATCAAGACCGGCCGCACGCACCAGATTCGCGTGCACCTGGCGCATGCCGGCCACCCCATCGTGGGCGACCCCAAGTACGGCGACTTCACGCGCAACAAGGTTTTTGCGCGCGACCAGCACTTCGCGCGCATGTTCCTGCACGCCCGCGAACTGGCCTTCGACCACCCCGCCACTGGCGAACGCATCACCCTGGCCGCACCCCTGCCGGCCGAATGCCAGACACTTCTCACGCGCCTGTGACCCTGCCTGTGACCCTGCCTGTCACCCTATGACCTTATGACCAGTACGCGACGTTTCGACCTCATCGCCTTCGACTGGGACGGCACGCTGTCCGACAGCACCGGCCTGATCGTGCAATGCATCCAGGCGGCGTGCTGCGACATCGGCGCGCCGGTGCCCAGCAATGCCGCCGCGGCTTATGTCATCGGCCTGGGCCTGCAGGACGCGCTGACGCACGTCGTGCCCGGTCTGCCGCCCGATCGATACCCCGAACTGGGCCTGCGCTACCGCCATCATTACTTTGCCAGCCAGGACGCGCTGGTGCTTTTCGACGGCACGGTGCCGATGCTGCAGGCGCTGAAAGCGAAGAATCACCTGCTGGCTGTAGCCACCGGCAAAAACCGGCGCGGGCTGGACCACGCACTGGCGCATTCGCAACTGCACGGGCTGTTCGACGCCACGCGCACGGCCGACGAGACCGCCAGCAAGCCAGACCCGCTGATGCTGCATGAACTGATGCGCGAGTTGGGCGTGCCGCCTGAGCGCACCCTGATGATCGGCGACACCACGCACGATCTGCTGCTGGCCGCCAACGCCGGCGTGGCCAGCATCGGCGTCAGCTACGGTGCGCACGACAGCGCGGCCTTCGCCGCCTTCGCGCCGTTGCAAGTGGTGCACAGCACACGTGAATTGCACGACTGGTTGTTGACCGGTGGCTGAATGACGCCGCCAAGCCCACTGCGTTCGCTACCCCCCGCGGGGGCTCTTGCAGCGGACCGGCAGAGCCGGCTCGGCGCAAGGGCTTGGGCATGACCGGGAAGGCCGAGCACGACACGGTGCCGGTCCTTCTGTGCGCCGGCTCGGCTCTGGAAGAAGGCGGCCATGCGCACGTCTGGGACGTGCTCGAATACGGTCGCCCGCAACGCGCCTTCGTGCTGCGTTTCGACGGCGTGGTGCGCGCCTACATCAACCGCTGCCTGCACGTACCGGTGGAAATGGACTGGCAGCCGGGCGAGTTTCTCGACAGCGACAAGCGCTTCATCGTCTGCAGCATCCACGGCGCCACCTATGAACCCGAAGACGGCCGCTGCGTCGGCGGCCCCTGCGGCCGCGGCAGGCTGACGGCAGTCGCCGTGCAGGAACGCCAAGGCCAGGTGCATTGGTATCCTTCCCGGGACATCCGGCCATCTGTGCCACCCAAGCCGCCCGCAAACGCGGCGGCCGAAGAAAACCCACCATGAATTCCTCCGAAGACACCCCAATCTCGCCACCGCCACCGCCACCGCCACCGCCACCGCCACCGCCACCGGCTGCCGCCCTAGGCGCCAGCCCTGGCCCCACCCCTGCCACTGGCCGCCCGCCCGAAGCCAGCATGGCCCTGGCCCCCGCGCTGCAAAGCTCTCTGGAACGCGTGGCCATGGAAATGCTGCGCCAGCAGCGCAACGACAAGCGCTGGCGCCTGTTCTTCCGTCTGGCCTGGTTGGGCCTGGTGCTGGCCCTGGCTTGGGGCCTGATGTCCGACCGCATATCGCCAACGGCGCCCAGCAGACCGCACACGGCCCTGGTGGAAGTGCGCGGCGAGATCGCCGCCGACACCGAAGCCAGCGCCGAACTGCTGGTGGGGGCGCTGCGCAGTGCGTTCGAAGACGCCGGCGCCGTGGCAATCGTGCTGCGCATCAATTCCGGCGGCGGCAGCCCGGTGCAAAGCGGCATCGTGAACGAAGAGATCAAGCGGCTGAAGGCCAAGCACGGCAAAAAGGTCTATGCCGTGGTCGAGGAAATCTGTGCCTCGGGCGCTTACTACATCGCCGTGGCCGCCGACGAGATCTATGTCGACAAGGCCAGCATCGTGGGCAGCATCGGCGTGCTGATGGACGGTTTCGGATTCACCGGCTTGATGGACAAGGTGGGCGTCGAACGCCGGCTCATCACGTCCGGCAGCAACAAGGGCATGCTCGACCCCTTTACGCCACAGAACCCGCAGCAGACCGCCTACGCGCAGGCGATGCTGGACCAGATTCATCAGCAGTTCATCACCACCGTGCGCGCCGGCCGCGGCGACCGGCTGAAGGAAACTTCTGACACTTTCAGCGGCCTGTTCTGGAACGGCGAAGAAGCCGTCAAGCTGGGCCTGGCCGACAAGCTGGGCAGCCTGGACTTCGTGGCGCGCGAAGTCGTCAAGGCCGAAGAGATCATCGACTACACGCCACACGAAAACGTCGCCGAGAGGCTGGCCAAGCGTTTTGGCGCGGCCGTGGGTGCCGGTGCGGTGCGTGCGCTGCATGCAGTTTCGCCTGTACGCTGAATACTGAACGCTGAACATGGCGGTTCTTGACGATGAGCAGGCGCGCGCGGCGCGCCGCGCGGTGCTGCCGCAATACTTCCTGCCCAAGCAGGCCCTGACGCAGTTTGCCGGCTGGGTGGCCGGCGCGCGCGGCGGCGCGCTGACAACGCGCCTGGTGCGCTGGTTCGTGCAACGCTACGGCGTCGACATGGCCGAGGCGGCCAACCCCGACCCCGCTGCCTATGCCAGCTTCAATGAATTCTTCACCCGCGCCTTGAAGCCCGGTGCGCGCCCGCTGGCCGACGCCGGCCCGGGCGGCTTGCTGTGCCCGGTGGACGGCGCCATCAGCCAGTTCGGCAGCGTGCACGCCGGGCGCATCTTTCAGGCCAAGGGCCACGACTACAGTGCCACTGCCCTGCTGGGCGGCGACGCGGCGCTGGCCGCGCACTTCCACGGCGGGCACTTCGCCACCCTGTACCTGAGCCCGCGCGACTACCACCGCGTCCACATGCCTTGCGCCGGCCGGCTGCTGCGCATGATTCACGTGCCGGGCGAATTGTTTTCGGTCAACCCCACCACCGCGCGCGGTGTGCCGGGCCTGTTTGCGCGCAACGAGCGCGTGGTCTGCGTCTTCGACGGTGAAAACGGGCCCTGGGTCAACGTGCTGGTGGGCGCCACCATCGTCGGCAGCATGGCCACGGTCTGGCATGGCGTGGTCAACCCGCCGCGCCCGGGCCAGCTGCGCGACTGGCTCTACACCGACCGCGAATTCCGCCTGCCCGCCGGGGTCGAGATGGGGCGCTTCCTGTTGGGCAGTACGGTGGTGATGCTGTTCCCGCCCGGCCCGCTGCAGTGGAACCCGGCCTGGGCGCCCGGGGGCGCTGTTCGCATGGGGCAGCTGATGGCGCGTTGCGCCTGATGGCCGCCGCCTTGCCCGGCGGCACCGCGCGCTGGGCTTCGCTGCTGCTGTGGGTGGTGCCGGCGCTGTGGTCGTCGAACTACCTCATCGCCCGGCTGGCCGCGGGCGTGGTGCATCCACACGCGCTGGCCTTCGGGCGCTGGACCCTGGCGCTGGGCCTGATGCTGCCCTTCGTCGGCGTCGTGCTGTGGCGCCATCGCAGCGTGCTGCGGCAGGAAGCGGGGCAACTGCTGGTGCTGGGGACGCTGGGCATGTGGATTTGCGGTGCCTGGGTCTACCACGGCGGGCAGACCAGCAGCGCCACCAACATGGCGCTGATCTTTGCCGCCACGCCCGTGGCCATTGCCGTGGCGAGCGTGAAGCTGCTGCACGAACGCATGCGCACGGCACAGCGCCTGGCGGTGGTGTCTGCGCTGGCCGGCGTGCTGTTCGTCATCGCTCGCGGTGACATCAGCAATCTGCTGCAGGTGCGCTTCGCAGCCGGCGACGCCTGGGTGCTGGCCGCGGCCGTGGCCTGGACGGCGTATTCGGTGCTGCTCAGGCGCTGGCCTTCAGCGCTGGACCCGGCGGCCAGGGTCGCGGCCATCGTTTCCGGCGGCCTGCTGGTGTTGCTGCCCTTCACGCTGGCTGAATGGTGGCTGTTGCCGCCTTTGCCCTACCCGCTGCTGGGAACGCAGGCGCTCAGCCTGATGTTTGTCGCCGCCTTGCTGCCCGGTGCGCTGAGCTATGTCGCCCATTCCTACCTGCAGCGTGAACTGGGCGCCGCACGCACGGCCCTGATGCTGTACCTGGCCCCCGTCTATGCCGTGGCCCTGGCCTGGTGGCTGCTGGGCGAAGTGCCGGGCTGGCACCACGCCGTCGGCGCGGGGTTGATCCTGCCCAGCATCTGGCTGGCGACCCGGCGGTAGGCAGCACAATCGCCCACGTGTTTTCGCCCTCCACAGAGCCAAAGAGTTTCTCTACTGACCAGCGTGAACGCGTATCCCGTCAAGATTCCAATGCTGTGGCAACAGGCTTCGCAAGGCCTGTTGGTCGGCGCCGTGGTCTCGCGCGGGAGTTCTTGGCTGCAGGGCGTGCCGTTTACTTGGCCAGACACTTGGCCCTTCATTGGCTTCACCGCGGGTGCAGTCGCGATCGTCTAATTCCTCCAGCCCACGATGTGCGGAGCACAGGGACTGCGGCTCATGACGATCTGGGGTTTCAGAAGGTCCCTCTCATGGGAGCAGATCGCACAAGTCACTGTCGCACGCCTCTACCTGCTGCAGCCTTCCTTGAAGCTCATTGACAGCCAGGGGCGCACCTATTGGATTTCGCGTGAAACCAAAGACAACGATGGCCTCTACGCGGAGGCATTGAAGTTTGGCGGCCCGGCACACCCACTCACCCGCGCACTGCAAACGCCACTGCATGCGTTGTAGGCTGTTACTCGTCATGGCAGCAACGCGCCGAATTCCCCCCAAGTCCCCGTTGCCACCCGCCTTGCTCGAACCATAAATTTTGTTCAGCCGAAGAGACCGGGCGCTCCCTCTGCGTCACTGTCGTCACTGTAGAAACAGCTGGGGCAGACAGCGCGATAGCGTTCATTGCCGCCAATCACCACCTGTTCGCCTTCCTTCACGCGCCGGCCTTGGGCGTCGATGCGCATGTTCATCGACGCCTTGCGCGCGCAGGCGCAAATGGTCTTCATCTCTTCCAGGTCGTCGGCCAGCGTCAGCAGGGCGGCGGCACCGGGGAACGATTCGCCGCGGAAGTCGCTGCGCAGGCCGTAGCAGATGACGGGCAGTCGGTGCGTGTGCGCCAGTCGGTGCAACTGCCGAACCTGCTCGGGCTGCAGGAACTGCGCTTCGTCGATCAGCACGCAGGCCAGCGGCGTGGCGCCGTCCAGCAGGGCGGCGTCGAAGACCGTATCAGGACCGAAGGTCTCGACCGGGCGCTGCAACCCCAGGCGCGAGCCCACCACGCCGGTGCCAGCGCGGTTGTCGTGCGCAGCCGTGAACAGCCGCACGCGCATGCCGCGTTCTTCGTAGTTGTGCGCCGTTTGCAGCAAGGCCGTGGACTTGCCGGCGTTCATTGCGGCGTAGCGGAAGAAAAGTTTGGCGATTGTTGGCCCCTCGTCTAGTGGCTACACCAGCCGGCCCCCCGAGGGGGTACAGCAAGCCCCTCGCCTGGTGGCTACACCAGCCGGGGTCCCGAGGGGGGTACAGCGAGCCCCTCGTCTGGCGGGTACACCAGCCGGCCCCACGAGGGGGTACATCAGGCCCCTCGTCTGGTGGGTACACGAGCCGGCCCCCCGAGGGGGCTGCGCAGGCCGCTTGAGGCGGCCCGGCGCTGGCCTGCGTGTGTAAGTGTGTCCGTGTGCGTGTGCGTGTGCGTGTGCGTGTGCGTGTGCGTGTGCGTGCGTGTGCGCGTGCGCGTGCGTGCATTGCATTTACTCTTTCAACTTTGTAGCGGCCCGCTGGGACCTAGCGTGGCTGCTGCCGGCATAGCAATATTCTCTGAGCACAAGTGCTATCGATTCGTTGCCACCGCTAACTCTCCCGCGAGCGCCGGTATCTGGGTGGGCTCCGGCTCGACCACATCCGGCTATGACATCCGTCCGAAC